>CAMAOY010000017.1 GCA_945859865.1 Phenylobacterium deserti
GCACACCCCAGCTTCCGGGCCGCCGCCCGCAGGGCGAACAGGCGCTCCTCCGCCGTCTCAAGGTCATCGGGACGGAAGGCAAAGGCCGTCGCGGCCGCTTCGACGGAGGACTCGGCCTCCTGGAGACCACTGAAAAGAGAGTCGAGGGCGGATTCCGCATCCGCCAGGCGTCGGACCGCGGCGCCCTCGGCGTCCGCCCCCGCCTGCAGGGCCCGGCTTCGGGCCTGGCCCAGGGCCCGGAGGGCGGTGGCCAGACGCGCGGACAGGCCGTCCAGCGCTTCGCCGGCCTGGGAGATATCCGCCAGCGCCTTCTCCGCCGCCCCAAGGACGGCCCGGGTCTCGGCCAGGGTGGCCTCCTCCCCGGCTTCAGGCGCCAGCTGGTCAAGTTCAGCCAGGATGCGTGAGGCCTCCTCGGCCTCGGCGGCGCTCGCGGCAGCGTCGCGGATCAGGGCCTCTAGGGCCGCCTCCGCCTCCCGCCAGGCCTTCCAGGTCTCGCCGGTCCTGCGGACCCCGTCAGCGCAGCCGCCGAAAGCGTCGAGCAGGTCCCGATGGGTGCGCGAATCCAGCAGACCGACCGTTTCATGCTGGCCGTGAACCTCGACCAGGAGGGCGCCGATCTCCCGCAGGGCGGCGACGCTGGCGGGCTGGTCGTTGATGAAGGCCCGGCTCCGGCCATCCGTGGACAGGACCCGGCGCAGGATCAGGTCCTCGCCAGGCGCAGCTTCAAGCCCCCGGGCCTCGAGGAGGCTCCAGACTGCATGGCCCGGAGGAAGGGAAAAGGCTGCGGCGGCGCTGGCCTGGCTGGCCCCCTGGCGGACCAGGCCCGATTCCGCCCGGGCACCGGTCGCCAGACCCAGGGCGTCGAGGAGGATGGACTTGCCGGCGCCGGTCTCACCCGTGAGGGCCGTCAGCCCTGGACCCACGACCAGGTCCAGGCTCTCGATCAGGACAACTTCTCGGATCCAGAGGCCGGTGAGCATAGGGACAGGTTCGCCGCGAATCGGCCGGACTGGAAGTCCGTCCGAGCGTCGGGGACGGGTCAGCCCGCCCCGGGGGGCCGGGGCGCCTCGGCGACGGCGGGTGGGAGGGTCTTGGCGGGGTCCTTGGAGAAGGGCAGCTGGAACCCGCGCTTGGCTTTCGCGTCGGGAACCACAGCAGGCTTCAGGTCCTTGGAGGTCAGGAGGCTGTAGGCCTCGCCGTACCAATAGTCGCCAGGATAGTTGTAGCCCAGGACAGCGCCATTGCGCTTGGCCTCCTCGGCAAGGCCCAGGGTCAGGTTGGCCTCGACCAGGCGATAGAGCGCCTCGGGAGCATGGGTGGTCGTCTGGTAGCGCTGGAGGACGGTCTGGAACCGCCCAATGGCCGCAAGCGTGTCGCCGCCTCGCAGGTAAAAGCGCCCCACGGACATCTCCTTGCCCGCGAGCTGGTCATTGACCATGTCGATCTTCAGCCGGGCGTCGGCGGCGTACTCGGTCTGCGGATACCTCTGAGCGACATCCCGCAGGGCCGCGAGCGCCTGTCCGGTCGCCGCCTGGTCACGGCCGACGTCGACGATCTGGTCAAAGTAGCAGACGGCCTTGAGGTAGTAGGCATAGCCGACAGAGGGATTGCCCGGATAGAGCGACAGAAACCGGTCGGCATCGCCGATCGCCTCGATGTAATTCCCTGCCTGGTAGTTGGCATAGGCGGTCATCAGGATCGCCCGGCGCGACCACTCCGAGTAGGGGTGCTGGCGCTCGACCTCGGAGAAGTAGTCCACGGCCTGGGCCCACTGGCGCGCATCCAGGCGCGCGGACCCCGTGGAGTAGAGCAGCTCAACAGGCCGCTCCTCGTAGACAAGGCGCTGCTTCTTGGGCTGGGCGGCGCAGCCCGAAAGGGCGAGGGCTGCCGCAAGGGCCACGAGGGCCGGCGCGGTCCAGGATCTGAGAAGCACGGACACAATCACCTCAAAGGACAAGAGCGCGCCCCCGCGCCTGACCGGTCAAGGTTCTACACGACGCCGGAGCCGACGCCAACGTCCACGGCGTCGCTCAGACCGCTTCGGCCATTTGCGGGGCCAGGGTGCGCATCCGCCAGGCGTGGGGCGAGGCCAGCAGGGCCCGGACAACGGCATTGTTCAGGGCGTGACCGGCCAGGACGCCTTCGAACCGGCCGATGACGGGCGCTCCGAGGACGAAGAGATCGCCAATCGCGTCAAGGGCCTTATGGCGGACGAATTCGTCGGGCCGGCGCAGGCCCTCAGCGTTCAGGATCTCATCGCCGTCAATCACTACGGCGTTGTCCATCGAGCCGCCCCGGGCCAGGCCCATGGCCCTCAAGGCCTCGACCTCGTGCAGGAAGCCGAAGGTGCGGCAGTCGGCAAGCTCTCGACGGAAGGCTTCACCATCCATCTTCAGGTCCACGGCCTGCCGGCCGATGGCGCGGGAGGCGAAGGCGATCTCGAAGGCCACTTCGAAGCCGTCCGCCGGACGCAGGGCGGCGCGCTTGTCGCCCTCGATCACCTCGACCACATCGAGGATCTCAATGTACTGACGAAGCTTTCCCTGCCGGGTCAGACCCGCGGCGTCGAGCCCGTGGACGAAGTCGAGGGCGGAGCCGTCCATGATCGGCATCTCGGGGCCGTCGATCTCGATGAGAGCATTGTCCACACCAACCATGACCAGGGCGGCCATCAGGTGCTCGATGGTGGCGACCGTGACGCCGGCCGCATTGGTGATCACAGTCCCCAGCTGGGTCTTGCAGACCGCCTCGCCGCTGACCGGAACCCGGTTGTCCTGGTCGCAGATGTCCGTCCGCACGAAGACCACGCCGGCGCCGGCAGGCGCGGGCAGCACGACGACCCGGGCGTGGGCGCCGGTGTGAACACCGATCCCGGCGAAACGAACAGGGCTGCGTACGGTGTGCTGGAACGCAACTTCGGCCAAGACAAGCCTCCGGGTGACAGGGACGGACAAACACTCCGCCAATCCGGGAGATAAGCGGCCTGCTGCAGTGCCGCAAAACACGTTGCGTTTCGTAATGTTTCCAGGGCTAAGCCCATTGAATCCTGAAGGATTGCGGAAAGGGAAAGGGCCCACCGGAGAACCGGCGGGCCCTATCATTCTGACGTCCCGTGAGGGGTCTAGTTCGCCAGGCGGCGCAGGAAGGCCGGGATGTTCAGGTCCTCGCCTTCCGGCACGGCCGCCTCTCCAGGCGCCTCGGAAGGCAGGGCACCGCCGGCGCGGGGCGAAGCCGCCATCGCGGGGGGCGGATCAAAGCGCGCCGGGCGCTTGGGGCCCCAGAGACGAAAGCCGCCCGCCTTGGCTGGCGGTGGGGCGATGGATGTCGGGAAGATGCTGTCGAAGTCGTCGTCGTCGGCGACCATGGGATCGATGATCTTCTTCAGGGCCGGTTCGAGGGGCCGGATAGAGGGACCAGGCTCGGTGGCGGCCACTGTCGCAGGCGTGGCTGACGCAGAGAGGAGGTCGCCCTGCTTGGGGGCCAGGAACTCGGGAGCCGGGCCGGCCGCATCCGAGAACAGGGCGGGCTCGACAGGCTCCGGCTCAGGCGCGGAGAAGATCATCGCCGGAGCCGCGGGCTCGATCCTCGCCTCGGCCTCGACGGACAGGGCCCGGGACGCCAGCCCGGGCACCGCCTGGGCAGCGACAGGGTCGGCGAAGCGCAGGGCCGGCGGCTGGGAGATCGTGCGGGTGGGACGCGGCTCAATGGCGGACATGGACGCCCCGTCCATGCCGGTGGCAACGACCGAGACGCGGATCCTGCCCTCGAGGGACGGATCGAAGGCGGCGCCGAAGATGATGTTGCCCTCGGGGTCCACCTGCTCCGAAATGGCGTTGGCGGCTTCGTCGACCTCCAGCAGGGTCATGTCGAGGCCGCCGGTGACGTTGACCAGGACGGCCTTGGCGCCGCGCAGGGAGACTTCGTCCAGCAGCGGGTTCTGGATGGCGTTATTGGCGGCCATCAGGGCGCGATCTTCGCCCTCGGCCTCGCCAGTACCCATCATCGCCTTGCCCATCTCGGTCATGACCGTGCGGACATCGGCGAAGTCGAGATTGATCAGGCCGGGCAGCACCATCAGGTCGGTGATGGACCGGACGCCGGAATGCAGGACCTGGTCGGCCATGCCGAAGGCTTCGGCGAAGGTCGTCCGTTCGTTGGCGACGCGGAACAGGTTCTGGTTCGGGATGACGATCAGGGTGTCGACATAGCGCTGCAGCTCGGAAATGCCGCTGTCAGCCAGGCGCATCCGGTGACGGCCTTCAAAGTGGAAGGGCTTGGTGACAACGCCGACGGTCAGGATGCCGCGCTCGCGGGCGGCCTTGGCGATGATCGGCGCAGCGCCGGTGCCCGTGCCGCCGCCCATACCAGCAGTGATGAAGACCATGTGGGCACCGTCGAGGTGCTCACCGATCTCGGGAATGGACTCTTCGGCGGCGCTCATTCCCACCTCGGGATGAGCCCCTGCGCCGAGGCCCTGGGTCACCGTAACCCCGAGCTGGATGCGGCGGTCGGTCTTGGCAAAGGCCAGCTGTTGGGCGTCCGTATTGGCGACCACGAACTCAACGCCCTCGAGGCCGGCGTCGATCATGTTATTGACGGCGTTCCCGCCTGCGCCTCCGACACCGAAGACGACGATGCGCGGCTTGAGTTCGGTCGCGCGCGGCGCGGAAAGTGCAATTGCCATGAGACCCTCGCGTCCTCCGTCAGACGTTTCTCCGGCACGCTGGAACGCCCAGTCAAACCGGTCCGACGACAGGGTTAATCGTCCCCCCATCGCCCTTAATTTGGCGTTAATGGCTTATCCCGAGTCGGAGGCCCGTCGAGGCCTGGACACGCTTTCCTGTGCACAAAATCGACGGTTTTGCGACGCCGGGGCGGAGCCGGTGCCTCAGAGGTTGTCTCTCAGCCAGACGGCGGCGCGGATCATCGGGTTGGTCCGTGAATCCAGGGATTCGCGGCGGACGCCGAGATTGACCAGGGCGCGGGCCGCCACGGCTTCCCGGGGGCCGAATGCGGCCCTCTGGAGAACTCCCGCGGCAGCGCAGAAAGCCGGGCCGGAGGCCGCGTCGGCAAGATGAGGAACCCGGCGCGGACGGCCCAGCCGGACCGGCCGGTCGAAGACCCTCAGGGCGACCTCGCGGACCCCTGCCAGCTGGCTTGCGCCACCCGTCAGGATCAGCCCGGCACCCAACTCGACGGAGGCACCCGACGCCTTGAGGCGATCGCGCAGGAGTTCCATGGTTTCCTCGACCCGGGGGGCGATGATGCCCTTGAGCAGGGACCTGGGGGCGATCACCGGACCGGCTCCCGGGTCGTCGCCGCGGGGCGGAGCCTCGATCATTTCCTTGTCCTCATTGGCTGAGGCGATGGCCGACCCATGCAGCGTCTTGATACGCTCTGCACCGGCCCAGGAGGTCGAAAGTCCCCGGGCGATGTCAGAAGTCACATGTTGGCCGCCTACCGGGACAGTCTCGACATGCAACAGACTGCCACCAGAGAAGATGGCCGCTGAGGTTGAGCCTCCGCCCATGTCGATGCAGACGGCGCCCAGATCCATCTCGTCTTCCTCGAGGGCTGCGAGGGCCGAGACGAAGGGCGCGGCGGCGACGCCCTCGAAGGTCAGGTGGGCCCGCTCGACGCAGGTCGCCAGGACTCGGTAGGCCGCCTCGGTGATGGTCACCACCAGCAGCTCGACGCCCAGGATACGTCCGAACATCTGGCGGGGATCCCGGATACCCGACTGTCCGTCGACGCTCCAGGACACCGGCAGGATATGGATGGCCTTGCGGTCCAGCAGCTTCAGCTGGGTCATGGCCGAACGGATGGCCCGGGCGAGGTCGTCGTCGGAGATCGGCCGGGCGCCGAGGGAGACCCGTCCTGCCACCCGGCGTCCGGCGAGTTGCCCGCCCGCGGTGGTGACGGTGACGCCCTGAACGCGGACCTCTGCCATGCTCTCGGCACGCTCAACAGCCTGGGCGACCGCCTCGGAGGCTTCGTCGATGTTGATGATCGATCCGTTGCGAACCCCCCGGGACTGGACGTGGGCCACGCCGGCGGTGGTCAGGGTCCGGTCGACGCGCCGGACTCCGTCCGGCTTCATGATGAAGCAGGCGACCTTGCTGGCCCCGAGGTCCACTGCGGCGGTGACAGCCTGTCGCCCCAGGGCCGCCTTCAGGCCATCCCGGGACTCCCGACGCGCTTCAATCATGGCCACCTGAAACCCCCATCATCCCTTTGACGCCCCTTCAGGCGGCAGCTCCGGCGAGGCGGCAACCGCCCCTCCGGTCCTCGGGCGCACGGCCACCACGGCCGGGTCCCGCAGGTCCAGGCGCTCGAAGCCGATGCGCATCAGCCCCGACGCCTGGTCGAGTTCATCCAGCCGTCGCAGGGCGGCGGCCTCATCAAGGGCAGGCAGCTGGATCAGCCCCCCTGACCTGAGCCTAAGGTCCCAGCGCCTCTGGTCCACCCGGACCAGGGCCTCCACCTGGGACAGAACCAGCGGACGCCGGCTCAATTCAAGAAGAATGGTGGCCGCCGCCTTGTCCGCACCCGCACCTACGACCAGGGGCAGGCTTGCGAACAGGGTCGGGTCGGCCTCCGGGATCGGGGCGCCGCGGACGTCGATGACCTGCCGCTGCCCTCCGGACTGCCAGACGGCGAGCTGGCGACGCTCAACCACCTGGATGAGGAGGGTGTCCGGAAGGAGCCGCACGACCCGGACGTCATGAACCCAGCCCACAGACTCGATGCGCTGGCGGATGACGTCCAGATCCATGTCAGCCAATGGCTGGCCCTTGTAGAGCCCGGCGGCCTTGAGGATGTCACCAGTGGCGAGGGGGGAGGCACCCTTGACCCGCACGGCGTCGAGCCGGAAGCCTGCAGCCGCGAGGCGCTGGGCGATATCCGCGCGGGTGGTCTGGGCCATGCGGGCCCCCCGTCCGCCGGTTGCGAGGATCAGGACCAGGGCCGCCAGGATGACCGCGAGAGCCGCCAGGAGGATGGCCGCCGCCGAGGGTCCGCCAGCAGGCGCGACCCCGCGGCCCCGGGCTGCGGCCTGCGCCGCACCCTGCCCGGTCGGCCTAGCCGACGATCCTCCCCGCATGGCCGCGGGCATGGGCGTCCTCCGTGATCCAGAGCACCAATTGGTCGAACGCCACACCGATTGCGGCGGCCTGCTCGGGGACGAGTGAAGTCGGCGTCATTCCGGGCTGCGTGTTCACTTCCAGAAGAACCAGAATGTCGTTAACGGGGTCATAACGAAGGTCCGAACGGGTCACACCGGAACAGCCCAGGGCCGCGTGGGAGACCTCGGCCAGGCGACGGGCCCGGTCGGCCACTTCCTGGGAAATCCGGGCAGGGAGCACGTGGGTAGAGCCCCCTTCGCCATACTTGGCCTCATAGTCGTAGAATCCAGACGCGGGCACGATCTCGGTCACCATCATGGCCCGGCCGTCCATGACCCCGACAGCGAGCTCCAGCCCCGGGATGTAGGGCTCGACGAGGACCTCTTCGCCCAGGGCCCAGTCGGCGGCTGCGATCGCTTGGGGCGGGGTGTTGGCACCTGCCTGGACGATGAAGACCCCGACCGACGAACCCTCGGCGTTAGGCTTGATCACATAGGGCGGGGGCATGACATGGCCTGCGGCGGCCAGGCGCCGGTCGTACAGCCCGCCTCCCGGCACGGTCACGCCAGCCGCGGAAAGGACCGCCTTGGCGCGGGTCTTGTCCATGGCCAGGGCCGAGGCCAGGACTCCAGAATGGGTGTAGGGCAGACCAAGGGTCTCCAGGACGCCCTGGACGCAGCCGTCCTCTCCCCAGACGCCGTGCAGGGCGTTGAAGCAGACATCCGGGGAGAGACGGACCAGCACATCGGCCAGGTCGCGGCCAGCATCGACCCGGGACACCCGGGCGCCCAGGCGCTCGAGGGCGTCGGCGCAGGCGGCGCCGGAGACCAGGCTCACCTCGCGCTCCGAGGACAGGCCGCCGAGAAGGACCGCGACGTGACGACCGGCCAGCGGGCGGGAATCAGGCTCTGGCATGGGCGAACTCCAGGAGAAGGACGGGCCGGGGCGTCGCGCGGACGGCGGTGCCTGTCAAGGCGCGGACGCCGGACGGCCGATGCGGCGGATCTCCCACTCCAGGCGGACCCCGGTCCTGGCCTCAACGTCGGCGCGCACCGCCTCGCCCAGGCCCTCGAGGTCCGCCGCCGTCGCCTCGCCGCTGTTGATCAGGAAATTGGCGTGCTGGGGAGAGAACATGGCACCGCCAAAGGGCCGACCCCGCCATCCGGCCTCATCCACCAGCTTCCAGGCCGAATACCCTTCGGGGTTCTTGAAGGTCGATCCGCCGGTCTTCTCGCGGATGGGCTGGCTAGCCTCGCGGCGACGGGTGATCTCGTCCATCCGGGCGGTGATCGCCGCCGGATCGTCGGGTTGCCCCTCGAACAGGCCGGCCGTGAAGATCAGGTCGCCTGCCGCTGCCCTGGCGCTGCGCCGGTAGCTGAATTCCATCCCTGCCGCCGGGAGGGTGACGATCCGCCCGTCGCGGGCTACCGCCCGGGCCTCGACCAGGACGTCCGCCGTTTCGGCGCCATAGCATCCGGCGTTCATTACCAGGGCCCCGCCGATGGAGCCGGGCACGCCCCGGTAGAACTCCAGGCCCGCCAGCCCGGCCGCCGCCGCTTCCCGGGCGAGATGGGCGTCGAGGGCCGCCGCGCCGGCCGCGAGCCGCCGGTCTCCCACCCGCTCGATCCGGGAGAAGGCCCGGCCAGCCAGGCGGATGACAACGCCCTCAACCCCCCCGTCACGCACCAGGGTGTTGGAGCCGAGGCCCAGGGGCGTGACCGGCGTGGACGGGTCGAGCGCGACCAGGAAGCCGGCGAGGTCCGCTTCGTCGGCAGGCAGGAACAGGACGTCGGCCGGTCCGCCAACGCGCAACCAGGTGAAAGGGGCAAGGGGCTCGTCCCTGAGCAGGCGCCCGCGAACTTCCGGCAACCGTTCCCGCCAGCTCACGGGGCCAGGGCCTCGAGCTGGCCGGGCAGGGCGTAGGCCCAGGCGGTGATATCCCCCGCCCCCAGGCAGATCACGAGGTCGCCGGGCGAGGTCTCGGCACCGACCAGGGCAGCGAGGGCGTCAGGCCCGGAAAGCGCCAGGACCCTGCGGTGCCCATGGCGCCTGAGGCCCTCGACCAGGGAGTCGCGGCTGGCGCCTTCCAGGGGCGCCTCGCCCGCCGCGTAGACATCCGAGACAATGACGGTGTCGGCGTCGTTGAAACAGGAACAGAAGTCCTGGAACAGGTCTTTCAGGCGGGAGTACCTGTGGGGCTGGACCACAGCCACGACCCGCCCCCCCGTGACCGCCCGGGCCGCCTGCAGGACAGCAGCGATCTCGACCGGGTGATGGCCGTAGTCATCGACGATGCGGACACCCCGGGCGACGCCGGTTGTGGTGAACCTCCGGCGCACGCCGCCGAATCCCGCAAGGCCGCTACGGATGTCGTCTTCGCCGACTCCCAGCTCACGCGCGACCGCGATGGCTGCGAGGGCGTTCAGCACGTTGTGGTGTCCTGCCATGGGCAGGTGCAGGCCGGGCCATTCCAGGGCGGGTCCCTCATGGGGCCGGATGACGACGTCGAACCGGCAGCCGTCCGGTCCCATCTCGATATGCTCGGCCCGGACCTCGGCCTGGGGATTCACGCCATAGGTCACCAGGTGCCGGTTCTCGACCCGGGCGACCATGGCCTGGACCTCCGGGTGATCCGTGCAGACGGCTGCGAAGCCATAGAAGGGAACGCTTTCGACGAATTCCTGGAAGGCCCGCCGGACGGCTTCGAAGGAGCCGTAGTGATCGAGGTGCTCGGGGTCGATATTGGTGACGACGGCGCAGGTAGCCCTCAGCCGCAGGAAGGTGCCATCAGACTCGTCGGCCTCCACGACCATCCAGTCCCCCTGCCCCACCTTGGCGTTGGCGCCATAGGCATTGATGATCCCCCCGTTGATCACGGTGGGATCCAGGCCGCCGGCGTCCAGCAGGGCGGCGATCATGGAGGTGGTGGTGGTCTTGCCGTGGGTCCCGCCGACCGCCACCGAGAACTGCAGGCGCATGAGCTCGGCCAGCATCTCGGCGCGGCGGACCAGGGGCAGGCGGCGGCGGCGGGCCTCGACCAGCTCGGGATTATCGGGCTGGATCGCCGTCGAATAGACCACGGCGGAGGCGGCCCCGAGATTGCCGGCCTGCTGGCCGATGAAGATGCGAGCCCCCAGTTTTTCAAGGCGCTCGGTATTGGCGCTGGCGCGGGCGTCCGAGCCCTGCACCGTATACCCGACCCGCAGCATGATCTCGGCGATGCCGCTCATGCCGATCCCGCCGATCCCGACGAAGTGGACCGGCCCGATGTCGAAGGGCGTGGGCCTTCTGCGGTTCATCCGCGGCGTCCTTCCGCAGCGACGGCCTGGACCAGGTCGGCCAGGCGTTCGGCGGCGTCGGGCCGCGAGAGGCTGCGGGCGCCCTCGGCCATCCGGACCAGCCTGTCGGGCTGAGACAGAAGCTTTTCGAGGGCCCTGGACATGGTCTCCACGGTCAGCTGGTCCTCCCGGGCGATCACGGCACCGCCGGCATCCGCCATGACCTGCGCGTTCTGTCCCTGGTCGTCATCGAGGGCGACCGCCAGCGGTACGAGGATGGCCGGGCGGCCGGCGATCGCGAACTCGCAGACCGAACCGGCGCCGGATCTTCCGATCACCAGGTGCGCCGCCTTCAGGCGGCCGGCCATGTCGCGGAAGAAGGGGGCAATCTCAGCCTTGACGTTGGCGTCGGCATAGATCTGCCGGGCGAGGTCGAGGCTTTCCTTGCGGGTCTGCTGCTGGACCTCAAGCCGGTCGCGCAGGGCCTCCGGCAGGGCGGCGATGGCGGCGGGCATCAACTCGGACAGAAGCCGGGCGCCCTGGCTGCCGCCAGTGATGAGAAGGCGGATCGGACCGGTCTCGGTCGGCGGTTCGTAGGGAACCTCGGCGATGGCGCGGATTTCCGCCCGTACCGGATTGCCCACAACGACGGCGCGCTCGGCCACGCCGGGGGGGGCCTTCTGAAGGATCGGAAAGGCGCAGGCCACGGCGCGGACGCGACCGGCCAGCCGCCGATTCGCCCTGCCCATCACCGCATTCTGCTCATGCAGGACGGTGGGCAGGTTCTGGGTAAGGGCGGCGAGCAGCCCAGGTGCCGAGGGATAGCCGCCGAAGCCGATCACCACGTCCGGACGAATTTCGCGATAGGCTGCACGGGCCTGCATGACGCCAGCGAAGATCGCGAACCCGGCCTGGATCATGCCGAAGATGTCGCCGGGCCGGAAGGTGCGGGCCGACAGGCCGATCCGTCGCTCGGCCGGAAAGGACTCCGCCAGGGCGGCGACGCGTTCGTCACTGGCCAGGACGATCCGCCAGCCCCGGGCGATCAGGGCCTCCGCGAGGGCCTGGGCCGGGAACAGGTGTCCGCCTGTTCCCCCGGCGGCGACGACAGCGATCTTCTGCATGGGCGAGATTTACGGGACTCCCGGTGGGTTGGGTAGGGGCGAAGGCGGCTCAGCCCTGGGCGTAGGCACCCGGACGGCGGCGGGTCAGGGCGAGGGCAAGGCCCAGTGTCAGGCAGATCGCCAACATTGAGGACCCCCCGTAGGAAATGAAGGGAAGGGTCATGCCCTTGGTGGGGATCAGGTTGAGGTTGACGGCCACATTGATCAGGACCTGCTCGCCCACCAGGACGAAGAGGCCCGCGGCCGCGACCTGCTGAAAGGGATCGGAGAGCTTCAGGGCCCGATGGAGCCCGCGGATCACCAGGAAGGCGAAGAGGCCGATCAGGATCAGGGAGAAGATGAGTCCGTATTCCTCGGCCGCGACGGAATAGATGAAGTCGGTGTGCAGGTCCGGCACATGGCGCTTCATGACCCCCTCGCCGGGTCCGCGGCCGAATAAGCCCCCTGCAGCGATGGCCTCGGCCGCTCGGTCCACCTGGTGAGTGTCCGCGGCCTCAGGGTTGATGAACCGGTCCACGCGACTGGCCACATGTGGAAAGAGGAAATAGGTCGACATCAGACCGCCGGTGGTGAAAACGCCCAGCCCCATCACCCAGGAGATGGGCACTCCCGCCATCCAGAAAGCCGCGCCGAAGGCCACCGAGATCAGGATAGTCTGCCCCACGTCCGGCTGAATCAGCAGCAGGGCCACGGAAATCCCGTAGAGGGCGAAGGCGATGGTCACCCCAGGCACGCCCTGTCCCTTCTGCGCCTCGGCGAACATCCAGGCGACCAGGACGATCAGGGCGGGCTTCATGAACTCGGAGGGCTGCAGGGAAAATCCGCCGAGGTCGAGCCATCGCGTCGCGCCCTTGGCGCTGTACCCAATGAAGGGCAGTGCCACCATGATGAGGATGGCCGCCAGGTAGATGAAGAAGGCCGCCCTGCGGACCCCCCGATCATCGAGGAGGGAGGCACCGATCAGTATGGCGGCACCGGCGGCGGCGAAGACGCACTGCCTGAGCGCGAAGTGGAAAGGGTCGCCGATATTCATCCGCGCGGCAGCGGCGGGACTGGCGGCAAAGGACATCGTGACGCCCAGGACCATCAGGACGGCCACCGCACCCAGCAGCCAGCGGTCCATGGTCCACCACCACACTCCGATGCGGGTGCGGTCGGACCGGGCGAAGGCCTGGTGGGCGGGATTCGGGCTCATGCTTCCGCCTCGCCAGCAGCCACCGCTCCGGCCAGTTCGCACACGGCTTCGCGGAAGGCGTGGCCCCGGGCCTCGAAGTCCACAAACTGGTCGAAGGAAGCGCAGGCCGGCGACAGGAGCACAATGCCGCCCTCACCGGACGCCTGGGCGTCGGCGAAGGCCTGGGCCACCGCTGCACCGAGGTGGGTGCAGGCGACATTGGGGACCTTTCCCTCGAGGGTCTGGGCGAAATCCCCCGCCGCCTCCCCGATCAGATAGGCGCGCGCTACCCGCGGGAAGAGGTCGGAGAGGGACTCGATCCCGCCGTCCTTGGCCCGCCCACCCGCGATCCAGTAGACCCGCCTATAGCTGGCAAGGGCCTGGCGGGCCGCATCGCTGTTGGTGGCTTTTGAGTCGTTGACGAAGCGCACGCCCCGGATGTGCCCGACGGTCTCCATCCGGTGGGCCAGCCCCGGAAAGCTGAGCAGACCATCAGCGATGTCGGCGGGGGAGACCCCCAGGCCCCGGACCGCGGCGTAGGCCGCCGCCGCGTTCTGCCAGTTGTGGCGGCCGGGAAGCGAGCGCGCACGGTTGAGGTCGGCGACCTGAACCGCCCTGTCCCCGGTGGCGTCATACAACTGGCCCTGAAGGGCATAGACGCCCCGGCCGATGGCCTTGGAGGCCGAGACCGGCACGATAGTCCGGCGGTTCGCCGACTTGGCCTCGGTGCAGATCCTCTGGCCCCAGGGATCGTCGACCCCGATGACCGAGGTGTCCCCCGGGCCCTGGTTCAGGAGGATCCGCCGCTTGGCGGCCACGTAGCCCTCCATGCCCCCATGTCGGTCCAGGTGGTCTGGCGAGATGTTGAGGATGACGGCGACGTCCGGCTTCAGGCTCGAGGTGAGGTCAAGCTGGTAGGAGGAGAGCTCCAGGACATAGACCGCGCCACCGTGCATGTCGGGCAGGTCCAGGACCCCCACCCCGATATTGCCGCCGACCCGAGTATCCCGACCTGCCTGGGCGCAGACATGGCCGATCAGGGCGGTGGTGGTCGACTTGCCATTGGTGCCGGTGATGGCGACGATGTGCGGGCGCTTGTGCGCAGGTGCCAGGTTCACGGCGCGGGCGAAGAGCTCGATGTCGCCAATGATCTCAACCCCGGCCTGTTGGGCCATCTGGACGGTCCAGTGGGGCTCGGGATGGGTCAGGGGCACGCCCGGCGAGAGGACAAGGGCGTCGTACTGGGACCATTCGGCGACCGAGAGATCGACAATCTGGAACCCTTCCGCCTGCGCCGCGGCCAGGCCCTGGGCGCGCTCGTCCCAAACCGCGACCTCTGCGCCTCCGGCCAGGAGGGCGCGCGCGGCGGCCAGTCCGGTCCGGGCAAGCCCGAAGACCGCGACGGTCTTGCCTTCGAAGCCGCGAACCGGGATCAAGCGCCCTCCCCTACCTGAGCTTCAGCGTCGCGAGGCCAAGGATGGCCAGCATGACGGAGATGATCCAGAAGCGGATGACGATGGTCGATTCCGACCATCCCAGCTTCTCGAAGTGATGGTGGATCGGCGCCATCAGGAAGATGCGCTTTCCAGTCCGCTTGAAGTAGGCCACCTGGATCATCACCGAGAGGGTCTCGGCCACGAACAGGCCGCCGATCAGGGCCAGGACGACCTCGTGCTTGGTGGCGACGGCGATGGCGCCGAGGGCCCCGCCCAGGGCGAGGGAGCCGGTGTCACCCATGAAGATCCTGGCGGGCGGGGCGTTGTACCAGAGGAAGCCCAGGCCCGCGCCAATCATCGCCCCGCAAAAGACCGCGACCTCGCCGACACCGGGAACGAGGTGGAGCTGGAGGTAGGAGGCAAAGACAGCGTTGCCGACCAGATAGGCGATGAGTCCGAAGGCCGCCGCCGCGATCATGACCGGAACCGTCGCCAGGCCGTCCAGGCCGTCGGTGAAGTTCACCGCATTGGCCGCACCGACGACCACGAAGGCCCCGAAAGCGAGGTAGAACCAGCCGAGGTTGATCAGGAAGTCCTTGAAGACCGGGACCGCCACGCTCGTAAAGAGCCCGGACTCCCCGGCAGAGCTCCGCCCCCAGAGCACCATCATCAGGACAGCAGATCCCGCCAGCAGGGTCTCGGCGACGAGGCGGAGGCGCCCGGAGACCCCGGCCGAGCTTTGCCGGGTGACCTTGGCGTAGTCATCCAGGAAGCCCAGGACACCGAAGCCAGCGGTCACCAGGAGAACGGCCCAGACGTAGACGTTGCTGAGGTCGCACCAGAGGAGGGCACCCGTGAACAGGCCGGCGAGGATCATCACCCCACCCATGGTGGGGGTGCCGGACTTCTCGATGATGTGGCGCTCGATACCATCGGCCCGGATGGGCTGGCCCTTGCCCTGCCGGGCCTGCATCCAGCGAATGAACCGCGATCCCATGAGCACGACCACAAGCTGAGCCGTGAACAGTGCCATCCCGGTACGGAAGGTCAGGTATTTCATGAGGTTGAGCAGGGGATGATGCTCCCCCGCCGCCACCGCCTGCTCGTATAGCCAGTACAGCATCAGCCTGCCCCCCCGGCCGAGCGATCCAGGGCCCGAAGCGCACCCGCGACCAGGCCCGCCCGCGACCCATTCGATCCCTTGACCATGACCAGATCGCCTTGCCCGACGGCTGCGGAGATCATGGGCGCCAGTTCCAACGCCTCCACCGCGTAACCCCCGCGCCGAGTCGAAGGAAGGGCGTCCCAGAGGGATTTCATCAGGGGTCCGGCGCAGAAGACCAGGTCAATACCCGCGTCGGCGATGGGCCGTGCAAGGTCGGCATGGAACCGGGCGGCCTCGTCGCCAAGCTCGAGCATGTCCGTGAGGGCGAGGATCCGCCGCGCCTGGGTCCTGCGGACGCCCAGGGAGCCGATGGTCGCGGCCATGGAAATGGGATTGGCGTTGTAACTCTCGTCGATCAGGGTGAAGTCGCCCCTGTGGCTGCGGATGAGGCTTTCGGCGCCACGTCCGGGTAGGGCCTCAAAGGCCGAGAGGGCAGCAAGGCCGTCCTGCTGGGAGACGTCCAGCGCCTCGAGCAGCAGCAGGACCGCCATGGCGTTGAGGCCCCAGTGGGCGCCGGTCTGAGACAGGGTCAGGTCGACGGGGCGCCCGTCGATCTCACTGCGGATGACGCCGCGCCCAGCCTCGACCCCGAAGTCGGTGAGACGGGCGTCGGCCCCTTCCGCCCGGCCGAAGCTGCGCACGACAAGGCCCCGGGCCCGGGCCCGGGCGGACAGGCAGCCGAACCAGCGGTTGTCGGCGTTCAACACCGCCACCGCCCCCTGGGCTGCGCCGTCGAAGATCTCGGCCTTCGCCCGGGCGACCCCGGTCTCGCCATCGGGGAAGTTCTCGACATGGACAGGACCGACGGTGGTGACGGCCACCACATGCGGTCGGACCAGTCCGGACAGGGGTGTGATCTCGTCGGCGTGGTTCATGCCGATCTCGAAGACCGCGCGCTCGGTGTCGGCGGGCATCCGGGCCAGGGTCAGGGGAACCCCGATGTGGTTGTTGTAGCTCTTGACTGAGGTATGGGCGCGGCCAGCCAGGGCTAGTCCCGCCGCCACCGCCTGGGTGACGCTGGTCTTTCCTACCGAACCGGTGATGGCCGCGCGCCGGGCCTGGGCAGCCCGCTCGCGGGCGGCAATGCCCAGGGCCTGGAGCGCAAGGAAGGTGTCGGGGACCAGGACGTGGGGCGTCTCGACCGGGCGTGAGGCCAGGACCCCCGCCGCCCCAGCCGCCATGGCCTGCGCAACAAACTCGTGCCCGTCACGGGCTCCGCCCAGGGCGATGAAGAGGTCGCCGGGCTCGAGGCTGCGGGTGTCGATGGAGACGCCATGCGCCTGGAAGGCCCGGGAGGCGCGGCCACCGGTCGCCTTTGCCAGGGTGGCGGCGGTCCAGAGCGAGCGTCGGGTCATCAGGTCGTCTCTAGGGCTGAAAGGGTTTCTGCGACGTCATCGAAGGGAAGCGTGACCCCGGCGACGACCTGCCCCTGCTCATGCCCCTTTCCGGCCACGACCAGTACGTCTCCCGCGGACAGGCCCGAGACGGCGGCCCGGATCGCCTCGCGGCGGTCGCCGATCTCCTTCAGGTCCGGATGGCCGGCCCGAACCTCGGCGCGGATGACCGCCGGGTCTTCGCTGCGGGGATTGTCATCAGTGACGATGGCCAGGTCGGCCAGGCGGCCGGCGACCTCGCCCATCAGGGGACGCTTGGTGCGGTCCCGGTCGCCGCCGGCTCCAAAGACCACCACCAGACGACCCGAGGCGTGGGGGCGCAGGGCCTGGAGCACGGTCTCGAGCCCGTCAGGGGTGTGGGCATAGTCCACATAGGCCTCGGCGCCGGAGGCCGAGATCCCCACCTTCTGGAGGCGGCCGGGGGCGCCGGTCAGGCCCTCAAGGGCCCCGAAGACGGCTTCAGGCGCTTCTCCGACGGCAAGGCTGAGGCCCGCGGCGGCCAGGGCGTTCAGGGCCTGGAAGGCGCCGGCCAGGGGGAGGTCCACTCGCCAGGTGCGGCCGGCGTGCTCGATCCCGAGAACCTGCCCGCCGGGGCGCGCCTGGCGGCTGGCCAGCCTGAGGTCCCGCCCCTCGACGCCGAAGGTGATCAGGTCGGCCCCAGCCAGGACAGCGGCGGCGGCGAAGGCCGGGAAGGCTGGGGAGTCGGCATTGAGGACTGCAGGAGCACCCAGGGGCAGAAGCGTGTCGAACAGCCTCAGCTTGGCCGCCTGATAGCTGGCCATGTCGCCATGATAGTCCAGGTGGTCCTGGGTGAGGTTGAGGAAGGCGGCGGCGGCGAGGCGAACGCCGTCGAGGCGGCGCTGGTCGATCCCATGCGAGGAGGCCTCGAGGGCGAGGTCATCTACGCCCCTTCCCGCCATCTCCGCCATCAGGGCGGCGACGTCGCCGGCGTCCGGCGTGGTCAGGCCGGCAGGCGTCAGGACGACGTCCTCCTGGCCCGGAGCCGAGATACGCACGCCCAGAGTGCCCATGCTGGCGGCCGGTCGCCCGCCGGCAGCGGCGATCTGGCGCCGGAACCCGGCCACAGAGGTCTTGCCGTTGGTGCCGGTCACAGCGACCACGACGCCGGGCTGGCGGCCGTGGAAGGCCGCGGCGGCAAGGGCGTAGGCCCTGCGGGGATCCTCGCTGACGATCACCGGGACGCCGAGGCCCGGCAGGTCCCGACCGCAGAGCACCGAGGCGGCACCGGCGGCAACAGCCTGGGGCGCGAAGTTGGCCCCATCCCTGGCGACGCCGGGAAGGGCTGCGAACAGGACGCCCGGGCCGACCCTGCGGCTGTCGGACGTCACGCCGGTGATCTCCGGATCTTCCGGCAGGTCCCGACGAAGGATCTGGGACAGACGCATGACGGTCAGCGCTCACCGCTCGCGGCGGCCACAAGGACGGGGGCGGGCGCGACGGCCACCTGCTCGAAGTGACGGTGGACGCCGAGGAAGGGCGCGATGCGGTCGATGACCTTGCCCGCTACGGGCGCCGCGGTGAGGCCACCGGTCCGCCCGCCGGACTCCGCGTCTGCGATCGGCTCGTCGATGATCACCAGAACCATGTAGCGGTCATCGGTAATGGCCCCATCGGTGGGGAAGACGGAGGCGAAGGAGGCCAGGACCTTGTCCTTGACGTAGCGGCCACCGATGACCTTTTCCCCCGAACCGGTCTTGCCGCCAACGCGCAGGCCCGCCGCATTCGCCCGACGTCCGGAGCCTTCCTGGACATTGCTCCGCATCAGGTCGAGCATCTGGCGGGAGGTCTCCTCGGTGACCACCCGGCGACCCTCGGGCCGGGCGCCGGCGCGCATGGGCTGCAGGGTGAGGGGCACGTATCGTCCGCCATTCATGATGGAGCCTATGCCCGCAGCCAGGGCGGCGGGGCTCACCGAGATGGCGTGGCCGAAGGAGGCCGAGGCGACGGTATTGGGATTCCAGACCCGCGGCACGATCGGCCGGGCGCTCTCCCCAAGTTCGATGGGCGCGGCACGGAACAGGCCGAAGGCGTCGAAATAGCGGGTCATCGAGGGCCCGCCGACCTGAAGGGCGATCTGGCTGGCGCCGATGTTCGACGACTTCAGGAAGACATCCTTGGCGGTCATGTTGTGGCCAACGGCGTGCAGGTCGCGGATCACGCGGGATCCCAGCTTCACGCCCTGGGTGGTATTGAGGACGGTACTCGGCGTGATCTTTTGGGTATCGAGGCCGATGGCCAGGGTGAAGACCTTGAAGGTCGAACCCATCTCGTAGACCGAGGCCACCGCCCGGTTGCGAAGCTGGTCCGGAGAGGACGTTCCCGCATGGTTCGGATCGAAGTTTGGCCAGGAGGACATGGCCAGGACCTCGCCGGTCTGGACATTGGTGATCAGGCCAACGGCGCCCTTGGCCTGCAGGCGGGTCGCCGCAGCGATCAGCTCCTCGTCAAGGGCCGCCTGGACGCGGACGTCGATGGACAGGGGGGTTGGCTGCTGGTCGCCTGCCCCCGCACGGACCCGGCTGTTGAAGGCGCCTTCAGCGCCTGCCAGGCCCTTACCGCCGGTGTCTGAGAAGCCGATCAGGTGGGCTGCGGACTCCCCAAGGGGATAGACCCGACGGGGCTCTCGCTCAAAGGACAGACCCGGAAGGCCGAGGTCGTGGATGCGGTCCCGGTCTCGGGGCGAGAGCGGCCCGGCGAGGAAGGTCCGACGCGACCCGCTCAGGGCCTTGTCGAGGCGCGCGACCGGCAGGCCCGGCAGGGTGGCGATCAGGCCCCGACGGACCTCCGCCTTGTCCCAGACGTCATGCGGATCGAGATAGAGGGTGAAAAAAGGCAGGTCAGCCGCGAGCAGAGACCCGCGCCGGTCCACCAGGGGCGCCCGTCCCGGACCTGCACCGCCTGCGGCAAGGCCAGTGCCGTCGGGACCCTGGATCAGGGCACGACGGGTGGCTCCAACCGCCAGGGATGCGAACCCCAGCACAAGTAGCGCCAGGACCACCACGATCCGGATTCGGGTGTCATCCTCGGCCCGGCCGGAGGTGCGGGTCTTCTCGAAGGCCCGCTCCAGACTCCAGAGCCGATCCTTGATCCAGCGCCAGCCCGGCGTCGCAAATCCCGTATGGATTAGGCTCATGGCTTGGGTTCCGGGGCGGGGGCAGCGGCGGGGGCAGCGGTGGGGGCGAGGCCGCGGGCGGGGGAAGCGGCGGCCTCGTCTTCAGCCACGGAGGAAGTCTCGGTCTCCGCTGGCAGGGGCGGCACAGCCACGGCGGCGGTGGCGACCGGGACAGAAGACGGGGGAGACTGAAGCGCGTCAGCGAGCCGCTCCGGGGGGATCTCATGCCCAGAGGCGGCTGGGGCGAGACCGCCGTAGGCGCGCGCCATGGCGGCAAGCCGCTCTGGACGCTCCAGGTGGGCGACCTCTGCCTCGAGCAGGACGATCCGGTCACGCTCCTGGACGATCTTCCGCTCTACCGTGGCGATCTGGCCCCGCTCGCGCCCGGCGAGGGTCTTGGCGAGGTAGACGCCGAGGATGAGGCCGACCAGGACGAGGAAGAGAAGGACATCGATGGCCCGGAAGCCCAGGAGGCGGCGGTCCAGGAAACTCATTCCGCGTCTCTCCAGACAGGGGCCGGTGTGCGCTCCGCGGCCCTCAGGCGCGCCGAGCGCGCACGCGGATTGGCCGCAGCCTCCGCGTCGCCGGGCGCCGTCGATCGCACTGACAGCAGGGAGAAGCTGGGATCCGCGCCCCGCGGCGCTTCGGGGGCATGGCGCGAGGTTCCCGGTGTGCGGCCAGAGCGCGGACCCAGGAACCCCTTCACGATCCGGTCCTCGAGGGAATGGAAGGTAACCACGGCTAGGCGTCCGCCGGGCCGGAGTGCCCGCTCGGCGGCGACAAGGCCGGCCTCGAGCTCGGCCAGTTCGTCGTTTACGGCGATCCTCAGGGCCTGGAAGGCGCGGGTCGCAGGGTGAACCCGGGCGCCCCTGCGCCCGCCGAGGACGCGCTCGATCAGGCTGGCGAGGTCCGTGGTGCGGGTGAAAGCCCGCTCGGCGCGACGGCGGGCTATGGCAGCGGCAATCCGGCGGGACTGGCGTTCCTCGCCATAGACCCAGAGCAGGCGCGCCAGTTCAGCGGGTTCAGCGGTATTGACCAGGTCGGCCGCCGTGGGTCCGTCCGCACCCATGCGCATGTCCAGCGGGCCGTCACGGAGGAAGGAAAAGCCGCGCTCGGCCTCGTCGAGCTGCATCGAGGACACGCCAAGGTCCAGAGCCACCCCGTCAACCGAGGCCTCGCCCAGCAGGTCCGCCATGGACGAGAAGGGCGCAAGGACCAGCCGGAACCGGGGGCCAAGCCCCTCGGCGAAACGGGTTGTCGTCGGGTCCCTGTCGAAGCCCGTGACCTGGGCGCCAGCGTCGAGGAGGGCGCGACTATAGCCGCCGGCCCCGAAGGTCCCATCCACCACCTGCCGCCCGGGTGCCGGACCGATGGCGGCGATCACCTCGTCGAGCAGCACGGGCTTGTGGGGCGATGTCATCCCGCCAGCCCCGACCTCTGGGCCCGCTGGGCACCACGCAGCTGGGCCAGCCCCTCGCGGGCCAGCTCCCTCTGGGCGGCACGGTGGGCCTGGAAGGCATCGCGCTCCCAGATCTGGAACCGGTCGCCCAGCCCGACCACCACCACCCAGTCGGTCAGGCCGAAGGCGTCGCACAGGGTCTCGGGAAGGGTGATGCGCCCGGCCGTATCGAAGTTCAGGCGCGCCATGCCGCCGAGCACTGAGGTCTCCAGGGCCGAACGCAGGGGATCGCCGAAATCCAGCTCCTCGATCACACCCAGGTAGCGGTCGAACAGGATCTGACCACCGCCTTCGATGCAGTCGGCCTCGATGGAGGGAAAGCAGACCACCCCGTCGAAGGGGCCGGCCACGGCGGCGCGGAACTCCTGCGGCACGACAATGCGCCGCTTGGCGTCCAGCTGCTTTTCGAACGTCGAGATGAACATCCCGCAGCGTCCCATCCTGCAGCCCTTCAGGCTGCGCCCATGCCGATCCCGAAATGACGCCGACCGCGACGGAAGCCGCGGGGGGAGGTGCCTGTCCAGGGTTCAAATGGGCTATCATGGGATCGAATGGGAAACAATGACTCTGACTTCCAGTACTCAGTACTTTCAGTCCATTTTGATTCAAATATGGTTAATTTCCACTGGCTATGCACAGATCATACAGTGAACAGTACCCCTAAATGCCCCGGGTTTCGGGCCACCTGTTGATAAGCGTGGATTTCGGGGCTGATGGAAACCAGACGGCCTGTAAGCCGGGTTCTGTGCCGCCCGCCAAGGCGGGCGCGGCGATCATTCCTCTGGACCGCCCATTGCTGGACGGTTCTCGCGACCTACCCGGACCCCCAGGCCTGCGACAGCCCTGCCGGATCGCTCCGGCGCGAGGTCCCTATTCGGTCTTGCTCCTGGCGGGGCTTGCCATGCCGTCCCCATTGCTGGGTCCGCGGTGCGCTCTTACCGCACCCTTTCACCCTTGCCCCGGCCGCAACCGGGGTGGTCTGCTCTCTGTGGCGCTATCCCTGGGGTCGCCCCCGGCGGGCGTTACCCGCCGCCATGTCGTAGTGGAGCCCGGACTTTCCTCCCCTGCCCCGAGGGGCAGGAGCGACCGCCCGGCCGTCTGGTTCCGTTTTCAGCAGTGGCCCTCTGCGCGGCCGGCGTCAATCCGCCAGTCGGGCGAAGACCAGCTGGTCCCAGGCCTGGCCCTTCCAGTATCCCCGGCGGGCGAGGACGCCTTCCTGTTGAAAATCCATCCGCCTGAGCAGGGTGCAGGACCGCGCATTGCCCACAGTCACCATGGCCTCCAGGCGGAGCAGGCCCATGTCGCCAAAGCCCCGGGCGATGATGGCCGGCAGGACGGCGCTCATCACCCCCTGCCCCCACTGATCCCGGGCCAGGTCGTAGGCGATCTCGCCCCAGCGCCCCCGGCTGCGTTCGATCCGGTTGAAGCCCACAGTGCCGATCAGCCGCCCAGAGCCCGGCCGGCGGATGCCCCAGCGGACGCCGATCTCCTGGGCTGCCTGCGCCTCGGCCCAGTCGATGATGTCCAGGGCCTCGAACTCGGTCTCGAGGGGCTCAATATCCATGAAGGCACAGACCTCGGGGTCGGAGAACAGCCGCAGGAGGTCCGGCGCGTCGGCCTCGGACAGGGCCCGCAGCTCAAAGCCCTCGACCCGGGGGGGATCGGCGATCATGCCCCGGACAGGCGCAGCAGGGCGATCAGTCGCGCCCGGGTCAGGCCATCGGCCACCCCGTCGAACCGGCTCTGCACCCAGTGCCGCTGGAAGGCCGTGACCACGTCGGTGGTGGCGGCGTCGAAGGTTCCGCTGGGCGCGCAGTCGTAGCCGAGTCGGGTCAGGCCGGCCTGCAAGGCGAAGACGGCGGCTCCCGCCTCCCCCTCGGCCAGGGGCATGCCGGGCGCTGGCGGGGGCTCGACCCACAGGCCATGGCCGGCCTCGGCCAGTCGCTTCCAGGGAAACCGCTCGCCCGGGTCCGGCTTGCGCGCCGGGGCGACGTCAGAGTGGCCGACAATGTCGCCGTCGGCGATGGTCCAGCGGCTGCGGATGTCGCCCACCAGGGCGATGACGGCGGCCACCTGCCGTTCCGGGAAGTCGCGATAGCCGAACTCGTGGCCCGGATTGACGATCTCGATCCCGATCGAGCGACTGTTGATGTCGCCCTGGCCCTTCCAGGAGGCAACGCCGGCGTGCCAGGCGCGGCGGGCCTCGTCCACCAGCCGGAAGACCCGGCCGTCCTCCTCCACCAGGTAGTGGGCGCTGACCCGGCTACCCGGCGTGGGGTTGCGCAGTTGTGCCAGGGCCGCCTCGCCGGTCTGCATGCCGGTGTAGTGCAGCACGATCATGTCCGGCGGCGCGGTGCGGGCGTCGAAGTTCGGCGAGGGGGCTTCGATCATGTCCATGGGCAGGTCCATGGGCAGAGGCTAGCCCTGTCCGCGTCCGAAGACGAGGGCCAGGCGCGCCAACTGGTTGAAGCGGAAGGCGGTGACGAGGATGCCGGCCATGGCGAGGGCGGCGCCGACAGCCATGCGCAGGTCCACCACATCTCCGGTGAAGATCATCCCCAGCGCGATGGTGAAGATGGGGGTCATCAGGGTCAGGGGCGAGACCAGGGTCGCCTCATAGCGCTGGATCAGGGTGTAGTAGAGGGTGTGGGCCAGCACCGAGACGACGAGGCCCGAAAACAGGACCGCCGCCCCCAGGGCCCAGGGATTAGCGAGGGTCACCGCGGCCTGGCCCGTCTCGAAGGACAGGGTGTAGCCCAGGGTCGGGATCACGGAGGTCAGACCGACCCAGGCCTGGAACTGCAGGGGTTTGACCCCCTCGATCCGCTTCATGAGCACCGCGCCGAAAGAGCCGATAACCGCAGAGGCGACCACGAACAGGAGGCCCGCAGACACGTGTAGCCCCGCAGGGTTCCACATGACCAGGATCACACCTGCCAGGGTCATGCCGGTGCCCGTCAGCCGGCGGGCGTCCAGGCGCTCCTTCAGCAGGAACCAGGAAAGGATGGCCGTGACCGGCACGCCCAGTTGGCTGACGATGGCCACCGCCGAGGGGCTGGCCGTCTGCAAGGCGAAGAAGACCAGGGCGAAGGTGCCGCAGCCCATGCACAGGCCCACCAGGATCATCCGCCAGAGCGGCCGGGGCACATTCCGCAGCCAGGGCCAGACCACCGCCAGGACGACGGCGAAGCGCAGGGCCGCGTAGAACATGGGCGGGGCGCCCAGGTTGGTGATCACGAGTTTGGAGATGATCGAGTTGGCCGCCCAGATCAGGCAGACCAGCGTCATCAGGCCAAAGTCGCGCGGGGTCATGGCGGGGCTTTCGCCCGCTTCGGGGCCGAGGGCAATGCCTTTCAGGACCCCTGCCAGAGCTTGTCAGCCCGGCGCTGAAGGGACAGGCTCGGCAAAACGGAGGCGCACATGACCGGACCCTTTCTCGGCCCTGACGTAAAGGACCTGGGCGCGGCCTGGATCGACCCCTCGGCCCGACTGTACGGGGCGGTGGAGATCCACCCGGGGGCCTCGGTCTGGTGCAATGTGGTGGTGCGCGCCGAAAGCGACCGGGTAGTGATCGGCCCCCGGGCCAACATCCAGGACTTCGTGATGATCCATGTGGGCGCCGGGACCGGGACCTTCGTGGGCTCGGACTGCTCGATCACCCACCATGTCACCCTGCATGGCTGCGAAATCGGCGAGGCCTGCCTGATCGGTATCGGTGCCACCATCATGGACGGCTGCCGGATCGGCGCCGGTTCCATCGTGGCGGGGGGCACCTTCCTGAAGGAAGGCACGGTGATCCCGCCCGGTTCGATCGTCATGGGATCGCCGGGGGCGGTGACCCGCACCCGGGACAATACCCTGGCCAACCGGATGAACGCCTTCCTCTACCGGCGGAATGCGGAAGCCTATGCGACCGGAGACTACCGCCTCTGGTCCACCGAAGGCTTCCGCGCCGAAATGGCCGCCGAGCGCGCGCGCCTGGCGGCCGAGGTTCAGGCCGCAGTGCCGAGCGACAGGACCTCGTAACGCGCCAGGTGATGGTCGGTGGAGCCGAACAGGCCCTCGATCATGGTGGCGCGCTTGAAGTAGTGGCCGATGGCCATCTCGTCGGTCACGCCCATACCGCCGTGCAGCTGGACGGCATTCTGGCCCACGAACTTGCAGGCCTTGCCGATCTGCACCTTGGCGGCCGAGGCGGCCTTGGCCCGCTCGGCGTCGCCGTCGGACAGGCGGATGGTGGCCATGTAGGTCATGGAGATCGACTGCTCGAGTTGGATGAACATGTCGACCATCCGGTGCTGCAGGACCTGGAAGGACGAGATCGGCACGCCGAACTGCTTGCGCTGCTTGGTGTACTCCACCGTGCCCTCCTGCAGGCGGCGCAGGACGCCACAGGCCTCGGCGCAGGTGGCCGCGATCGCCTCGTCCATCACCTTCTCGACCAGGGGCAGGGCTTCGCCCTCGCCACCGATCCGGGCCTCGGCGCCCAGGGCGACGTTCTCGAAATAGACCTCCGAGGCGCGGAACCCGTCCACCGTCGGATAGTCGCGGGTGGTCACGCCCTTGGCCGACTTCGGCACGATGAAGACCGAGATCCCGCCGGCCTCACGCTGGCCGCCGCCCGTGCGGGCGGTGACGATCAGGTGGGTGGCGTAGGGCGCACCCGTCACAACCGCCTTGTGGCCGTTGAGCACGTAGCCGGTGCCTTCCTTGCGAGCGGTCGTCTTCAGGTCGCGGATATTGTAGCGACCCTGCGGCTCGGCATAGGCGAAGGCAAGGATGGCCTTCCCAGCGATGATCTGGCCGATCATCTCCTCGGCCCCGGCCGAGGCACCGTGCTTCAGGAAGCCGCCGCCGATGACGACCGTGCCGAGATAGGGCTCGACCACGAGGGCCTTACCCAGCTCTTCCATGACCACCATGTTCTCGGTGTAGCCGCCGCCCAGGCCGCCCTGGGCCTCGGGGAAGGCTGCGCCCAGGATGCCGAGCTCGTCGGCAAAGGCGCTCCAGACGTTAGGCCGCCAGAAGGGCTCGCGCCCCAGGCCCGCCCGACGCTGGTCGAAGCTGTAGTTGTCGGCAAGGTAGCTCGCGATCGTATCGCGAAGCATCGACTGTTCTTCGGTGAAGCTGAAATCCATGTGTGTCCCGCCCGGGGGCCGTAGCCCCTGCTGAATGTTCCGAGAATGCCTTAGATACCCAGTACCATCTTGGAGATGATGTTGCGCTGGATCTCGTTGGAACCGCCATAGATCGAAGTCTTTCGGCCGTTGAAGTAGTCGCCGGCGAGGTCCAGGGAGTGCTGGGGCCCGATGCCGGAGTTGTGGCCTGCCTCGCCAAGGAAGGGGGCGCCGTAGTGACCGGCGGCCTCCAGGGCCAGGTCCTGAAGGCGCTGCTGGATTTCGGTCCCCTTGATCTTGAGGATCGAGCTTTCCGGGCCGGGACCCTTGCCGCTGGACTCGCCAGCCAGGGTGCGCAGCTCGGTGAACTCCAGGGCCGTAAGGTCGATTTCTAGCTCCGCCACCTTGCGGCGGAAGAAGGCGTCCTGGATCAGGGTGCCGCCGTCGTCCGACATCTCGTTGGAAGCCATCTGGCGCAGGCGCTCCAGGCCTCGCTTGGAGCGGGCCACCCCAGCGATGCCCGAGCGTTCATGGGCCAGGAGGGCCTTGGCGCAGGTCCAGCCCTGGTTCTCGTGGAAGATGCGGTTCTCGACCGGGACCTTCACATTGTCGAGGAAAACGTCGTTGACCTCGTGACCGCCCTCAAGGGTTGTGATGCGGCGTACGGCGATCCCCGGGCTCTTCATGTCGATGAGCAGGAAGGAAATGCCCGCCTGCGGCTTGGCATCGGGATCGGTGCGGACCAGGAAGAAGCCCCAGTCGGCGTGCTGGCCAAGCGTGGTCCAGGTCTTCTGGCCGTTGACGACGTAATATTCCTTGCCGTCATCGCCTGTGATGCGCTCGGCGCGGGTCTTCAGGCTGGCGAGGTCAGAGCCGGAACCGGGCTCGGAATACCCCTGGCACCACCAGTCGATACCGTCGCGGATGCCGGGCAGGAAGCGCTGCTTCTGCTCCTCGGTTCCGAAGGTATAGAGGACCGGCGCCAGCATGGAGACGCCAAAGGGCAGAACACCGAGAGTGTCGGCCCGGGCCTGCTCCTCGGACCAGATGTACTTTTGGGTCGGCGTCCAGCCCGTTCCGCCCAACTCGACCGGCCAGGACGGGGCGGACCAGCCCTTCTTGGCCAGGATCCGGTGCCAGGAGAGATAGTCTTCCTTGCTCAGGGTTTCCCCCCGCTCCTGTTTCTCCCTCAGATCCCTCGGATAGTTTTCTGCAAGGAAGGTCCGAACTTCATCGCGGAATGCAGTGTCTTCGGGGGGGAAATCCAGGTTCATGATTGAGCTCCGGCCGCAGGCGCGATGATACGCGTCCTTCCGATGCCCCAAATAGGCGACGCATGGCCGCTTGAAAAGTGGCGCAGCGCCTTCGCGTCAGGGGAGTTTCATCCTGAAGGTCAGGACGATACGCCCTGAGCGGATCCGCCGGTCATCGGGCGCAACCCGGGTGTTGCGGGCAAGCTGGAGGGCGAAGGACCCCACATTGGCACCGGTTGGGTCTTCCGAGACCAGGCGGCAGTCCTTCACGCGCCCGTCCGCGAGCACCCGGCAATCCACCGACGC
>CAMAOY010000018.1 GCA_945859865.1 Phenylobacterium deserti
GCGGTCGAGCCCCGCCTGGTCGCCCTCTTCGCCCGCAGCTTCCCGTCCGCCCGGGTCGAGCCGCACGTAACCGTCAACGCCAGCGGGCGGACGATCAGGCTCATTCCCAATCTCGAAAAGGGCGGCGCCGGAATTGAGTACTGGTCCCCGTTTGGCTCCTGCCTGCCGGAATTTCGACCCGACCTGGAGTCCTTCCCGGACAGGAGGGGCTACCTGGTTCCTGACCCCGAGCGCGTCGCCCATTGGCGCCGTGTCCTGGACTCCGCACCCGCGGGCCCCAAGGTGGGCCTGCTCTGGAAGAGCGCGATCCTGACCGGAGGGCGAAACCGGTACTTCTCGCCCTTCGACGCCTGGGAGCCCGTGCTTCGCACGAAGGGGCCCGTCTTCGTGAACCTGCAGTACGGCGACGTCGAGGAGGAGCTGCGGATGGCCCGGGAACGCTTCGGCGTCGAGGTCTGGAACCCGCCTGGTATCGACCTGAGGCAGGACCTGGACGACGTCGCCGCCCTGTCCAGCGCCATGGACCTGGTCATCGGCTTCTCCAATGCGACCTTCAACCTGGCGGCGGCCACGGGGACGCCCGCCTGGCTGATCTCCGCCAAGGGTGCCTGGACCCCACTCGGTACCGACCGGTATCCCTGGTACCCGCAGGTGCGCCTCTACCAGCCGGAAGCCTATGCCAAATGGGCACCTGTGCTGGAGACGATCGCCGCCGACCTCGGCCGAGAGTTCGGGACCAATCCGTGACGAGGGCCGGGGTCGACGCGCTCCTGGGCCAGGCGCTGAAGCATCTCGACGCGTTCCGGATCGAAGCTGCGGCGGACCTGGCGCGCCAGGCCCTGGCGCAGGATCGGGCCTCGGTCGGGGCCTGGCGGATCCTCGCCCTGACGGCGGAAGCCTCGGGCGACCTGACCGGCGCCCTGTCCGCCTACGAGGGCGCCCTGGCCCTCGATCCGGGGGATGCAGCCCTGCTCAAGGGGCTGGCGCGCATCGCCCTGGACCTGGGCATGCCTCCCGTCTCCGACGCCTTCTCCCGACGGGCCCTGGCCAGGAACCCCGAAGATGCGGAGGCTGTCTGCCTGCTGTCCCGCGCCCTGACAGGCCAGGGACAGGGAGACGGGGCCGTGGAGGTCCTCTCCGCCCATCTCACTGAGCGGCCGGAATCGCCGGAGGTCTGGAACGCCCTGGGACTGCTCATCGCCGACCGGGGAGACCTTGCGTCGGCCCAGACCTTCTTCGACGAGGCCCTGAGGCTTGCCCCCTCCCTCACCCCTGCCCGCTTCAATGCGGCCAATCTCCTGATGACCCGGGGAGAGACCGGCGAGGCCCTCTCCGCCCTGGAGCGGATCCCGCAGACCGGGCTCTCACCGCGGGACCGGGCGACCCTGGTCTTCTCACGCGCCTGCGCCCGTCTGCGCCTGGGCGACCTCTCCGGCGGCTGGCGCGACTATGCTGTGCGGAACGATCCCGGTTTCCCGGGGTCCGCGAGTTTTGACATTCCCGGGCGGCGGTGGCGGACCGGTGAGGCCCTCAAGGGCGAAGACCTGTTGCTGGTCGGCGAGCAGGGCCTGGGCGATGAGGTCATGTTCGCGGGCCTCCTCCCCGAACTCCTCGACGGGCCCCATGCGCCCGCCAGCCTGGCCCTTGCGGTCGAGCCCCGGCTGGTGAGCCTGTTCCAGCGCTCGTTTCCTGGCGTGCCGGTTACGTCCCACGCCACCCGGGAGACCGGAGGGCGCAAGGTACGCCGCCTGTCGACCACCTCCAATGAGGGCGAACCTACCGGGGCCTGGGCGCCCATGGCCGACCTCCTGCCCGACCTTCGCCCATCGGTATCCACCTTCCCGGACCGGGAGCGGTTCCTGGAGGCTGACCCCGGGCAGGTCCGGGCCTGGCGCGAATGGCTTGCGACGGAGGCACCAGGCCTACGCGTAGGCCTCCTTTGGAAGAGCGGCCTGATGTCCGGGGCGCGGAACAACGCCTTCGCGCCCTTCGAGACCTGGGCGCCGGTGCTGGGGAGTCCCGGTATCACCTTCGTGAACCTGCAGTATGGCGACTGCGACGGAGAGATCGCCTTCGCCCGGGGCGCCCTCGGCGTCGAGATCCGGACGCCGGAGGGCCTGGACCTGAAGCAGGACCTCGAAGGCGTATCCGCCCTCTCCAGCGCCCTGGACCTGGTGATCGGGGTCTCGAACGCCAGCTTCAACCTGGCCGCGGCATGCGGCGCTCCCGCCTGGCTGATCACGGCACCCGACGCCTGGACGACCCTGGGGGCGGCGACCTACCCCTGGTATCCCCGGGTCCGGATGTTCGCCTCGCAGACCTTCGGGGACTGGGAAACGGTCCTTCAGTCCGTCGCAGATGCCCTCGCGGAAAGGGTCGCCGGCTGAGTCCAGCATCCAGCCTGTGGTCGGGCTGGGAGGCAGAATGGAGCCGGGACGAAGCGGCTTGAATGTCGCGGGCCAGTCTTTAGTGTGCCCCAGAATTGAAACATTTGTTCGGGTGCCCCGCAGGGCGGCGCTCCGGGGAGCCCAGATGAGCCAGCGTTTTGAAGGCACTGAGAACTACGTCGCCACCGATGACCTGAAGGTGGCCGTCAACGCCGCCATCGCCCTCGAGCGCCCCCTTCTGATCAAGGGCGAGCCGGGGACCGGCAAGACCGTGCTGGCCTACGAGATCGCCAAGGCCCTCAACGCCGAGCTGATCACCTGGCACATCAAGTCCACGACCAAGGCTCATCAGGGCCTCTATGAGTACGACGCCGTGACCCGCCTGCGCGACAGCCAATTGGGCGAAGAGCGGGTCAAGGACGTCCGCAACTACATCAAGAAGGGCAAGCTCTGGGAGGGCTTCACAGCCCCGCAGCGCCCGGTCCTGCTGATCGACGAGATCGACAAGGCAGACATCGAGTTCCCGAACGACCTCCTCCAGGAGCTCGATCGCATGGAATTCTATGTCTACGAGACCAACGAGACTATCCGGGCCGAGATCCGGCCGGTGGTGATCATCACCTCGAATAACGAAAAAGAGCTGCCCGACGCCTTCCTGCGCCGCTGCTTCTTCCACTATATCCGCTTCCCCGAGGTCGAGACGATGAACGAAATCGTCGAGGTGCACTATCCGGGCATCAAGCAGAAGCTGGTCTCGGAGGCCCTGCGGATCTTCTACGACATGCGCAAGGTGCCGGGCCTGAAGAAGAAGCCCTCCACCTCCGAGCTGCTGGACTGGCTGAAGCTGCTGATGGTCGAGGACATCAGCGCCGAAATGCTGAAGGAGCGCGATCCCACCAAGCTGATCCCGCCCCTGCATGGCGCCCTCCTGAAGAATGAGCAGGACGTGCAGCTGTTCGAACGCCTGGCCTTCCTCGCCCGTCGCGAAGGCGGCCCGGCCCGTCCCGGCCAGTAGGCTCAACAGACGAACCCGAACGACGACGCCCCGCCCTCACGGCCGGGGCGTCTGCGTTTGCGGGGAAGCGCCGGGGGTCAGACCGCCTGGACTTCGGTGATCCTGTAGGTGAGGGGCTGACCTCTAGTGGGAAAGGAAGAGCGACGGCTGCGGGGCCGCCAGCAGGGTGCGGGTGGTGCCGCCGAAGATGAATTCCTGGAGCCGGGGATGGCCGAAGGCGCCCGCCACCAGCAGATTGGCGCCGACCCGTTGGACGGCGGTCAGGAGGAGGCCTCCCGCCTCGCCCTTTTCGCCAAGGATCTCGATGTCAGCCTCCACGCCCCGCGCTGCATAATAGGCCTTCAGGCGCTCGGGTTCGAAATGGCGGGAGCTCGCCTTGGGGGCTGCGAGGAGAACCACCCGGGCGGCCTTTTCAAGGAGAGGCAGGGCCAGTCGGGCGGCCCGGCTGGCCTCCTTGCCGCCATCCCAGGCGACGGCGACGACGCCGGCGGCCTCGAAGCCCTCGCGGGCGATCAGGACGGGCCTCTGCTCATCGGCGACGATCTGCTGGAAACACTCGGCCAGGGGGCCCCGACCCCGCGCCGGGTCATCCCCAAAGACCACCAGATCGGAGAGACGGGCCTCGGCGGACAGGGCGGCCCAGACCGGGCTCTGCAGGGGGACAAAAGTCTTCTTGGCGTAGTCGCAGGCCTCGAAGGTCGCCCGGGAGCGGGCCTCTCCGGTCGCCGCTGCCTGGCGGAGGGTCTCGATCGCCGTGGTCTGAACCCCGCCCAGATAGCCCTCTCCAAGCCAGGGCATGATGTCGGCGACATCTGCAGGGGCGAAGACGACCGATACCTCCGCGTCAAAGGGGGCCGCCGCGCGTACGGCGGCAGACAGTACGGCGGTGTCGCCTGCTGTGCCGGCCAGCGGCACCATCACCCTCGCCCAGCTCATGCGGTTTCTCCCTGGTTCCTGTGGACCCTAGGCTGACAGCCTGCGCACCGTCATTGATCTTTCTCAAGGCCCGGTGCACCTGTCGGGCATGTCCGTCCGCGGAGACCTGAAGTGAAACGCGCGCGCCCAAGTCCTCCGCGGGCCTGGCAACGCATGCTGTCCGGCCGGCGCCTGGACCTTTTGGACCCTTCCCCCCTCGATATCGAGATCGAGGACATCGCCCACGGCCTCGCCCGGGTGGCGCGCTGGAACGGACAGACCACCGGTGAGCATGCCTTTTCCGTGGCCCAGCATTCCCTGGTGGTCGAAGAGATCTGCGCTCACCTGAGGCCCGACCTCGACCCCCGCTGGCGCCTCGCGGCCCTGCTGCACGACGCCTCGGAATATGTCATCGGGGACATGATCAGCCCGTTCAAGGCGGCCCTCGGCTACGACTACAAGGCCTTCGAGCACCGGCTGGAACAGGCGATCCATATCCGCTTCGGCCTGCCCGCCCGGACGCCCACCGACATCCGCCAGCTCATCAAGGTCGCGGACCGGGCCTGCGCCTACTTCGAGGCTGTCCAGCTGGCCGGGTTCGGGCGCGAGGAGTCCCTCGCCCTCTTCGGCGCCCCGCCCGACGGCTATCATGTCGAGATCGATCCCCTGGCACCCAGTCCGGCGCAGAGGGACTATGTCCGGCGCTTTCACCTCCTGTCGGAGGCCGCCGGCTTCGCACCAGCCGCCCTGAGGACGGATCCCGAGGGCGGATTAGGGTGACCCCACAGCGGATCGTCATCGGCCTGTCGGCAGTGGTCGCCGCCGTCTCCGAGGGCGAGGCCAGGGTCCTGACAGTGAGGACGCCGCAGGCGCCAGCCGCCCTTCCCTTCGGCCCCTTTGACCCCGGGGCCGACCGGACCTTCGAACTGGCCCTGCGGGCCTTCGTCTCGGCCCAGACAGGCTTTGATCCCGGCTATGTCGAGCAGCTCTACACCTTCGGCGATAAGGGGCGGGATGCGCCCCTGGCCGCGGTAGACGGCTCCGAGGCCGGCCGGGTGATTTCCGTCGGGTATCTCGGTCTCACCGCAAGGATGGAGACTACCGCCCAGAAGGGTGCCGCCTGGTCGGCCTTCACGAGCTTCTTTCCCTGGGAGGACTGGCGGGAGGGGCGGCCGGGCGCTCTGGAGGGGATCGAGCCGGTGCTGCGGCGGTGGGCTGGCGGCTCAGCCGCGCGACTTTCGAGGGCCCGGCTGCTCTTTGCCCTCGACGGGGCCCCCTGGAACGAGGAACGGGCCCTTGAGCGATACGAACTGCTCTACGAGGCCGGCCTTGCGCCCGAGGCCTCGCGCGACCGGGGCGAGGCACCCCTGCCGGACGTCGCCCGCCTCGGCCTGTTCCTCGGAGAGCCAATGATCTCCGATCACCGCCGGATCCTGGCGACCGCCCTCTCCCGCCTGAGGGGCAAGCTCAAATACCGCCCGGTCATCTTCGAGATGATGCCGGAGGCCTTCACCCTCTCGGCCCTCCAGAAGGCGGTGGAAGGGGTGGCGGGGGTGCCACTCCACAAGCAGAACTTCCGGCGAGCCCTTGAAAGAGGCGGCCTGGTGGAGGGCCTGGGTCGCCTGGACCAGGACACGGGCGGGCGGCCGGCCGAGCTCTTCCGGTTCCGCCGGGAGGTTCTCGCCGCCCGACCGGTCTCGGGCCTGTCCCTGCCGCTCCTGCGGGACTGACACGCCTCTGGCGCTAGAACCAATGTTCTGTTTTTGTTCTTCCCCCTTTTGGAGGAAGACGTGCGCCGCATCCGACGCCTGCTGCACCGCCGCCATGACCTGGATGGGCGCCTGCTCTACGGCATGATCCGGGCGGCCAGCCGGGACCGGCCGCACCGGTTCGTGGACCCCGCCGACGTCCCAGACTTCGAGGGCGAAAGCGCCTGGTTCGAGATCGAGGTCCTCGCCGGGGGCCACCTACGATTCCTGCGCCGAATCGAGGGGCCCCTGGCGGACTGATCCCGTTCGCGCTTGGCCCCGGGCCGCCGCTCGCCTATCGAGGTTCCAAACGGAGGAAACGTCCATGACCATCGCCCGCCAGGTACATCTTGTCCGCCGCCCCAAAGGGGTTCCCGTCCCCGAGGATTTCGCTGTCGTCGAGGCCCAGCTTCCTGACGCCGGCGAGGGAGAGATCCAGGTCGAGGGCCTGATCCTCTCGGTGGACCCCTACATGCGCCCGCGCCTGGACGCCGACCAGAAGCTGGGCGAGGCCATGGCCGGCGGCGGCATCGGCCGGGTCGTCCAGTCGCGTAACGCGAAGTTCCGCGAAGGCGACATCGTCCGGCATGGCCAGGGCTTCTCCGAGCGCTTCAACAGCGATGGCCGGGGCGTTTCCGTCCTTACCCCGGACCCGGACCTGCCCCTCAGCGTCTACATGCACGCCCTGGGCGGCACCGGGATCACCGCCTATGGCGGCCTCCTGGAGACCGGTGCCCTGAAGGACGGCGAGCAGGTCTTCGTGTCCACCGCAGCGGGCGCCGTGGGCTCCGTCGTCGCCCAGATCGCGAAGATCAAGGGCTGCTATGTCATCGGCTCCACAGGATCGGACGAGAAGAAGCGCTGGCTCCTCGACGAGGCCAGCCTCGACGCCGCCATCAACTACCGGTCCGAGAACCTGCGCACCGCCCTGAAGGCCGCAGCGCCCAAGGGGATCGACGTCTACTTCGAGAATGTCGGTGGGGCGCACCTCGACGCCGCCCTCGCCTGCATGAACCTGCGCAGCCGGATCGCCGTCTGCGGCATGATCTCGACCTACAATGGCGACCGCGAGGGCGTCCGGAACCTGTCGGTCCTGATCTACTCGCGGATCCGGATGGAGGGCTTCGTGGCCTCCGACTTCCCGCACCTCCAGGAGCAGTTCCAGTCCGACATGACCGGCTGGCTGAAGTCCGGCCAGATGCGCTACCAGGAGACCGTGCTTGAGGGCTTCGAGCGCGCGCCCGAGGCCCTGATCGGCCTGTTCGAGGGCCGCAATGCCGGCAAGATGCTGGTGCGGATCTAGTCTACTCGGCGGGGGTGGAGGCGGCGGCCTGGCGGGCGGCCCAGCGGGCCCGCAGGCTCTCGCTGGTGTCCCGGCTGCCGTCGGGGCTCCAGCCCGGAGGGCCGAAGAGGTAGCTGCCAACCTCCCGCAGGGAGCGGGCGGAGGCCAGGTCGCGGGCAATGGCAATCCACTCGTGGAAGGCCACTGTCAGGATGTTGAAGCTGCCCAGGTTCCGGATCAGGCCATAGCGGGGCTTTTCGGCGTCCAGCTCGGCCTGGAAGGTGCCGAACAGCTTGTCCCAGATGATCAGGATGCCGGCGTAGTTTCGGTCGAGGTACCGGGGGTTGCGAGCATGATGCACCCGGTGGTGTGAGGGGGTGTTGAACACCGCCTCGAACCAGGCGGGCATGCGCCCCACAGCCTCGGTGTGAATCCAGAACTGGTAGACGAGGCTGATCCCCTGCTGGATGAAGATCTGCGCCGGCGAGAAGCCGAGGAAGGCCAGGGGCAGCCAGAGGATCCAGGTGCCCACAAGGCTTCCTGTCCAGGTCTGCCGCAGGGCCGTGGACAGGTTGTAGTGCTGGGAGGAGTGGTGGTTCACGTGGGCCGCCCACCAGAGCCGCCGCTCATGGCTCAGCCGGTGGAAGGCGTAATAGGTCAGGTCCTCGAGGAAGAAGATCGCCACCCAGCCCCACCAGGCGGTGAAGGGCACGGTGAAGACCCGTTGCTCCCAGGCCCAGACCGTCGCGGCGAAGACCAGGCCGGCGGTCAGGAGGGCGGGGACTCCGCGCAAAAGCCCCATGGCCAGGGAGGCCAGGGTGTCCCGGGCCTCATACTCAGCCTTGGCCAGCCGCAGGCGTCCCAGGCCGATCTCCAGCAGGATGGCGAGAATGAAGAAGGGGACGGCCAGCTTGACCGGGTCGAAGGGGGCTTCCAGCATCAGGCAGGCTCCGGGGGCCATCCCGCCAGGACGGGACGGGCAAGTCGAGGGCTGACGCCCGGGAGGCGCAGGTGCAGGCGGCCACCCCGGACCGGTGCTGCAGCGGCGTCGGTCCAGGCGAGGTCCCGGGCCACCCAGGCGTCACCGAGGCGAAACAGGTAGAGGGCGCGCGCGCCGGAACGGGCCAGGGCTGAAGAGCCGTCGTCGGCCAGCCAGATCCGGTCGATCTGCGCCTCGGGGAAGTCGTCTCCCAGCAGGGTCCGCGCCGCCGCCGCGTCCAGGGGCGGGGTCGGACGGGCGAGGCGGGCCAGGGCCGCAAGTCCGACCAGGACAAGGACGGCGATCCCCGAGGGGATCAGGCCGGTCAGGATGGCGGTAACGGAAATGGCGGCAGTCCTCCTGGCTCGAAACTCGGGCAAGCCGGCGGGAGCGTCAACCCAGACGATCCTCCGGCTTGACGGCGACCATTCGTGCGCGTTGTCCTGCCAGCATGGACTCTCTGACCGACTTCATCCGCCGCCTGCCAAAGGCCGAGCTTCACATGCACGTCGAAGGCTCCCTCGAGCCCGAGATGATGTTCGACCTGGCCCGCCGGAACCGGGTTGCCCTGCCCTTCGATAGCATCGAGGCGGTCCGCGCCGCCTACAGCTTCAGCCGCCTGCAGGACTTCCTGGACATCTATTACCAGGGTGCCGCGGTCCTCCTGACCGAGGCGGACTTCCACGACCTGGCCCTGGCCTATTTCCGCCGGGCTGCCGCAGACGGTGCCGTGCGCTGCGAGATCTTCTTCGACCCCCAGACCCACACGGACCGGGGCCTGCCCTTCCGTGTCGCCATGGAGGGCCTGCTGTCCGGCATGGCGGCGGCGGAGGCGGAGCTGGGCCTGTCGACCGGCATGATCCTCTGCTTCCTGCGTCACCTGCCGGAATCGGCGGCCCTGGAGACCCTCAAGGCCGCCGAGCCCTGGCTGGACAGGCTGCTGGGCGTCGGCCTGGATTCCTCCGAGGCGGGCTTTCCGCCGTCCGGCTTCCAGACGGTCTTCCGCGCGGCCGGGGAGCGGGGCCTGAAGCGGGTCGCCCACGCCGGCGAGGAGGGACCTCCCGCCTATGTCGCCGAGGCCCTGGACCTGCTCCACGTGGACCGGATCGACCATGGCAACCGGGCCCTGGAGGATGAAGCCCTGACCGCACGGCTGGTGCGGGAAGGCCGGGTGCTGACTGTCTGCCCGCTCTCGAACCTCAAGCTCTGCGGGGTTCCCTCGCTGGAGATGCACCCCTTGAAGCGGATGCTACAACTGGGCCTGAAGGCCACCGTGAACTCAGATGATCCGGCCTATTTCGGGGGCTATCTCCTGGACAACTGGGTACAGACCGCCCGGGCCGTGGGCCTGGAGCGCGATCACCTCGTCACCCTGGCCCGGAACAGCCTGGAAGGCGCCTTCTGGTCAGAGGCCGAGCGCCGGCCCTACCTCGCCCGCCTGGACGCCCTCGCTGCCGGTCAGTGATCGCCGGCCATCATGTCCCGGGACATGACCCACTTGCCGTCGAGCCAGTCGACGATCTCGCGGGCTGCTGGGTGATCGAAGGCGGCATAGCGGCCCCTCAGCCGCGCCTGTGTCTCGGGGTCCATCCGGTCCCGGCCGGTGTCGTTCAGCAGGATCAGGTGCCGCCGGACCAGGTCGGATAGTCCCGGGCCGAGGACCTCCCCGGCCGCGGTCGCCAAGGCTGCACCATAGTCGTAGTCGTTGCCCAGGCGGTAACTCTCCGGCAGGGTCAGGGCGGGAAGCAGGGTCAGCTCCGGCTGGAGGGCAGGGTTCACCGCGTGGGCCGCCAGCCGGGAGCCGATCTGTGCCGGGCGCCCGGTGAAGGCGCGCAGGTAGAGGAAGGGCGACATCCGGGGGCCGTCGTTGACCGGATAGTTATCCCAGAGGAAGGGCCGCCGGCCCAACTGCTCGCCCACCCGCTCGAGATGGCGCACCCCGTGGGCGCGGCTACAGACCTCCTCGCCGGTCCAGAAGATCTCGATCCGGGGGTCAAGCGCGCGGCCAAGGGCTTCGAGATAGCCTTCGGGACGCTGGCCGAAGGCCATGTCCAGGGCCGGGTCATCTGAATAGTAGGTCGGGCAGAAGACGATCCGGCTGGCCCGGGTCCGCCCAGCGATGAAGTGGACGATCTCGGCCTGGGCTTCGGCCAGGCCCGGCAGGTCGCCGCGCATGTCGTCGAAGAGGATGCCCAGGTCCTCGACCCCAAGGTCATCCAGGAGAGCCAGCTTGTCGGCCAGGGCGGCCCGGGTCCCTGCGCCAAAGTCCTTCCAGACCTCGAAGGGACTGAGGCCGACACCAAACCGGACGCCGGCGCCCCGGCAGGCCGCCGAGAAGTCCGAGAGGGCCTTCAGGTCCGCATCCGGATGCGCCTCCCGCCACCGGCGACGCAGGAAGGCATCGGCCTTGGGGGCGTACATGAAGAAGCGATAGCCCGCCGCCGCCAGCCGGCGCATGACCCGCTCCCGCGCCGTCCAGTCCCAGGGCAGGCCGTAATACCCCTCGATCAGGCCCAGTTCCGGCGTCATGGACGCTCCCCTGCTCTTCCCGCCCCGTCCCGGCGTGCTATTCAATGGCCTCAGGTCCGGATGGAACCGGATCGGAGCGGAGAGACATCTTGCACGCAGCGGTCATCGCGGCCACCGGCCTCTTCACCCCCGCCGAGCGGGTCACCAACGCCGAGCTGGTTGAAGCCTTTAACGCCTATGTCGAACTGTTCAACGCCCGTCATGCCGGGGAGATCGCGGCAGGCTCTGTCCAGGCCCTCGCCCCCTCGTCCGTCGAGTTCATCGAGAAGGCCTCGGGAATCAAGTCCCGCTACGTGATGAACCGGTCGGGCGTGGTCGACCCTGAGGTCATGCACCCCCTGATCCCGGAACGTTCGAACGACGAGCTGTCGATCATGGCCGAGATCGGCGTGGCAGCGGCGAAGGACGCCCTCGCCCGCTGGGGCAAGGACGCCTCGCAGATCGACGCCGTGATCTGCGCCGCCTCCAACATGCAGCGCGCCTATCCGGCCATGGCCGTTGAGATCCAGCAGGCCCTGGGGATCGAGGGCTTCGGCTTCGACATGAACGTGGCCTGTTCCTCGGCCACCTTCGGCATCAAGACCGCCGCGGATTACATTGCCACCGGATCGGCCCGGGCCGTGCTGGTGGTGAATCCCGAGATCACCTCCAGCCACCTCAACTTCTGTGATCGGGACAGCCACTTCATCTTCGGCGACGTCGCCACGGCGGTGATCGTCGAGCGGGCGGACGATGCGACCGGGGGCTGGGACATTCTCGGAACCCGCCTGAAGACCGTCTTCTCGAACAATATCCGCAACAACTTCGGATTCCTGAACCGCACGGCACCCGGGAGCGAGGGTGCCGTGGACAAGCTCTTTGTCCAGGAGGGCCGGAAGGTCTTCCGGGAAGTGGTGCCCATGGTCGCGGACATGATCGTGGCCCACGCCGCCGACCTGGGGATCGATCCTGCGGCCCTCAAGCGGCTGTGGTTGCACCAGGCGAACATCAACATGAACGACCTGATCGGCCGGCGGGTCCTGGGACGCGATCCGACCCCGCAGGAAAACGTCATCATCCTCGACGAGTTCGCCAACACCTCATCGGCAGGTTCGATCATCGCCTTCCACCGGGCGAGCGACGACTTTTCTTCTGGCGAGACCGGGCTGATCTGCTCGTTTGGCGCAGGCTATTCCGCCGGGACAGTCTTCGTCCGGCGTCGCTGAGCTAGCCCGACCTGGCGGGTGGAGGGACCACCGTCACCGGGACGATGTCCGCCGGATGCGCGGCCTTCCAGTCCATCGCCCGGCGCACGCGGGACCCGACGGAGGGGTGTTCGTAGAAGAGGGCTTCTTCGATTGGGCCCGGGGTGGCGGCCCGGTACTCGATGGTCTTCACGAGGGCCCGGGCCAGGCCGTCAGGCTCGTTGACGCGTTCCAGCGAGAACCTGTCGGCCTCAGCCTCTCCGATCCGGGTCAGCGAGGCGGTAACCGGGGTGCTGATCAGGCCAAGACCCACCACGATGGCTACGATCACCGGGTATCCCGCCGGATCCGCCAGTCCCCGGACCCTGCCGGCCCCGAGCCAGCGCGAAGCGGGAGCGAAGAGCCGGTCGACCGCAAACAGGGCCAGGACGGCGAGGATGGACAGCACAATGGCGTTCCGCCAGCCGTGGTTCAGGACATAGTGGCCCATCTCGTGGCCAACCACAGCGCGTACTTCTGACAGGTCGGCGCCCTTGGCGAACATCACGTCGCTCATGGCGATGCGCGTACTGCCGAAGAGGCCCGCCACATTGGCGGTATAGCGGTTCGACTGGCGCGAGCCGTCGTAAATGAAGATGCGGTCTGAAGGGACGCCATTGGCCTTGGCGAGGGCGACGACGGCGTCACGGACAGGCCCCGGAGGCGCCGGTTCGTAGCTGTTGAAGAGGGGGGCTATGTAGACAGGTGCCACAACCATTATCGCGACGGAGCACGCGGCGATAAGGCCGGCGGACCAGAGCCACCAGGTCTTTGGCGCCCTTCGGATCAGGGCGTAGATGCCGACGGCCAAGGCGAGGGTTACGGGCAGCCCGATGACTGAAGCGAGGACGCTCTCCCCGAGCCAGCCCGCGAAGGACTGGCTCGACAGGCCATAGCTGCGCTCGCGCGCCCAGTCGGCATAGACGGACCAGGGCAGGTAAAGGAGGGTCTCCGCCACAAGGGCGGCCCCCAGGACCATGGCGCTGACCCGCAGGGGGCCGAAGCCCCGCGCTTCCAGACGGTCCCTCAAGCGCACCAGGACGCCAGAGCGCACCAGGAGGAAATAGATCGCCAGGCTAATCACCGCCGTCCACAGCAGCACCCAATGGCCGCCCTGGGTGTAGGAAACGGCCCGGCTGTGGGCCTCGGGGCTCAGCTTGGAGAGATAGGTCGCCGTTGCTTCGGCGGGATCAAAAGTCGCCATCTTGCCCTTTCAGACCGCCCAGAGCCTGTTCCCTTCAGACGGAACGTCTGAAGGGGCAAAACAGGCTCCAGGCCCATAAAGTCAGATCCTGTTTCGATCCGATAACCGGTTCCCACCTATCGGAACAGGATCTAGCGGTCTTTCTCCCGTTCGCCGATAGCCGCCTGGGCCGCCGCAAGCCGGGCGATCGGGGTCCGGAAGGGAGAGCAGCTTACATAATCGAGGCCAACGGATTCGCAGAACTGGATCGAAGCGGGGTCGCCCCCATGCTCGCCGCAGATCCCAAGCTTGATGCCCGGACGCGCCGCGCGCCCGCGCTCGACGGCGATCCGGATAAGATCACCGACGCCCTCCTGGTCCAGGCTCACAAAGGGGTCCTTATCGAAGATGCCCTTCTCGAGGTAGGCCGTCAGGAAGCGTCCGGAATCGTCCCGGCTGATGCCGAAGGTGGTCTGGGTCAGGTCATTGGTGCCGAAGGAGAAGAATTCAGCGGTCTCCGCGAGGTCTGCAGCCCGCAGGGCAGCGCGGGGCAGTTCGACCATAGTCCCGACCTGGTATTCGATGACGAGGCCGCGCTCGCCCATGACGGCGCGGGCGACCCGGTCGGTAAGGGTCCTGAGGAAGCGCATTTCCTCGCCCTTGGCGACCAGGGGATGCATGATCTCCGGGATCGGGGCCGCCGTCCCGCTCTCGGCGATCTGGCAGGCGGCCTCGAAGATCGCCCGGACCTGCATCTCGTAGATTTCGGGATAGGAGATGCCGAGGCGGCAGCCACGATGGCCCAGCATGGGGTTGGTTTCGTGCAGTTCACGCACCCGGCGCCAGAGCTTGTCGGCGTCCAGTCCCCCGGCTTCCGCAACCGACCGCACGTCCGCCTCGGTCTGGGGCAGGAACTCGTGGAGCGGGGGATCCAGCAGGCGGATGGTGACGGGCAGTCCCGCCATGATGGTGAACAGTTCGACGAAGTCCGCCCTTTGCATGGGAAGGATCTTCTCCAGCGCAGCGCGCCGTCCCGCCTCGTCATCAGCCAGGATCATCTCGCGCACGGCCTGGATCCGGTGCTCGTCGAAGAACATGTGTTCGGTGCGGCAAAGACCGATGCCCTCGGCCCCAAACTGACGTGCCATCCGGGCGTCGAGGGGGGTCTCGGCATTGGCGCGGATGCGCAGGCGGCGGAAGACGTCGGCCCAGCTCATCAGGGTCGCGAAGTCGCCAGTGAGTTCCGGCTCGATCATGCTGACAGCACCGGCCAGGACGTCGCCCCGGCTGCCGTCGACCGTGATCACGTCCCCCGCCCGGATGGTGCGGCCCCGGACCTGGAACAGCCCGGCAGCCTTGTCGATCCGGATGTCGCCAGCGCCCGACACGCAGGGCCGGCCCATGCCCCGGGCCACCACCGCAGCGTGACTGGTCATCCCGCCGCGGGCGGTCACGATCCCCTGGGCGGCGTACATTCCGTGGATGTCCTCCGGGCTGGTCTCCTCCCGGACGAGGATCACCGCCTCACCGGCGCCGCCCCTTCGCTGGGCCTCGTCGGCGTCGAAGACCACCGCCCCGGTGGCGGCGCCCGGCGAGGCGGGAAGCCCACGCGCCACGACGTCGCGGGGGCTGGCCGGATCGATGGTCGGGTGAAGCAGCTGGTCAAGGCTTGCGGGATCCACCCGCATGACCGCCTCTTCCCGGCTGATCAGACCCTCGGAAGCCATGTCGACGGACATCTTCAGGGCCGCCTTGGCGGTGCGCTTCCCGTTCCGGGTCTGGAGCATGTACAGCCGCCCCTGCTCCACCGTGAACTCCACGTCCTGCATGTCCCGGTAATGGCGCTCCAGGCGCGTCACCACGTCCCGAAACTGGACGAAAACCTCGGGAAGGGCCTCCTCCATGGAGGGCGCCCGGTCGCCCATCTCCTCCCGGGCCGCGCGGGTCAGGGCCTGGGGCGTGCGGATCCCCGCCACCACGTCCTCGCCCTGGGCGTTGATCAGGAACTCACCGTAGAGACGGTTCTCGCCGGTGGAGGGATTGCGCGTGAAGGCCACCCCGGTGGCCGAGGAGTCCCCCATATTGCCGAACACCATGGCCTGGATATTGACCGCCGTGCCCCAGCTCTCGGGGATGTCGTGCATGCGGCGATAGAACTTGGCCCGCTCGTTCATCCAGCTGGCGAAGACGGCGCCGACGGCACCCCAGAGCTGGGCCTTGGGATCCTGCGGGAAGGGCTCGCCCAGCTCCTCCTGGACCGCGGCCTTGTAGTCGGCCACGACCTTTTCCCAGTCCTCGGCGGACAGGGCGGTATCGACGGTGACGTCGAGGCGATCCTTGTGGTTATCGAGGATTTCCTCGAACAGGTGGTGATCCAGGCCAAGTACCACAGCGGAGTACATCTGGATAAAGCGCCGGTAGGAATCGAGGGCGAAGCGGCGGTTTCCGGCCAGGGCGGCCAGCCCCTCCGTGGTGGCATCGTTCAACCCAAGGTTCAGGACCGTGTCCATCATGCCGGGCATGGAGGCCCGTCCGCCGGACCGGACCGAGACCAGGAGGGGGGCGGAAGGGTCGCCAAACCGCTTTCCGGCCAGGGCTTCGACACTGGCCAGCGCCGCTTCGACCTGCGCCGCCAGTATGTCGGGAAACGCACCCTCGTGCGTGTAGAAGAAGTTGCAGGCCTCGGTGGTGATGGTGAAGCCGGGAGGCACGGGCAGCCCCAGTGCGGACATCTCGGCAAGGTTGGCGCCCTTGCCACCCAGAAGGTTGCGCATGGACGCATCACCCTCGGCTACGCCGCCGCCAAAAGCATAGACCCATTGCGTCTGAGCGGGCATGCGACCTCCCCTAGCCGTTGACCTGGCCGAAGTCCGCGACTTCAGCCATGGCAGTACGAACCTGCGCCAACAGCCTCAGGCGGTTGTCTCGGGCCATGGGGTCCTCGGCATTGACCATGACCTTTTCGAAGAAGGCGTCCACCGGGCCGCGCAGGCCTGCGAGGGCCTTCATGGCCCCGGCGAAGTCCTCGGCGTCGGCGAGGTCGGCGACCCGGGGCCCTGCCTCCGCGACGGCGACGACAAGGGCGATCTCTTCCTCGGGAGCACCCGCAAGCCGTTGGGCGGGGCCGGAAGGAAGCGCGCCCTTCTTTTCCTCGGCCCGGAGGATGTTGGTTGCCCGGCGATAGCCGGCGAGGAGGTTGGCGCCGTCCTCTGTGGTCAGGAAGTCCGACAGGGCCTCGACCCGGGCGTTGATCCGGACCAGGTCATCGTCGCCGAGGGCGAAGACGGCGTCGACAAGGTCATGTTGCAGGCCCTGCTCGCGCATTGAGACCTTCAGGCGATCCGCCAGGAAGGCCAGGACCTCTGCGGCGACCTCGGGATAGGGACGGAAGCGGTAGAGGATTTCACCTTCGGGCGCCTCGCCGGCGGAGGCGCTGCGGTCGAAGCGGATATCAAAGTCCGCGTCGATCGCCACGACCATGGGTTCGGCCTCGAGGAGGGCAGCCTCGAACTCCTCGACATAGGTCTGGAAGACCTCGGAGTCCTGGCGGGGAAGCGGACCGAGGTAACCGGTTGTCCTGCGGGTGGAGGCGTAGAGGGCCCGGCCCGGATCGACGAAGCAGCGGAGCGAGCGGTACCAGTCAGCGACCATCTCGCGCACAGGGGCCCGGACCTCGGATGTCAGGAGGATGCGGATGACCCCCAGGGCCGCCCGGCGCAGGGCGTAGGGATCCCGCGAGCCGGTGGGCTTCTCGTTGATCGCAAAGAAGGCCACCAGAGTGTCCAGTTTCTCCGCGAGGGCCACTGCCATCGTGACCGGGCGGTCGGGAACCTCATCCGAGGGCCCGACGGGCTTGTAATGGTCGCGGATCGCCTCGGCGGTCACCGGGGTCAACTTCTCTTCAAGGGCGTAATAGCCGCCCATCAGGCCCTGGAGTTCAGGGAACTCGGCAACCATGCCGGTGGTCAGGTCGGCCTTGCACAGGCGGGCGGCCAGGGCGGCCTTGGCCGGGTCCGCGCCCACCCGGCCGGACAGGGCGCCGGCAAGGTGCTCGAGCCGTTCGACACGCTCGGAGAGGGTTCCAAGCCGGGCGTGGAAGGTCACCGACTTCAGCTTTTCGAGGCGGTCTTCCAGTCGGACCTTGCGATCCTCGTCCCAGAAGAAGCGGGCGTCGGAGAGGCGCGCCGAAAGCACCTTGGCGTTGCCAGAGGCGATGGTCGCGCCGCCATCCGGGGCCTGGATGTTGGCGACGGTGATGAAGTGCGGCGCCAGCCGGCTGGTTACCGGGTCCTTCACGGCAAAGTACTTCTGATGGTTCCGCATGGAGGTGCGGATCACCTCGGGCGGCAGGGCCAGGAAGTCGGGATTCATGTCGCCAAGGATCGGGACGGGCCATTCGGCGAGGCCGGCGACCTCGTCCAGCAGCCCCGCATCCTCGACAAGTTGAAGCCCCCGGTCGGCACAGAGGCGCCGGGCCTCAGTGAGGATGCGAACCTTGCGCGCCTCAGGATCCAGGGCCACGAAACGCTTCTCCAGGCCCGAACTGTAGCTGGCGAAACTGCGGACCCGGAAGGGTCGGGCCGAGCCCATGAACCGGTGCCCGACCGTGAAGTCGACGGCGGGAACCCCATCGACTTCGAACGGGACGAGGACGCCGTCGAAGAGGCAGAGAATGTGCTTGAGGGGCCGAACCCAGCGAAGGGTTCCCGTGCCCCAGGTCATGGACTTCGGCCAGGGAAAGGCCCGGACGACCTCCGGAACGATCTCGGCGATAATCTCCGGCGTCGGCTGGCCGGTAGCGCTGATCTCGGCAAACCAGACGCCGTCGCGCTGGACAAGCTGGTCGCGGGTCAGGCCGGTGGAGCGAAGGAACCCCTCCAGGGCCGCCTCCGGAGCCGAGGCCCTCGGCCCCTTGCGCTCCTCCTTGCGGTCCGGCTGGGTCGCAGCCAAGCCTTCCGCCACCAGGGTCAGGCGACGCGGCCCGGCGAAGGCGCGGGTCGTGCGCGGCTCAAGCCCTGCGGCGACAAGGCGCTCCCTGACCATGCGGTCGAGATCGCGCGCCGCCTGGGCCTGCATCCGGGCGGGGATCTCCTCGGAGAAGAGTTCGACCAGCAGCTGGGCCATGTCTCAGACCTCCCCTGCGGCGGTGCTGGCCGCCTCATTGGCGACCCAGGCCTCGGCGCACATCCGGGTCAGATCGCGGATGCGGCCGATGTAGCTCTGGCGCTCGGCGACGGCGATGGCCCCGCGGGCATCCATCAGGTTGAACAGGTGGCTGGCCTTCAGCACATGGTCGTAGGCGGGGAGGACCGTCGCCTGTCCCTGGGGGCCCCGCCCCTGCAGGAACCTCGGGACCTGGGCCTCCATGTCCTCGAACTGCCGCTTCAGGGTCGCCACGTCGTACAGGTGGAAATTGGCCTCGGACTGCTGGCGTTCGTTCTCGAGGAAGACATCGCCATAGGTTATGGGAAGCGGGCCATCGGGATCGTTGAAGGCCAGTTGGTCGAAGCGGTCGACGCCCTGCAGGTACATGGCCAGGCGCTCCAGTCCGTAGGTCAGCTCGCCAGAGACCGGAAACACGTCAAGGCCCCCCACCTGCTGGAAGTAGGTGTACTGGGTCACCTCCATCCCGTCGCACCAGACCTCCCAACCTAGGCCCCAGGCACCGACAGTCGGGTTTTCCCAGTCGTCCTCGACGAAACGGATGTCGTGGAGCCGGGTATCGAGGCCAATGGCGTCCAGGCTGCCGAGGTAGAGTTCCTGGAGGTTGTCAGGGTTGGGCTTCAGGATCACCTGGTACTGGTAGAAGTGCTGAAGCCGGTTGGGGTTCTCGCCATAACGACCGTCGCCCGGCCGCCGGGAGGGCTGGACGTAGGCGGCGCGCCAAGGGCGGGGGCCAAGGGCCCGCAGGACCGTTGCCGGATGCAGGGTGCCCGCCCCGACCTCCACATCGTGAGGCTGCAGGATTACGCAGCCCTGACGGCTCCAGTAGTCGTGAAGCTTCAGGATCAGGGCCTGAAAAGACAGTGGTTTATCGGTAGGCATGGGCACGGATTCGCAGGCTCAAAAACGAGGTCGGACCATAGGGCCCGCAGCCCCGAGCTTCAAGCGCGCCGAAGGGATTGCGGGTGGCTGGCGATCAGGACGCCGGAGGCGGGATGACCTTGCCCAGTACATGCACGATGCCCTTCGGGGCCGCCTCATCGGCCCGGAAGATCGGCACCCCGCGCATGTGAGGCCAAAGCGGTATTCGCAGGGTCTCCTGCCCTGTCGCCTGCAAGCCGGTGCCCGCTTTTGAACCATGTTGGGACCTAGGGCGCCCTTTTTTTGCACTTCCTTCCTTGAGCGCCTGTTTTTTCGGCGCCCGAAACCGCAGTCGGCGGGTCCTCGGCCTACCGTGATCCGGGGTCCCGCTGGTCATTCCGGCCCGGGGCCGTTCCACAAGGAACCGAGCGGGAGCGATGGGATGAAATTGATCATGGCGATCGTCAAACCCTTCAAGCTGGACGACGTGCGCGAAGCTCTCGTGTCGTCCGGCGTCGAGGGGCTCACGATCACGGAAGTCAAGGGATATGGACGCCAGAAGGGCCAGACCGAGATCTATCGGGGTGCCGAGTACCAGGTGAACTTCATCCCGAAGGTGAAGCTAGAGGCTGTCGTCGACGACGCCGCCGCCGCCGGGGCCGTCGAGGCCATCAAGGCCGCGGCCTCCACCGGCAAGATTGGCGACGGCAAGATCTTCGTCATCGACGTCGCAGATGCCGTGCGGATCCGCACCGGCGAAACCGGCGCCTCAGCGCTCTGACCCCTTCAGGAAGGAAAACAACATGAGTTGGTTGAAATCGAGGGGTCTGGCCGGGCTGATGCTCGCCGCGACCCTGGCCGGAGCGCCTCTTGCGGCCCCGGCATTCGCACAGGATGCAGCACCCGCCACCACAGCGGCGGCGGTGGCTGAAGCCGCGCCCGCCCTGGCTATGCCGGCTGAAGCCGTTGCGCCCGCCCCGGCGCCGGCGGCGGTGGCTGCACCGATCCCCGACAAGGGCGACACCACCTGGATGCTGGTCTCTACCGTCCTGGTTCTGCTGATGATCGTGCCGGGCCTGGCCCTGTTCTACGGCGGTCTCGTCCGCCAGAAGAACATGCTGTCCATGCTGATGCAGGTGGGCGTGGTCACCGTGATCGGCATGATCGCCTGGTTGTTCTGGGGCTACAGCCTGTCCTTCTCGGACGGCGGCGGCCTGGACAAGTTCATTGGCGGCGGCGGGAGGCTCTTCCTCAAGGACGTGACGCCCGCCAGCACCGTGGCGACCTTCTCGACCGGCGTCGTCATTCCGGAACTGGTCTTCATGGCCTTCCAGATGACATTCGCCTGCATCACTGCCGCCCTGGTCCTCGGCGGCGTCGCGGAACGCATGAAGTTTGCGGCTGTGGTGATCTTCGCCATCCTCTGGCCCCTCCTGTCCTACTATCCCCTGGCGCACATGGTTTGGTGGTGGGCCGGTCCTGACGCGGTCGCGGCCGCGCCCAAGGACCCGATCCAGGCTGGCCTGATCTGGGGCTTTGGTGCCCTGGACTTCGCTGGCGGCACCGTGGTGCACATCAATGCCGGCATCGCGGCCCTGATGGGTGCCCTGATCCTCGGCCCCCGCAAGGGCTACGGCACCGAGGCCATGCCGCCGCACTCCCTGACCCTGACCATGACGGGCGCAGGCCTGCTCTGGGTGGGGTGGTTCGGCTTCAATGCCGGCTCCAACCTTGAAGCCAACGGCTACGCCGCCCTGGCCATGGTGAACACCCTGGTGGCCACCGCAGCCGCCGGGATCTCCTGGGTTGCTACGGAATGGGTTACCCGCAAGCGCGCCAGCGCCCTCGGCCTCGCGTCGGGCCTGGTCGCCGGCCTGGTCGCAATCACTCCCGCGGCGGGCTTCGCCGGACCCGTGGGTGCCGTGATCCTCGGACTGGTCGTCTCGCCGGTCTGCGTGTTCTTCTGCTCGAAGATCAAGAACGCCCTCAAGTACGACGACAGCCTGGACGCCTTTGGCATCCACGCCATCGGCGGCATCGTCGGGGCCATCGCGACGGGCCTGCTGGTCAACCCGGCCTGGGGCGGGGCGGGCGTGGTGGACTACACCACCTGCGGCCTCGACGGCGATGTCTCGACCTGTGACACGGCGGCCTACGTCCTTTCCACCCAGGTCATGGCCCAGGTGAAGGCGGTCCTCGTGTCGGTCGGCTGGTCGGCGGCCGCGAGCAGCGTCGTATTCTTCGTCATCAAGTACACGGTGGGCCTGAGGTCCTCCCTGGAAAGCGAAGAAGAAGGGCTCGACATCTCCGAGTTCGGAGAGCGCGCCTACCACTCCTGATCCTCTCCCAAGGCGTGGCGGAGCGGGGACCCCTCGGGGTCCCCGTTTTCGTTTGGGGGACACCTCAGGCAGAAGCGCCCGGCAGACCTCCGAGGCTGCAGGCGCGAACCCACCAGTCGGGATGGGTCCGGCGGATATCTCCCGCCAGCCGGTGGGCGGAACCCGGGTCGGCGCAGAGCGCGAAACAGGTCGCGCCTGAACCCGACAGCCTGGCCAGGCGGGTCTCCGGGGCGGCCCTCAGGCGATCCAATACATCGCCAATAACCGGCGCAACCGCGATTGCCGACGCTTCGAGATCGTTGCGCAGACTACCGAGCCAAAGAGCAGCGGCGGCAGCGTCCGGCAGGATAGCGGGGGGCGGGACGGGATCGCACCCGCCAAACCGCGCGGAGATGTCGTAGGCGCGATAGACCTCGCCTGTCGGGCAGGCGACGCCGGGATTGACCAGGACTGCAGGCAGGCTGGGCAGGAGCGGCGCAGGGCCCAGGACGTCTCCCCTGCCCGACGCTGTCACTGGACGGCTGCGGATGCAGGCGGGGACGTCCGACCCAAGGTCTGCTGCAAGCGCCTCGAGTTCGACCGGAGAGAGCCCCGCCTTCCACTCTGCATTGAGGAGACGCAGGGTCGCTGCGGCATCTGCCGATCCTCCGCCCAGGCCCGACGCGACAGGCAGGCGCTTGTCCAGGACCAGGGCCGGCACCGGCCCGCGTCGCCCCAGATGCACAGCCAGCTGGCGGGCGGCCCGCAGGACCAGGTTGTCCCCATCTCCGAGGCCGGAGGCAAAGGGACCTGTCAGGCGAAGCGGCGGCTCAGAACCCGACGCGATCGACACCTCGTCTCCCACGTCCGCGAAGACCATCAGGCTGTTGATGGGGTGGAAACCGTCTGCCCCGGGCGGCCCCACGTGCAGATAGAGGTTGACCTTGGCGGGCGCGAAGGCGCTGGCGCTCATGGGAAGATCAGGGCTTCCGGGCGGGGGGGACCGGTGCCGGGCCCAGACCCTGGGCGAGCTTGCGCTCAGCTTCGGCCCGGATCTTGGCATCCGGCTCCAGGGTCAGAACGCGCTTCCACTGGAAACCTGCCTCGTCCCGCCTTCCGACCCGCCAGTAGGCATCGCCGAGGTGGCCGTTGATCTCGGGATCGCCAGGCTGAAGCTCCACGGCCTGCTCCAGCGTCTCGACCGCCTGTGGATATTGGCCCAGACGGAAATAGGCCCAGCCCAGACTGTCGACCATGGCACCGGACCGGGGGTTCTGGTTGACGGCCCGGCGAACGAGTTCGAGCGCCTTGTCGAGGTTTTCACCCCGGTCAATCCAGGAATAGCCGAGGTAGTTCAGGAGTTCCGGCTCATCAGGATTCAGGGCCAGGGCCAGGGTCAGATCCGTCTCCGCCTCCGGCCAGCGTCCGGCGCGTTCAAGGGAGACGCCGCGGGCATAGAGAAGGCGCCAGTCCTTTGGCGAGGCCGCCAGAACAGGCGACAGGATGTCGGCGGACTCCGAGAATTTCTCGTTGGCCCTCAAAAGGTCCGAGAGATTGACCACCGCCTCGAGGTCGCCGCCCGCCGCGGCCTGCCTGGCGAGACGCAGGGCTGTCTCAGGCTCGCCGACCCGCTGGTGGCTCCAGGCCAGCTTGGCCTGGGCGGTTGCATGTTCTGGAACGCTGGCCGGGATCCTTGCATAGGCGACCCGGGCGTCGTCGATCAGGCCGGCATTCTCAAGCTGGTCTCCCACGAGCAGCCAGGCCCCGTAGTTTTCGGGATCGAGGCGGAGGGTAAGCCGCAGGTAGGCCATTCCCAACTGGTCCTGGCCGGCGACGACGAGGGCTGCCGAGAGGGGGGTCAGGGATTGAGAAGCGCCTTGCCTGAGTGTGGGTAGCGGCTCGGCGCGACCCGCCGCCGCCCGCAAGCGCGCGGTGGTGAGCGCGCCGTTTCGGGGATCGGCCGCCAGAAGGCGATCGTAGAGGGCGATGGCCTCCGGCCCGCGCTTGCGGCGCTCAAGGAAGCCGCCGTAGGCGAGCACCGAGGTCACGCTCGGCGAGTCCCCGCCGGAAAGCACCTTGAAGTTGGTTTCCGCCTCGTCGAACCGGTTCTGATGCTCGAAGAGCCGGGCCTGGCCAAGCAGACCGAAGACATCGACGATGCGGTCTCCCGGCGACTGGGGGCGGACCGCCTGCCCCTCAAGGTCGCCGGACATGGCCGCCGCCCAGGGCGCGAGGAGGGCTGCAGCAGAACGGTGCGGGAAGGCGACGGTGTCGGGGGCAAGAAGGTCACGGACGGAACGGGCACGCCCCGTCGACATCCCTTCGACGGCCCGGACAATCCGCCCAAGGGCGATGTTGGACGGCGAAGCGCCTTCTGCCGTCGGCGCGAGTTTCGCTGCAGAGGTCACGTCCCCGGCCAGGAGGTTGGCGACGAAGGCCCGTTCATCGGAGATGGCCGCAGCCGCGGGATCCAGCCGCCCGACCGCGCCATAGTATTTGGAGGCCTCGACGTTACGTCCTTCGTTGAGCGCAGCGCGTCCCGCCAGGAACTGACCGTAGGGCGTAACGCCTACACCCTCGCCGGGTGACACAGCCGGCGCCGGCGACGAGGCGCAGGCTGCCAGGGCCGCGACCACGGCCGCCGCTGTAGCCCATGCGGCGACGCGTCCGAGTCCCTTGTGTCTACAACGATCCATGGAGCGGATGTTCACCTGTTCGCTCCGCCCGGCAAGTCTGCCTACATGTTGGGGTAGTTGGGCCCGTCGCCGCCCTGAGGCGTCGTCCAGTTGATATTCTGCGACGGATCCTTGATGTCGCAGGTCTTGCAGTGAACGCAGTTCTGGAAGTTGATCTGGAACCGCGGGTTCGATCCGTCCTCGTTGGTCAGCACCTCATAGACGCCCGCCGGGCAGTAGCGCTGGGCTGGCTCGGCATAGTTGGGCAGGTTGACGCTGATCGGGATCGAGGCGTCCTTCAGCTTCAGGTGCGCAGGCTGGTTCTCGTCATGGTTGGTCGAGGACAGGAAGACCGAGGACAGCTTGTCAAAGCTCATCACGCCGTCGGGCTTGGGATAGGCGATCGGCTTGTAGTCCTTGGCGAGGCCGGTGGAGGCGGCGTCGGACTTGCCGTGCTTCAGGGTGCCAAAGAAGGAGAAGCCGCCCAGCATGTGAGCCAAGGTGGCGTCGGCGCCCCCGAGGATCAGGCCCGGAAGGGTCCCAAACTTCGACCAGAGGGGCTTGAAGTTGCGGACAGCGTGGAGTTCGCGGGCGATGGAAGAGGCCTTGTAGGCGGCCTCATACTCGACCAGTTCGTCGCCGCTCCGGCCCGCCTGGATGGCGCCAAAGGCCGCCTCCGCCGCCAGGACACCGCTCTTCACCGCATTGTGTGAGCCCTTGATCCGCGCCACGTTGACCATGCCTGCCGAGCAGCCCAGCAGGGCACCGCCCGGGAAGTAGAGCTGGGGCAAGGACTGCTCGCCACCCTCGGTGATGGCCCGGGCACCGTAGGAGACACGCTCGCCACCCTCAAGGTAACGGCGGATCGCCGGATGGGTCTTGAACCGCTGGAATTCGTCGAAGGGTGAGAGATAGGGGTTCTTGTAGTTCAGGTGCACAACGAACCCGATGGAGACGTAATTGTCCCCGAAATGGTACATAAAGGAGCCGCCACCGGTCTGGTTGTCCAGGGGCCAGCCGAAGGTGTGCTGGGTCAGACCGGACACAAAGGCCGCGTCCGGCACCTTCCAGAGTTCCTTGATGCCGATGCCGTACTTCTGGGGCTCGCGCCCGTTGTTCAGGTCGAAGCGCGCCTGCAGCTGCTTGGCCAGGGACCCGCGCACGCCCTCCCCGATCAGGGTGTACTTGGCGTGCAGCTCGATGCCGGGCTGGTAGTCAGGACCCGGCTCGCCATCCTTGCCGATCCCGAAGACGCCGGCCACGACGCCCTTGACCGACCCATCAGCATTGAAGACCAGCTCTGAGGCCGCCATGCCAGGGTAGATCTCGACCCCAAGGCCCTCTGCGTGCTGGGCCAGCCAGCGACAGACATTGCCCAGGCTGGCGATGTAGTTGCCGTGGTTCAGCATCCACTTGGGAAAGGGTGCCCAGCTGACGTCGAGCTCACCGCTCGGGCCGAGCATCAGGAACTTGTCCTTGGTGACGAGGGTCTCGAGGGGAACGCCAAGTTCCTTCCAGTCGGGAAGCAGCTCGGCGATGCCGCTGGGATCGATCACAGCGCCCGACAGGATATGGGCGCCGACCTCGGATCCCTTCTCGAGGACCGCGACGGAAATCTCGGTTCCCGCAGCCTCCGCCATCTGCTTCAGGCGGATCGCCGCCGCCAGGCCCGATGGGCCGGCACCGACGATGACCACGTCGTATTCCATCGCCTCACGTTCGAGGGTCTCGCTCATTTTGCGACCTCCGGTACGCCGGTCGCACCGCGCCCGGCCTTGTTCCTTTGAGGCCTTATCAATAGCTTGTGTCGGGTGGGTCAAGGGCGAATGGTGCCGGGCCTGTCGCCACCAGAGGAAATCCGCCAGAGATGAGCCGCCTGCTGGCAAGCACCGTCGCCGAAAGCCTGCTCGCCTTCTGGGCCGAGGCGGGTGTCGACGCAGCCCTGCTCGACGCGCCGCTGGATCGTATCGCCGAAGGTCAGAAGCCCCTCGCGCCCCGTCTGGCGCCAGCGGCTGTGGTCCGGGGCGGAACGCCGGCGGCAGTGCCGGTGCGACCCCTGGCCATCGAGGCGGCCCGGGAGGCCGCTTCGGCCTGTGGGACCCTGGAGTCCCTGGCCGAGGCGATCGAGGCCTTCGAAGGCTGTCCCATCCGGTTCGAAGGCACCGCGACCCGATCGGTGTTTTCGCGCGGGCCGGCGGATGCGCCGGTGGTTGTGATCGGCGAGGCGCCCGGGGCCGAGGAAGACCGGTCGGGGCGGCCCTTCGTGGGCAAGGCCGGGCAGATGCTCGACCGGATGCTGGACGCCATCGGGCTGACCGATAGGGCCTTCATCACCAACACCGTTTTCTGGCGCCCCCCGGGGAACCGGACGCCGACCCCTGAGGAGCAACTGGCCTGCAAGCCCTTCGTCGAGCAGGCTATCCGCCTGGTCAGACCCCGGATGCTGTTGCTGGTCGGGGCCCCGGCCACCCGCTCCAGGCTCGAGCAGGCTGAAGGGATCAATCGGCTGCACGGCCGATGGTTCGAATGGAAGGCGACCGCCGGCGACCTGGAGCTGCCGGTCCTGCCGACCTTCCACCCCGCCTTCCTGATGCGGACCCCCTCGGCCAAGGCCATGGCCTGGGCGGACCTGAAGACCTTCGCCGAACGCCTGGACCGGCCTGGCCGGCCCTGAGGCCTCAGCCTGCGATCGCGAGCCGGGGCGCGCCCCGGGAGGCCCTCGCCAGGCCCGCTTCCAGGCTGGCGCCCGCAGGCAGGTCCAAAAGCCGGCGGCGAGACGCGACAAGACCTCGTGGAGACGCCAGGAAACCCAGGCCCGGCAGGGTCGGTACCGTCAGGGCGAGTCCCTTCGAAGCGGCCCCGGCGCCCAGTTCGGCAAGGTTGCGACCCAGCCGGTCAAGCGCAAAGGCGTCCAGGCGAAGCCCGGGCGCAGCCAGGAGGATCAGGTCGCTGCGCGCCTGACGCACCGCGACGTCCAAGCCACCGAAGACCCGGCAAGCGCCAGCGTCCTCGCAAAGGGCGATGAACTGCGGATCGTCCACCTCAGGCTCCAGGACCAGGACATCGCGGATGAGACCCTGGACGGCGCCGGGCACAAGATCTGACAGGAGGCCGGAAAGATGGGCCGATTGGCCTCCGGAACGGGTGATGACGGAAAGCATGGACCCATGAGCCGAGAGCGGCGGTTCAGGTCAAGTGCGCGCCA
>CAMAOY010000019.1 GCA_945859865.1 Phenylobacterium deserti
TGAGCCTCGTTCTCGCGCTCCTGACCTTCATCGTGCTTCTGGCGGGAGCTCCCGCCCAGGCTGCAGCCTTGGCGCCCTTCGCCGGCAACGCCATGCAGACGGCGGGCTCCACAGGGGCCGAGGATCGGCGGGTCACCCCCGCTTACCGCAGCACCCCCAACGGGTCCGCCCAACGCGCTACATCCCGCTCGTTCTTCGGAACCCGACTCGTCCTGGCCCCGCAACGCCTGGCCTCGACCTCGGCTCGCCTTGGCGCCACGGAGAACAGGGTCCTGGTCTCCGTCAGCTGGAGGGGTGCCGCAGCGCAAACTGCAGACTCCAACCCCTTCGCCCTCGTTGGCAACCGCAGCGGGCTGGTGAGTGCCACCCAGTCGGAAGTGCGGGACGGTCAGGTCTGGCTCACTGACCGCGGTGCCGTCGAGGTCGCCGAAGATGGCGGATCAAGCCGCCGGGCCGCCCCCTGACGACCCAAAATCGGGCCGCAACACACTTCATTCACCGCGTTCTGAAAGACTTGTTTCACCTTCGTCTGAGACACTCGGAGTTCCACGCCTTGAGGCCCGATAACGCCGACGCATGACGGCTTTAGGGCCCGCCCAATCGGCGGACAGGGAAACGGGAGACCGGGATATGAAGTCCCTAGACACGCGTTCGGGCGATCCCTCCCGCAAGCCCCGGGACCAGAGGACAGGCGCGGTCACAGCGCTCTGGATCGGCCTGCTGGCCATAGGTGTTTTGGCGACGGGACCCCAGGCCGCAGCCGCGCCCCCGCCGGCCATGCCGAAGTCAGCCCCCCTTCCCACCGCCCCCTTCGCCTACCCGCCGGCCATGAATTCCGGCGCCGGGCTCCGGCCGGTCACCCGCAGTCCCAAGCCGGGCCAGATCGTCGGGGAAGACCTCTTCGCCCACTCGGGAAACCGGAATGGTCTGACCAGCGCGGTAAGCGTCGAGATCCGGGGCGCAGACCTCTGGCTTGCAGCCCCTGCCCCCGTGGCTGTCCGGGAAGCCCCATCCCCCAACCGAGAGGCGGCGCCTGCCGCTTCCCAAGGATCGCCGTCCTCTGTAACTTCCCGGTGAACCTTCACCACCGGGGATCCCATGACCTTCCGCAGCCTCGTCGCCCTCGCCTTCCTGGCCCTCTGCCTTCCCGCCACCTTGCGTGCAGCGACCGCTGAGACGCCGCCTGGCCTCACGGCCCGGGACTTTGCCCGCGAGCCCGCGATCCAGGGCCTCTCCATCTCGCCCAGCGGCAAGAACCTCGTCGGCATCGTCTCGCCCGACGGCGACACCCGCTACATCGCGATCTGGGAGACGGCGAACCCGGGCAAGGCGCCAGTCATCCTGGGTGCGCAGAAGATGCGCCTGATGTCGGCCCAGTTCATCAAGGATGACCGGCTCGCGGTGGTCGCCCAGCAGATGTTCACGGTCGGGACCCGGGCCACCCACCTGTCCAAGATCTACATCACCGACCTGAAGGGTGAGAAGTGGACGCCGGCCATCCCCGACCAGAAGGCGATCTCCGAGCAGGAAGAGTTCGCAAACAAGACGAGCAATCCCAGTATCATGAGCATCCTGCCGAACGATCCCAAGCACATCCTGGTGATCGACAACCGGCTCGACGGCCAGGGCGACATCTACAAGGTGGATATCTACCGTGGAACTGCCGAGCGGCTCTATCGGGGTTCGGACAAGTACGCGAACTATGAACCCGACCGGAACGGAAATCTCCGGGCCCGCAGCTATATCGACTTCGACAATGGCGCGATCTTCGTCGGCCAGCAGTTCCTGAACGCGTCGACTGGCCAGTGGGAGGACCACTTCCGCTCCTACGCCCGCGACCGCAACCTGACCGAAGTGGCGGGCTTCTCCGAGGACCCCAATATCGTCCACGTCTCGCGGCGCGAGAAGGACAAGGCGGGTATCTATGAGTATGACCTGACCCAGAAGAAGATCATTGGCCCGGCCTTCGAGCACAAGCTCTTCGAGGCGGGCGGCGTGCTTCAGGACAAGTCGGGACGTCTGCTCGGCTTCAGCTATCAGGCGGATGCGCCCCGGATTTACTGGACCGACGAGAAACTCGCCGCGATCGCCAAGGGGCTCGGCCCTGCCGTCGGGGTCACCAATGTCAGCGTCGACTGGAACGATCCGGCCGGGGGTGCGCCCGCCAAGGTCACTTACCCCGACGGGGCCGGCGCTTACGTCCGCGACTGGTCGGACGACCTGAAGTACGTGCTGGTGGAGAAGTCCGGGCCGAACCTCCCCCCGGAGTACTACCTCCTGACCGACGGCTCCAAGCTCACCCTGCTGGGCAAGTCCATGCCGCACATTCCTGGAGCGGCACTCGGGGACTCCCGACTGGTCCAGTACAAGGCCCGGGACGGCCTGGTCATACCGGCCTTCCTGCATACCCCGTCCAAGGCCCGCTTCGGCGCGGGGCCCTACCCGGCCATCGTGCTGCCGCATGGCGGTCCGACCGCGCGGGACTATCTGAACTTGGATGTCTCCGGATGGACCAAGTACTTCACAGCCCGGGGTTACGTGGTCATCCAGCCCCAGTTTCGCGGCTCGGACGGCTGGGGCGACAAGCTCTACCGCGCCGGAGACCAGCAGTGGGGCCTGGCCATGCAGGACGACAATGACGATGCGGCGGAGTACCTGGCCTCCCAGGGCCTTGCGGCCGCGGACCGGATCGCGATCTTCGGATACTGCTACGGGGGGTATGCGGCCATGGCCGCGTCGATCCGCCCCAACGGGCTCTACCAATGCGCCATTTCCGGCGCCGGCGCGCCCGAGATCCGGCGGTTCCAGAACCGGACCTACGACAACCGCTTCCTGCGGGAGTTCCAGCGGCCGACCGTTGGCGGCGTGGATCTTCTGGACAACGCCAGCAAGGCCTCGATCCCTATCTTCGTCTATCACGGGGACCGTGACACTACCGTCGAGATCGAGCAGTCCGAGCGGTTCGTGGCGGCCCTGAAGGCGGCGGGCCGACCACACCGCTACCTCGCCATCAAGGACATGGGCCACCAGTTCAACCTGATGACCCCGGCCCACGTCGAGACCCAGCTGGTGGAGATCGAGAAGTACCTCACCACGGAATGCGGGCCCGGCGGCATCTAGGGACCCGACATGGACCTCGCAGGACTGTCGGACCCCGGGCTTCTTCGCCAGGGCGCCTGGATCGGCGGGTGCGAGCGTGACGGGACAACCTGGATCGATGTGACCAACCCGGCCACGGGGCAGGTCCTGGGGCGGGTTCCCGACCTTGGCGCCGAAGCCGCCCTCGAGGCCGTCGCGGCGGCCCGGGAAGCCCTTCCCGGCTGGCGGGGACTGACCGCCAAGGCACGGTCAGTCATCCTGCGACGCTGGTATGACCGGGTCCTGGACGCCCGGTCGGACCTGGCTCGGCTGCTGACGGCCGAACAGGGCAAGCCCCTGGCCGAGGCCGAGGGCGAGATCGCCTATGCCGCCGCCTTCATCGAGTGGTTCGCCGAAGAGGCCCGCCGGGCCTATGGCGACGTCATCCCCAGCCACCAGGCTGACCGGCGCCTGCTGGTGCTGAAGCAGGCGGTCGGGGTGGTCGCCGCCGTCACCCCCTGGAACTTCCCGGCCGCCATGGTCACGCGCAAGGTCGCCCCGGCCCTGGCCGCCGGCTGCACTGTGGTGCTCAAGCCCTCTGAGCTGACCCCCTTCACCGCCCTGGCCCTGGCGCGACTGGCAGCCGAGGCGGGAGTCCCCGACGGGGTCTTCAACGTCGTCACCGGGGCGCCGGCCCCCATCGGCGAGGTCCTGACCGGTTCGCCCGATGTGGCCAAGTTCACCTTCACGGGTTCCACCGCCGTGGGAAAGCGCCTGGCGGCGGCCTGCATGGGCACGGTCAAGCGGGTGTCCCTGGAGCTCGGCGGCAACGCTCCCTTCATCGTCTTCGACGACGCCGACCTCGAGGCGGCGGTCGAGGGCCTCATGGCCTCGAAGTTCCGCAATACCGGCCAGACCTGCGTCTGCGCCAACCGGATCTACGTCCAGTCCGGCATCCACGACGCCTTCGCCAAGGCCCTGACGGCGCGGGCGGAAGCCCTGAGGGTCGGCGACGGCCTGGTGGGCCCCAGCGACCAGGGCCCCCTGATCAACGCCGCCGCCCTGGACAAGGTCGAGCGGCACGTGGCCGATGCCCTTGCCGGGGGCGCCCAGGTCCTCACCGGTGCCCATCGCCTGCCCGGCGAGGGCCTCTTCTATGCCCCCACCGTCCTGTCCGGCCTCCGCGGGGACGCCCTCATGAACCGTGAGGAGACCTTTGGGCCGGTGGCGGGCCTGGTCCGGTTCACGACTGAGGCCGAGGTCCTGGCCCTGGCCAACGCCACCCGGTCCGGTCTGGCCGCCTACGTCTTCACCCGCGACGCCGCCCGCACCTGGCGGATGAGCGAGGGGATCGAGGCGGGGATGGTCGGGGTCAATACCGGCCTGATCTCCACCGAGGTCGCACCCTTCGGCGGGGTCAAGGAATCCGGCCTGGGTCGCGAGGGCTCGCGCTACGGGCTCGACGAATACCTTGAAACCAAGTTGGTCTGCCTTGCGGTCTGACCGCGGCCGACCGGTCATGCCAAAGGGAAGGAACCCAACAGGGTGAAGCCGGGGTCCAGGCTCGCAATCTACCATCCGCCAGGACGGATCGGCCCGAAGGCCAATCCCTTCGGCAAGGACGTGGCGAACCTGCAGCTCTACCGGGCCCTCGCCCGGCATGGCGGCTATGCCCGGGTTGACCTGCTCTCCAACCTGCCCGTCGCCGACGCCGATGTGGCGGAGGACCTCTTCCCGGACGCGCGGCCGCCCTGCCAGGTGGCGGGGGGCAGCGTCCTGTCCGTTGAGGCGGCGGCGGAGGGCGGGATCCTCTTCCGGGGTCAGCCCGACCTTGAGACCCTGGCCTGGATTCGCCGCAAGGCGACCGGCGACCGAGGCTACAGCCTGGCGGGGCTGATCCACACCCTGGGGCCGCCGGCCATGCGCCAGATCATCGCCGGGGCCCTGACCTCACCGGTCCAGCCCTGGGACGCCCTGATCTGCACTTCGCCCTCGGTGCGGGACGCCGTATCGCGCATGTTCGACGGCTGGGGCGACTTCCTGGGCGAGCGTTTTGGCGGTGAGGCCCGGCCCCGGCCCCAGCTGCCGGTGATCCCCCTGGGAGTCCCGGCTCAGGAGATCCGCGACAAGGCTGACCGCCCGGGTGCCCGGGCCCGGGTCCGCTCGGACCTGGGCGTAGAGGCCGACGAGGTCCTGGTGGTCTGGGTCGGCCGCCTGTCCTTCTTCGAGAAGGCCTTTCCCCAGCCCATGTTCCGGGCCGTGGAAGAGGCCGGTCGCCTCGCCGGGAAGCGCATGCACTTTGCCCTGGCCGGCTGGTTCCCGGGTGGCGAGGCCGACCGGGCGCGCTACGAGCAGGCCGCCGCAGCCTACGCCCCCTCCGTCGAGGTGGACTTCCAGGATGGCAACGACCCGGAAGTGGTGGCCGACCTGTGGGCGGCTGGCGACATCTTCCTGTCCCTGGTCGACAACATCCAGGAGACCTTCGGCATCACCCCCCTGGAGGCCATGGCCGCCGGCCTGCCGGTGGTCGCCAGCGACTGGGATGGCTATCGCTTCACCGTGCGGCATGGCGTCGAGGGCTTCCTCATCCCGACACTGGGCGGGCCGCCCGGGGCCCTTGGAGAGGCCCTTTCCGCCCGGCACGCCGTGGGGCTGGATTCCTACCAGAGCTTTGTCGGGGCGGTGGCCCAGCACACCGCCGTCCACGTGGGGCGGGCCGCCGAGGCCATCGCCGAACTGACCCGGAACCCGGAGCTCCGCCGGCGCATGGGCGCAGCGGGCCGGGTGCGGGCCCGGGAAGCCTTTGACTGGCCCGTCGTGGTGCGGCAGCTGACCGGCCTGTTCGAGGAGCTCGCAGCCCTGCGCGCCGCCACACCGGGAGGCGCGGCGAGCCACAGACTGCACCCCCTGAAGGGCGATCCCTTCGCCGACTTCGCCGGTTTCGCCACCCAGGACCTGGGCCTGGAGCGCCGCCTGCGCCTGCGACCTGGCGCGGGAGCCTCAGACCTGGCCCGGTCCGAAGGCGTCGAGCTGGACGGCGCCTTCCGCATGTGGCGGGCGACGCCTGAGGAGGCCGGCCGGGTGGTGGAACTTCTGGCCGGGGCCGGGGAGCTCAGCGTGCGCGACCTCCTGCTCGCCTTCCCTGCCGAGCGCCGGCGGGCCGTCCAGATGAGCCTGGTCTGGCTGGCCAAGATCGGTGTCGTGGACTGGCTTGCGGCTCAGGCCTGAACGGGCTCCAGCCACAGCTCGCGAAGCCGGCCAGCGGCGCGGTCATCCACCCCCAGACCCGCCAGGTAGGCCGAGACCGAGCCCGACCGCTCCCGGATCGCGGCAAAGGCCGCCTCAAGGTAGGCGGCCTCCACCCCCAGGAAGGCGCGGACCGCCGTCTCCGAGGGTCGGCGGCCCAGGCTTTGCGTCAGGGCTTCGGTGACCTGGGGCAGGCGGGCCTCGATCCGCGCGGCGCGGTTGGTCAGCTCAAAGTCCGCCGCGGTGTCCTCGGGGCGAACCCCCAGAAGATGGTGGGTGAGGGCAGCGAGCAGGCCGGTCCGATCCTTGCCCGCCGTGCAGTGGATCAGAACCGCCCGGCCCTCGCCCAGGGCCTCGAAATAGCGGCTGAAAAGCTCCTGGTGACGGGGCTCGAAGGGTGCTGTTCGATAATAGTCCAGGAAGAAGGCCCGGGCGCTTTGGGCCGACAGGTCGGTCTCCCTCAGGAAGGCTACGTGGGGCGGCTCGGCCTGATCGCCGTGGTCGCAGTCGATCACCCGGGCGGCGAAGCCCTCGGGCCGGCGGGAGGGCTGGTTCGCCCTTTCCATGGGGCGGCGGAGGTCGACGACGGCGGACAGGCCGAGGCTGGCGATGCGCGCCAGGTCCGCGTCGGTGGCGCCCCCGTGATGGGCCGAGCGCCAGAGTCGTCCCCGAACAACTCGGAGGCCGCCGGGCACAGGGTAGCCACCATAGTCGCGGAAGTTCTCGACACCCTCGAGGGGCAGGAGGCGTTCATCGGGGGTCATGAAGGGCCTTATGCCTTGGGTCAGTGACGGATTCAGCATGGGGGCGGCGACATTCGGCGAGGAAAGCCTCCACCCCCGGGGCGACGGCGGCCAGGCCCTTGTAGCGCCGGAAGTCCTCGGGCGCCGCCGCCCAGGCCTGGGCGAAGACCCTCGCGGCCTCGGGGTCGGCGGCCAGGGCCCTGAGGGGGGTCAGGTGGATGCGGATGGTGAACAGCAACCCGCCGGTCTGCGGCAGGCGGCGCAGGGTCTGTCGCTCGCAGCGGATATAGAGGCCCGCCCCCGGCCGCCGCGGCCTTTGGCGGAGGGCCCGCCGCCGGGCCGCCGACGCCTCCGGGGCATAGAGCCCGCGCCAGGCAACCACCGACCAGTTCCGCCGCTCGACGATATCGTCCACAGGCAAGTTGTCGAAAACCCTTTGTACACGGACAAGGTAGCGTTGAGCAAAGCCGGGAACCGGGCCGTGGAGGGCCTCCAGGCCCCTTCCGAGGGCTTCCTCCGCAGTGAAGAAGGATCCGGCGCTCAGGCTCAGGGCCGAGACCGCCCAGTCGCCGGCCCGCCGCTCCATCAGGACCAGGTCGTCCGGGACCCTCCGGGCGGCAACCAGGAGGGGCGGGCGCAGGTCAGGGCGGGCGCGCAGTCCAAGGGCGCTGGCGACCAGGCCGGCCGCCTCGGCCTGGCCGGGACGCGAGCCCTGCGTCTCGCCCCAGACCTTGTCCGGAACGGCGCGGAAGAGGCGGTCCTTGCGCGCCCAGGGCCGCGCCTCGCCACCCTCCAGCCAGGCCTCGGGCGCGATCCGCCGCAGACCGATGGCGAATCCGGGCGGACCGGCCCAGGGCGGATCGGAGTCGTGGGGGGCGGACGGCGAGGGCATGGGGATGGAGACTAGCACCCTGCAGCGTGTTCCCCTCAAGCCGGAAACGCCCTAGCTTGGCCGTCATCATTTCCGGAGGAAGCAGCATGGGCGTCGAAGCAGTGATCTGGGATTTCGGCGGGGTCTTCACCTCCTCGCCCTTCGAGGCCTTTAATCGGTACGAGGCGGAGAAGGGCCTGCCCCGGGATCTGATCCGGACAGTCAACGCCACCAATCCGGACACCAATGCCTGGGCGCTCTTCGAGCGCGCCGAAGTCGATTCGGCGGGCTTCGACCGACTGTTCCACGAAGAGAGCTCAGCCCTTGGCCATCCGGTACCCGGGCGCGAGGTCCTGCCCCTGCTGTCGGGTCACCTGCGGCCGGCCATGGTAGATGCCCTGTTAGCCTGCAAGGTCCGGTTCAAGGTGGGTTGCATCACCAACAACATGGCCTCCAGCCACTCGCCGGGCTCGGAGTCCACCATGGTCACGGCCATGGGCCGGGTCATGCCGCATTTCCACGCCATCATCGAAAGCTCGAAGGCGGGGGTGCGAAAGCCGGACCCGCGAATTTACCTGATGATGTGCGAGCAGCTGGAGGTCGAACCGGCCGCCTGCGTCTACCTCGACGACCTGGGGATCAACTGCAAGCCAGCCGCCGCCCTGGGCATGCGGGCCATCAAGGTGGTCAGCGAGGCCCAGGCCCTGTCCGAGCTCGCCGAGGCCACCGGGCTCACCTTCGGAGGTGCGGCGTGACCTCCCGGGTGCGGATCGGTGCCATCGACGCCCTTGAGAAGCTGCCCCTTTGGGGTGACCTGCCGGGCGACCGGGACGCCATCTCGCGGACCTTTGTCTTCGCGGACTTCAACGCCGCATTCGCCTTCATGACCCGGATCGCCCTGAAGGCCGAGCGGATGGATCACCATCCCGAATGGGCGAATGTCTGGAACCGGGTCGAGGTTACCCTCACCACCCATGATGCCGGCGGCGTCACCAGCCTCGACGTCGAACTCGCCGCCTTCATGGACGCCGTGGCGGCGGATCTCGGGGTCAGTTGATCAGGACGTTCAGCAGGACCAGGCGCGCACCTGGGCCGCCGAAATTCAGGTCCACCTGCTTCTGCAGGAGGGGCGCCAGAACGTCGAGGTCGGGGGCCTGCCCGGGCGCCAGGTTCGAGGTGTAGAGCGAAAGCTGCCGCGCCATGTCAGACCTGAGCCTGGGCTGTATCTGGCTGATCCGGGCCCGGAGCTTGGGGTCCTTAACGTCCACGCCGTTCTCCAGGGAAATCACGCCCCGGGTGCGGTTCCGGCGCAGGATGTTGGCCTGGATAAGGGGCAGTCGGATGAAGGACGGCAGCGGTTTTTCGGCAATTCCAGACGCGCCCCCCGCCGCCAGGGCTGGCGAGGCGGCGAAAAGGGGCAGAAGGCTAAGGAGGCGTCGGCGGTTCATGACGTCATTCCTGACCGGTTATGGTTAGCGATATCTTTACTGGACCTAGGGAAGGATATGGGAATGGCAAGAATCCGCTCGGAGACCTGAGTTGAACCGTTTCTCCACAGACGCTGGCGAACTGGAGGGCAAGACTGTCCTCGTGACCGGCGGGACCGGATCCTTCGGCCGCCGCTTCATCGATACCGTTCTCAGCCGGGCCGAGCCGCGCAAGCTGATCGTCTTCTCTCGGGACGAGCTGAAGCAGCACGAAATGCAGGTCGACATGGCCGAGCGGTTCACCCCCGAGCAGATGAGCCGCATGCGGTTCTTCCTGGGCGACGTCCGTGATCGCCAACGCCTGACCCTGGCCCTTCGCGGGGTGGACGTGGTGGTGCACGCCGCCGCCCTCAAGCAGGTGCCCGCCGCCGAGTACAACCCTTCAGAATTCATCCAGACCAACGTCCTGGGGGCGGAGAACATCGTCTGGGCGGCCCTGGCCAACCGGGTGAAGAAGGTCATCGCCCTGTCAACCGACAAGGCCTGCAACCCTGCCAACCTGTACGGGGCCACCAAGCTAGCCTCGGACAAAACCTTCGTGGCGGCCAACAATCTGTCCGGCGACATCGGCGCCCGCTTCGCCGTGGTCCGGTACGGGAACGTCGTCGGCTCGAGGGGCTCGGTAGCGCCCCTGTTCCAGCGCCTGATCGCCCAGGGCGCCCGGGATCTGCCGATCACCGACCCGCGCATGACGCGCTTCTGGATCACCCTCGACCAGGGGGTCAACTTCGTCCTCTCCTCCCTGTCCATCATGCGGGGCGGCGAGATCTTCGTGCCGAAAATCCCCTCGATGAAGATGACCGACCTGGCCGAAGCCCTGGCGCCCGGCCTGCCGTTCCGGGTCATAGGCATCCGGCCGGGGGAGAAGCTCCACGAGATGATGATTTCTGTGGATGACGCCCGGCATGTCGTCGACCTCGGCGACCGCTACGCCATCGAGCCCGCCTTCGTGGAGTTCTCGCGGGAGTCTTTCGCCGGCGCCCATCCCCTGGTGACAGAAGGCTTTTCCTACGCCAGCGATACCAATGAGCAATGGCTGTCCCACGAGGGCCTCCTGCGATTGCTGGGCGGTCCGGGGCCCGGCGCCATGCCCACGCCCGCCGGAGCCTGAGATGACCTCCGGGGCCTTCCTGCCCTATGGCCGCCAGGACATCGACGAGTCCGACATCGCGGCTGTGGCCGAGGCCCTGAGATCTGATTTCCTGACGACGGGCCCCGGGGTCGAGGCCTTCGAGCAGGCCTTCGCCGCCGTGGTGGAGGCACCCTTCGCCGTGGCCTGCTCCAACGGCACAGCGGCCCTTCATCTGGCCATGCTGGGGCTCGGCGTCGGTCCTGGCGACCGGGTGGCCGTGCCTGCGACCACCTTCCTGTCCACCGCCAACTGCGTCCGGTTCGTAGGCGGCGAGGTGATCTTCACCGACGTCGACCCCGCCACCGGGCTGATGACACCAAAGACCCTCGCCGAGGCCCTGGATCGGGCCGGGCCCGGGCCCCTGAAGGCCGTGATCCCAGTCCACCTGAGGGGCGACGTCGCAGACCTTCCGGGCCTGGGGGCGGTCGCCTCCGCCTCCGGTGCGGTCCTGGTGGAGGACGCGCCCCACGCCCTGGGCTCGACGGCGGACTTCGGGCAGGGGCCCGAACCTGTCGGGTCCGGCCTGCGGTCCTCCGCCGCCACCTTCTCCTTCCACCCGGTCAAGACCATCGCCACGGGCGAGGGCGGCATGATCACCACCCGGGATGCAGACCTGGCCGGACGAATGCGCCGGCTTCGCAGTCACGGCATGGAGCGGCCAGCGGGGGGCGATCCCTGGCTCTATGAGATGCGCGAACCCGGCCTCAACTACCGCCTGCCGGACATCCTCTGCGCCCTTGGCCAGTCCCAGCTGAAGCGCCTGCCTCAGTTTGCCGCCCGGCGACGCGATCTGGCGCGCCGCTACGCCGAGCGCCTGGCGCCCCTGGCGCCCGTCGTCCGGCTCGCGGACAGCCCGGCCTGGAGCCACGCCGTCCTGCACCTGCTGACGATCCGGATCGACTTCCCGGCGACGGGCCGCAGTCGCCGCGCCGTGGTGGAGGCCATGGGCGCCGAAGGCGTGGGAAGCCAGGTCCACTACATTCCCGTCAGCGCCCAGCCCTACTACGTGGCCCGATATGGTCCCCCGGACCTTCCCGGGGCTGCGTCCTGGTACCGGAGCGCCCTTTCGCTTCCCCTCTTCCCCGCCATGGCAGACGCCGACGTCGACCGGGCGGTGGACGCCCTGGCCCGCGCCCTTGGCCTGGGTTGATCCGTCCGCCCCATTGAGGCCACGGATCGGGGCGACTAGGGTAATCTTGGATTAAAGGACCGGCGAAAAGGACCCGACCCCTCAGATGGCCCGTATCACCCTCGTGGACGACGACGAGAACATCGTGACCTCCGTAAGCCTCGCGCTGGAGAGCCAGGGCCATACGGTCAAGGCCTATTTCGACGGGGCCTCAGGCCTGGCCGCCCTCGAGAACGATCCGCCAGACCTGGCCATACTCGACGTCAAGATGCCGCGCATGGACGGCATGGAGGTGCTTCGGCGCCTGCGTCGCGCCTCGCACTTGCCGGTGATCATCCTCACCTCCAAGGACGACGAGATCGACGAGCTGCTCGGGTTCAACCTCGGCGCCGACGACTACATGCACAAGCCCTTCAGCCAGCGCTTGCTCATCGAGCGGGTGAAGGCGGTCCTGCGCCGGGCCAACGGCGGCCTTGGGGACGAGGACGACCCGGAGGCGGTGGCACCCCGGGCGCTGAAGCGCGGCCAGCTGACCCTCGACCCGGCGCGGCACGACTGTCTCTGGAACGGCCTGCCCGTGAAGCTGACCGTGACCGAATTCCTGCTGCTCCAGGCCCTCGCCCAGAGACCCGGATTCGTAAAGAGCCGCGACAACCTGATGGATGCGGCTTACGACGATCAGGTCTATGTCGACGACAGGACCATCGACAGCCACATCAAGCGGATGCGCCGCAAGTTCCGGGAGGTCGACCCCGATTTCGACGCGATCGAAACCCTCTATGGCGTCGGCTACAGATACCGCGAAGCCTGAGCCCGGTCGCCGGTGGTGGGCCCGGCCGCCGGCGTCCCGTCTCGGAAGGCTGATCCTCGCCCTCAACCTCCTGGGCCTCGCCGTCCTCATTGTTGGCGCCCTGGTGCTGAACGAGCTCCGCCGGGGCTTGGTGGAGGCCCGGATCGACAGCCTCACCACCCAGGGCGAGCTGATGGCCAGCCTGATCGACCAGGCGGCGACGGTCGGAGAGCCCGTCCCGGCCCTCGAGGCCGCCCGGGCCAGCGAGATCCTCCAGCTTCTTGCCAATCCCGGCGTCCAGAGGGCGCGGCTCTTCGACCGCCAGGGGCAGGTGATCGCCGACAGCGACTGGATCGCCAACCAGGTGGAGGAGGGACTCCTGCCCCCAGCCCGTCCGAGAGGGGGGCCTGCCCCCCCGGCGACCTCCGGCAAGCCCCGAGCCTCGCCGGGGCAGACCGCGCTCCGGGCTGAGATTGCGGGCGCACTCGAGGGGCGCAGGGTGGCGGGCGTCCGCCGCGCCGATCCTGCGGGGCGGGTGGTCTCGGTCTCTTTCCCCATCCGGCATGTCCAGGCCGTTCTGGGGGTCCTGACGGTCGAGGCCGGTGACGTGGACAGCATCATCGCCCGCCAGAGAGCCGCCCTGGTGCCCTTCATCCTGCTCTCCATCGGCGTCACCCTCTTGTCCTCGGCCCTCCTGACCCGCCTGGTGGCCCTGCCCGTCCGGCGCCTGGCGCGCGCCGCCGACCGGGTGCGGCTGTCCCGGGTCCGGTCCATCTCGCTCCCCGACCTGGCCAGGCGAGGCGACGAGCTTGGCGACCTGACACGGTCCCTCGAGGCCATGACGGACGCCCAGTCCGAGCGGATGGGCGCCATCGAGCGCTTCGCCGCCGACGTGGCCCATGAAATCCGCAATCCGCTCACGTCCCTGCGCTCAGCGGTGGAGACCCTGGATCTGGTGTCCGACCCCGACGCCCGAGCCCGGCTGCAGGGGGTGATCCGGCAGGACGTGCAGCGCATGGACCGCCTGGTCACGGACATCTCCAACGCCTCGCGGTTGGATGCGGAACTGTCCCGGGAGGCACCCCAGACCTTCGACCTGGGTCGACTCCTCGATGAGTTGGCCGGGGCTTACGGCGACGTCCGCCGGGAAGGGGACCCGGAGGTCCTTTTGTCCCGGCCCGAGGGCGAGACCCCGGTCCTCGGACGGGAAGGCCCGCTCGGCCAGGTGTTCCGGAACCTCATCGACAACGCCCGTTCCTTCAGTCCGCCGGGCGGTTCGGTCCGGCTGTTCCTGACACGGGAGGCCGGGATCACCGAGGTTCGTGTCGAGGATGACGGACCGGGCATACCGCCGGAGAACCTGGAGACGGTCTTCGAGCGCTTCTACACCTCCCGGCCCAGGGGTTCGGCCTTCGGCGGCAATTCGGGCCTGGGCCTGTCCATCGCCCGCCAGATCGTGGAGGCCCAGGGCGGAACCCTCCGGGCCGAGAACCGCATGGGCGAGACCGATGAGCGCACCGGCGCCTGCTTTCGGGTCCACCTACCTCCTCGCCCGGCGTCATGAGACGGGTCCCATGAGCGAGATCCTGCACGCTGGCCTGATCGCCCTGAGGTCGGGCGGGCGCTGGCGGGGCGCCCTGGTGTTCGGTCCCTCGGGTAGCGGCAAGAGCGACCTCGCCCTAAGGGCCATGGACCTGGGATTCCGCCTGGTTGCCGACGACCGTACCCTGGTCTGGGCGAGCGGCGGACGCCTCTTCGGCAGGGCCCCAGACGTCCTGCGCGGCAAGCTCGAGATCCGGGGTGCCGGCGTCGTGCGGCTGCCCTGCCTGGACCTTTGCCGGATCGACCTTGCGGTGACGGCAGGGGAGCCAGAGCGGATGCCTGACCGGGAGGCCCTTTCGGTGCTGGGGCAGGATGCGCCGCGGCTCCGGCTCCGCCTGACCGAAGCCTCGGCGCCACACCGGATCGCGGATGCACTTTGTCGGCTTGGAGCGGACCGGGAAGAGTCGTATCAAGACGGCCTTCCGGCGCCGGCGGCGCCCGTACAGGGTGAGAACTCCCCTTGAGAGCCTTCCCATGATCGGCCTCGTCATCGTGACCCACGGTCGCCTGGCCGACGAGTTCCTGCTGGCCATGGAGCATGTGGTCGGTCCCCAGTCGGGGATCGCCGCCATCTGTATCGGCCCGGACGATGACATGGAGCAGAGGCGACGCGACATCCTGTCTGCCTGCGGGCGGGTAGACGACGGGACCGGCGTCATCCTCCTGACCGACATGTTCGGGGGCACACCTTCGAACCTCGCCATCTCGGTCATGGAGCAGACCCGGGGCGAGGTCATCGCAGGCCTGAACCTACCCATGCTGATCAAGCTCGCCAGCGTCCGAAGCCGGCTTGACCTCGCCGACTGCGTCGCCAAGGCCCAGGAGGCGGGGCGAAAGTACATCTCGGTCGCCTCCTACGTCCTGGCAGGGGACAAGTGACCGCCCGGGCCCGGGTCGAGATCATCAACAAGCGCGGGCTTCACGCCCGCGCCTCCGCCAAGTTCGTGAAGACCGCCTCCACCTTCGAAGCCCAGGTGTACGTCTCAAAAGATGGTGCCGAGGTGGACGCCCGTTCGATCATGGGCCTGATGATGTTGGCCGCCGGGCCGGGCTGCTGCATCGACATCGCCGCGGAAGGGGCTCAGGCGGACACCGCCGTCGCCGCCCTTGTGGCCCTGGTGGCCAATCGTTTCGACGAGGACGAATAGCCGTCCGAAGGGGGTTGTGATGCCCGAGGTGGAAATCAAGTTCGACTGCCCCCCCGACGCCATGGAAGCGTTGCTTCTGCGGGTCCTGAACGCCCCGCCCCACGACCGCGCCCTCCTGTCCGTCTATTACGATACCCCCGACGAAGCCCTCGCAGCCACGGGTGCCTCCCTGCGCCTGCGCTCCGAGGCGTCCGGCCGGACGGTCCAGACCCTGAAGACCGGACAGGGCCTGGCCCGGGACGAGGTCGAGGCCGAGGTCGCCCCCGGACACCTGGATCTCTCCTGGCCGCAGCTTGCCGGGCTGGGCCTGGCCGCCCGCGGCCCGGACCCGCTCGCGCCGAGATTTTCCGTACATGTGCGCCGGCGCAGCGGCGTGGTCGAGGCCGGTGCCTCCCGGATCGAGGCGGCCTTTGACGAGGGCGAGATCCGGGCGGGAGATCGCAGGACGGTGGTCTGCGAGGTTGAGCTGGAGCTCCTGGAGGGCGAGCGCGAGGACCTGCTCACCCTCGCGCGGCGACTTGCCGCCGAACTACCCCTGACCCTCTCGCTTCGCACCAAGTCCGCCAGGGGTTCGGACCTGGCGGCGGACCGGCCCTGGCCCCGCGCCGCGCAGGTCGCCCTAGCCGGGGGGATCACCACGGGCGAGGCCCTGCGGCAAGCCCTGCTCGGAAGCCTGGCCGAAGTGGCGAGCCGGACCCGGGATACAGCGAACGACCCCTCGGTCGAGGCGGTCCACCAGATGCGCGTCGCCCTGCGGCGGATGCGAAGCCTGGCACTGGTCTTCCGCAGGCGGCTGGACGAGGCCCTGGCGGCGACGGTCCGCGCCGGGCTGCGCGACCTGGCCCAGGCCTGCGGCGAGGTGCGGGAACTGGACGTCCTGATGGCGATGGGGCCAGCCGGCCCGGCCCTCGACACCGCCCTTTCGGAAGCCCGGTACCAGGCCGCCGCCGGCCTGTCCGCCAGCCTGGCGGCGGCGCCTGCGCGGCTGACCCTGCTGGAGGGACTCATCCTGGCCGAGACAGGAGACTGGCCTAGTCTGGCCCGGAACGCCGAGGGTGCCGCGGAGGGGATTGGCTCTGACCTTGACCGCCGCTGGCGACGGATCCGCCAGGAGGGCCAGGAGGCGGACGCCCTGGGGCTGGAGGACCTTCACGCCCTGCGCCTGCGCATCAAGGCCTTCCGCTACGCCTTCGCCACCTTCGAGGCCCCGGACTGGCGACGGGCCGAACCTCGTTTCGAGGCTGCGCTCAGGAAGGCCCAGGACGCGCTCGGCCTGCTCAATGACGTGGAGATGGCGGAAGGCGTCCTTTCCCGGCTGGACCTCGACCCCGAGGGCCGGAGGGCGGCACGAAGGCTCATATCGGGCCTACGCCGCCGGGGCGACGCATGGCGGGCCCTGAAGGCTGTCGACGAGCTGGTAAATGGGCCCGCACCGCGCTTCACATAAAGAAGTCTTTATGTCTTGGTTGCGACCCGGCTCCGTCGGGGGTATAGGACCTTCCAGGCGGCGAGGGCCCGCACGACAGGAATCCCGACATGACCGACTATGTGGTGAAGGACATTTCCCTGGCCGAGTTCGGCCGCAAGGAAATTGCGATCGCCGAGACCGAAATGCCCGGCCTGATGGCCGTCCGCGCCGAGTTCGGGGTCTCCCAGCCCCTCAAGGGCGCCCGCATTGCCGGCTCCCTGCACATGACCATCCAGACGGCGGTCCTGATCCAGACCCTCGAGGCCCTGGGCGCCGAGGTGCGCTGGGCCTCCTGCAACATCTTCTCCACCCAGGACCACGCTGCGGCAGCCATCGCCGACGCCGGGACCCCGGTCTTCGCCACCAAGGGCGAGACCCTTATGGAATACTGGGACTACGCCCACCGCATCTTTGAGTGGGCCGACGGCGGCTATCCCAACCTCATCCTCGACGATGGTGGCGACGCCACCCTGCTCTGCGTGCTCGGGCCCAAGGCCGAGGCGGACGCCTCGGTCCTCGACAACCCGCAGAACGAGGAGGAAGAAGCCCTCTACGCGGTGATGAAGCGGTACCTGAAGGAAAAGCCCGGCTTCTACACCGCCATCCGCAATGCCATCGGCGGCGTCTCGGAGGAGACCACCACGGGGGTCCACCGCCTCTACCAAATGGCCGATCGCGGCGAGCTGCCCTTCCCCGCCATCAACGTCAATGACAGCGTCACCAAGTCCAAATTTGACAACCTCTACGGCTGCCGCGAGAGCCTGGTGGACGCGATCCGCCGGGGCACGGACGTCATGCTGTCCGGCAAGGTCGCCGTGGTCCTGGGCTATGGCGACGTGGGCAAGGGCTCAGCCGCCAGCCTGCGCAACGGCGGCGCCCGGGTCATCGTCACCGAGATCGACCCGATCTGCGCCCTGCAGGCGGCCATGGAGGGCTATGAGGTCCAGACCATGGACGATGTGGCGGACAGGGGCGACATCTTCGTCACCGCCACCGGCAACAAGGACGTCCTGACCGTCGACCACATGCGGCGGATGAAGAACAACGCCATTGTCGCCAATATTGGCCACTTCGATTCCGAGATCCAGATCTCGGGCCTGCGCAACTACCGCTGGGACAAGATCAAGGACCAGGTCCACCACGTGGAGTTCCCGGACGGCAAGAAGATCATCGTCCTGTCCGAGGGCCGGCTGGTGAACCTGGGCAACGCCACGGGCCACCCCAGCTTCGTGATGAGCGCCTCCTTCACCAACCAGACCCTAGCCCAGCTCGAGCTGTGGACCAACGGCGCGGCCTACGGCAAGCAGGTCTACACCCTGCCCAAGCACCTGGACGAGAAGGTGGCCATGCTGCACTTGGACAAGCTGGGCGCGAAGCTGACCCAGCTGACCTCGGACCAGGCCGCCTACATCAACGTGCCGGTCGCCGGGCCCTTCAAGCCCGAGCACTACCGCTACTAGGCCGCAGGCCGGACCGCACCCATGCCGGTCGCCCTGATCCTGTCCAGCCATGTCGCCGGTTCGGGGGTCGGCGGCGGACTGCAAAGTGCTGTTCTCACCCGCCTGGGCTTTCGCACGGCCCTTCTTCCCACTGTCCTCTTCGGGCGCCATCCGGGCCTGGGTCCCCCCGGGGGCGGAGCGGTGTCCGACGCGGTCTTCGCCGGCCAGGTTGGCGGGTTGATCGCCTCAGGCCTGGCGGACCGGACGGACCTGGTGATCACTGGATACTTCGCCTCTGCAGCGCAGGTGGCGGCCGCAGCCGGTCTCCTAGACCATGTAGCGGCGCGCCGTCCGCAGGCCCTGCGCCTGGTGGACCCCATCCTCGGCGACGAGGACCGCGGGCTCTATGTCGCCCAAGCCGTCGCCGAGGCCCTTCCCCTGGAACTGGTCCCACGCGCCGGCCTTCTGACGCCCAACGCCTGGGAGCTGGAACGCCTCACGGGGATGCGGATTGCCAACGCCGCCGGGGCCCTCGCCGCCGCCCGCAGCCTGGGCCGGCCGGTCCTGGTCTCTTCGGTCCCGGCAGGGTCAAGGACCGGCGTCCTCTGGGCCGATGCGACGAACGCCTGGCTGGCGACCCACCCGCTCCTGGAGCGGGCGCCGAAGGGAACAGGCGACCTCCTGGCCGCCCTCTTCGCCGCTGGCCTGGTGGAGGGCGGCGATCCCGAGGCGGTGCTGGGATCCTCTGTTGGGACGCTGGCAGCGCGCCTTGCCAAGGGCCCCGAAGACCTGCTCGACGACGGGCCTGCGACGATCGCGCCCGATGAGGTCCGGGACGCTCCGGTGACGGTGCAGAGACTCTAGCCCCCCTTATTTCAGGGCCTTGGCGGCCTTGTTCAGATCCGGGGCGTTGGGCGAGCGCATGGCCACGCCCGCCTCCATGCCGGCCTTCAGGGCCGCCGCGGCACCCTCGTGCGACATGATCTTGCTCATCACCGCCTGGCCGGCGCGCTCGAACCACTCGCGGTTCTCGATCACGAAGGCCCGGGAGTCCCGGTAGCCGTCCAGGAGACCGTTGATCTCGGGGATCACATAGCGCCCGACCAGGTCCCAGCTGCGCAGGGTATTCTCGCGGTTGGCCCAGTCATGGACGAAGCCCAGGACCACGCCGAAGCCGCCGGCATTGGCCTGGAGCTTGCGGATGGCCGCGATGAGGTCGTCCGGGGTGCCGATGACGGCGGATGCGCCCTCGACGTCCACGGTCTGCTCGAGGGCCTGCTCCGGGCTGATGAAGGGCCCGGCACCGGGGCGCATCAGGGTGCCGACCTGGTACTCGTTGTGCCAGTGCATCAGGCCCTTGGCCGCCTGGGCCCGGGCTTCCTCCCGGGTCTCGGCGATGTGCCAGGACATGAGCACCCGCCAGTTCTTCCGGTCGATCGCCTTGCCTGACTTGGCGGCGGCCTGTTCGGCGAAGCCCCACTGGGTGGGCAGGGCCGCCAGGCCCGCTTCGGAGTTGGAGCCTATGGACAGGACGCCCATGCCGTACTTGCCAGCCAGGGTCATGCCTGAGGGGCTGATGGAGGAGGCGGCCACCATCTCCATCTCTTCCTGGAGGGGCAGAAGCTGGAGCCGGGCGTCGCGCAGGGTGAACCAATCGCTCTCGTGGGTGACGCGCTCGCCGGCGAGCAGGCGACGGATCACCCCGATGGCCTCGTCCTGCCGGTCGCGCTGGGTCATGGGGTCGATACCCAGGGTGTGGGCGTCGGAGGGCAGGGCACCAGGCCCGGTGCCAAGAATGGCCCGACCACCGGTCATGTAGTCCAGCTGCACCATGCGCTGGGCGACATTGAAGGGATGGTGGTAGGGCAGGGAGATCACCCCCGTCCCCAGCCGGATCCGACCGGTATGCTCGCCGACGGCGGCCAGGAACATCTCGGGCGAGGCGATCATCTCCCAGCCGGTGGAATGGTGTTCACCGACCCAGAACTCGTCGAAGCCCAGCTCCTCAAGCCGTACGGCGAACTTGATGTCGTTCCGGAACTGGAGCCTGGGATGCTCGCCGATGGGATGGTGGGGTGCCAGGAAGGCGCCAAACTTCGTGCGGGCCATGGATTTCCTCCGGAAGTGTCGTGTCCTCGCCGCCGTCCTGCAGATCGGCGGTCCTTGCCCAACACCGATAGACGCGGACGCAGGATACGCAAGCGCCAGTCAGGCGCCGAGGCTCCGGGTCCGCCGCCAGAGGCCAAAGATGTAGGTCGCCGCCCCGGCCCAGATGAAGGCGAAGGAGACCGCGCGCAGGGCGGTGAAGGGCTCGCCCTGGGCCAGTCCGATGCCGAAGCCGATGGTCGGGCCAATGAACTGCAGGAAGCCCATGGCCGACAGGGGCATGCGCCTGGCAGCCCAGGCGAAGAGGACAAGGGGAATGGCGGTGATTGGCCCCGCTGCCAGGAGCCAGGCCGCCGCTGGAGGGGAATCGTCCATATGCCCCTGCCCAGTCAGGGTCAGGTGGGCCATCCAGAGCGCGCCGGGGACCGCCAGGAACAGGCACTCGACGAAAAGGCCGGTCTGGGCGTCAGCCTGCACCTGCTTGCGCACGATCCCATAGGCGCCGAAGGTCAGGGCCAGGATCACCGCCATCCACGGGAAATGACCGAGGGCCAGCCCCTGAAGGGCGACCCCGATCCCAGCCAGGACAATGGCGCCGAGCCCCAGGAGGTCGAAGCGCTCGCGGAAGATCAGGACCCCCGCCGCCATGTTGAGCAGGGGCGTCAGGTAGTAGCCGAGGCTGCTCTCCAGCACCCGGCCAGAGTTGACCCCCCAGACATAGAGGGCCCAGTTGGCGCCGATCAGCAGGGCCGAGAGGGCAAGGGCGGCGAGCCGCCGGGGCGAGCGCAGGACTGCGGCCACCTGGCCGCCCTGCCGGGCCAGGAGCACGAAGACCCAGGCGGCCAGGGTTCCCCAGACCGCCCGGTGAGCGAGAATCTCCCAGGAGTCCGCGCCCAGCCGGCCCATGGCCTGGAAGAACAGGGGCGCAAACCCCCAGATCAGGTAGCACAGGACGCCAGCACCGACGGCGGCGCGCGATGAGGCGTCAGCCGGTGAGGCGGGCCCCCCGGCCACCCGTCAGCGGTCGCCGATCAGGCCGCGCTCGGCGAGGAGCTGGGCGATCTGGACGGCGTTGAGGGCGGCACCCTTGCGCAGATTGTCGGCCACGACCCACATGTTGAGGCCATGCTCCACCGTCGGATCCCGGCGGATACGGCTGACGAAGACCGGGAACTCGCCCTGGACCTCCTTGGGGGTCATGTAGCCCTTGTCATGGCGCTGATCGATGACGATGAGGCCGGGGCTGTTGCGCAGGAGGTCGCGCGCCTCATCCTCGTCCAGGGGCTCGTGGAACTCGATGTTCACGGACTCCGAATGTCCGACCATGACCGGCACCCGCACACAGGTGACCGTGAGGGCGATCTCGGGGTCCATCATCTTGTGGGTCTCCCTCCACATCTTCTCCTCCTCGTCGGTGTAGCCGTCGTCGTTGAAGGCGCCGATGAAGGGAATGACGTTGAAGGCGATCTGCTTGGGGAACGTCTTGGGCTCCGACGGGCCGAGGACGAAGATGCCCTTGGTCTGGTCCCAGAGCTCGTCCATGCCCTCCTTGCCCGCGCCGGAGACCGACTGGTAGGTCGAGACCACCACCCGCTTGATGCGGGCCCGGTCGTGCAGGGGCTTGAGGGCCACCACCAGCTGGGCGGTGGAGCAGTTCGGGTTGGCAATGATGTTCTTGCGGTCCGCCCACTCGACGTCGTCGGGGTTCACCTCGGGCACGACGAGGGGCACGTCCGGGTCCATCCGCCAGGCCGAGGAATTATCGATGACGATGGGGCCGGCGGCGCCGATCTTGGGCGCCCATTCCTTGGAAAAGGTCCCGGACACGCTCATCAGTACCAGGTCCACCGTGGAGAAGTCGAACTGCTCGACGTCCTTGCACTTCAAGATCCGGTCGCCGAAGGAGACTTCGACGCCAATGGATTTACGGCTGGCGATCGCGTGAATTGCATCCACGGGGAATTCGACTTCCTCGAGGATATTCAGCATTTCGCGGCCCACATTACCCGTGGCCCCGACGACGGCGACGCGATAGCCCACCTTTGTCTCTCCTTTACAGAACGGACGGTCCCCGTACGCCCGGCGCGCCCGGGGCGCAAGGCGAGGGCCTTTGCCGCGTTGCGGAAACTTCACCGGAATCCCATATAGTCGAGATCAAATCGGGCACTCGGTGCCCCGAACTGAACCCAGCGAAAGGCCGCTGCATGACGCACCCGGAGCCGACGCGACGCACCCTTCTGACCGCCGGTGCCCTGCTCGCGGTACCCACACCCCTCCTCGCTGCCACACCTGCGAACCGGAAGCTGGTCTTCGCCGTCCTGCGCAATGGCGAGCGGATAGGCGAACACCGCATGACCTTCGCCGGCGACGCGAAATCCCCCACGGTCTCGACCGAGGTCGACATGACCGTGAAGCTCGGCTCGGTCACCGTCTACCGCTACCGGCATACGGCCCGGGAGGTCTGGGCGGACGGGCAGTTCGAGAGCCTGGAGACGGTGACAGACGCCACCGCCGGGGACCGGAAGGTCTCAGCCCGGAGGGCCCCGGAGGGGGTACGCATCCGCACCGGCCGGCGCGAGGTCCTGGCGCCTGCCGGAACCGCTCCCCTCACCCACTGGAACCCGAAGGTCCTGGGCGGGCGGCTCTTCAATCCCCAGGAGGGTGGCCTCCTGCGCATCACGGCCACGCCGAAAGGCCTGCGGTCCGTGACCCTGGCGAACGGTCGATCGATGGAGGCCCAGGTCTGGACCCTGCGCGGCGAGGCCGAAATCGACGACTGGTACGACCGGGCCGGCGTCTGGACAGGCCTGAAGGGCCGCCTCCAGGACGGATCGACCCTGGAATACCTCCGGGCCTGACGGGTCAGAGGGCGGCGAGGACCGCCTCGCCCATCTGCACGGTGGTCAGGCTTCCGCCCAAGTCCCGGGTGCGGGCGCCACAGTCCAGGGCCCGGACCACGGCGGCCAGGATGCGGTCAGCGGCCTCCGGGCGGCCCAGGGACCAGCGGAAGGCCATCTCCAGAGACAGGATGGAGGCCAGGGGATTGGCCAGGCCCTGGCCGGCGATGTCCGGCGCCGAGCCGTGGATGGGCTCGTAGAGGCCGGGCCGACCTGGGTCGCCCAGGGCCGCCGAGGGCAGCATGCCCAGAGAGCCCGTCAGCATGGCGGCGGTATCAGACAGGATGTCGCCGAACAGGTTGTCGGTGACCAGGACATCGAACTGGCGCGGATCGCGGACGATCTGCATGGCGGCGTTGTCAGCCAGGATGTGCTCGAGGCGGACGTCCGGGAACTCCCGGGCGTGGAGGTCGGTGACCACCTGGCGCCAGAGCAGGCCGGAATCCATGACGTTCGACTTCTCGGCCGAGTGCACCAGGTTGCGACGCCCCCGGGCCAGCTGGAAGGCCACCCGCGCCACCCGCTCGATCTCGGCGGTGGTGTAGACCTGGGTGTCGACGGCGCGCCTGCCGCCACCCGGCAGGTCCTCGATGAACCGGGGCGAGCCGAAATAGATACCACCCGTCAGTTCACGGACGATCATGAAGTCCAGCCCCTCCACCAGGTGGCGCTTGAGGCTGGAGGCATCGGCCAGGGCTGGGAAGCAGAGGGCGGGGCGGAGGTTGGCGTAGACCTCCATGCCGGCCCGCAGGTTCAGGAGCCCCGCCTCGGGCCGCCGGTCACGGGGGGCACCGGCCCACTGGGGCCCGCCGACGGCGCCCATCAGCACGGCACGGGCGGCCTTGGCGGCGGCCAGGGTCTCGTCCGTCAGGGGCGTCTCATAGACGTCGAAGCTGCAGCCGCCGAACAGGGCCTCGGCGATGGTCAGGTCCGGGGCGACCGCCTCGGCGACCCGGCGGGCCTGGGCGGTGACTTCGGGGCCAATGCCGTCGCCCGGCAGGAGGAGGAGGTCGGTCATTCGGAAACTCTTCGGGGGAATTGGGGGCGGGATCAGCCGGCGCGTTCAAGCCAGGGATGAGTCAGTGCACGGCCCGCCTCCCAGGCGTCGATGTCGGCGGCGGCCGACAGGGTCTCGCCGATGGCGTCGAGGCCGTTCAGCATCTTGGTCTTGCGGGATCCATCGATCTCGAAAGCAAAGACCTTGCCGGAGGGCGAGGTCACGGTCTGGGCCTCCAGGTCGACGCTGACCATATGGTTGCCGCCCAGGCACTCGCCCATCAGGGCCTGGACCTCCTCGGGCTTGAGTACCACCGGCAAGAGGCCGTTCTGGAAGCAGTTGGTATCGAAGATGTCGGCGAAAGACGAGGCGATGACGCAGGTTATGCCGAAGTCCATCAGGGCCCAGGGGGCGTGCTCGCGGCTGGAACCGCAGCCGAAGTTATCGCCGGTGACCAGGACGCCGGCACCAGCGTATTCGGGTCGGTTGAGCACGAAGTCCGGGCGCGGCCCCCCGTCGCCGTCGAAGCGCAGGTCATAGAACAAGCCCCGAGACAGGCCCTCGCGCTCCACGGTCTTGAGGAACTGCTTGGGGATGATCTGGTCGGTGTCGATATTGGCCATGGGCAGGGGGGCGGCCCGGGCGTCCAGTCTGGTGAAGGCTTTCATCCGTCCGCTCCGGCCCCTCCGGCATTCTGTTGCAGCACCACGGTGGGCGAGAAGGGCACACCCTCGCGGAGGGTGAAGATGCGGGTCCCGGGCTTTCGGCCGTTGCGGACCTCCGAGACGTTGAAGCCAAGGCCGGAAAGCCGGCCCTGGGCAGCGTCGGCGTCGGCGGCACCCCAGGCCAGGCCGTTGAGCGCATCGGGCTGGTCCGTCGTCTCGGCCTCTCCGAGCCTCAGGACGACCTCCATGACGAGGCCCCCGCAGGCGAAGAACATCTGCCGGGCGCCCCAGGCGGTATTTGAACGGTCGAGCCGCAGGTCGAGGCCTAGGCGAGCCCCCCAGAGCGCCAGGGCGCGGTCCCCGGAGCGGGCGCTGATCACGACATGGTCCAGGGCGCTGACGGCGGAGGCCTCGGACACGACAGGTGCCGACAGGCTGGGGCCATCGCCCGAGACGAGGGCGAGGTTGAGGCCGCCTGCCGCAGCAGGGTCCAGGCGGACCAGACGGCGGTCGCCGAAGGTCGTCTCCTCGCCCAGGGCGGGCAGACCCCGGCGTCCGGCCAGGCGCACGGCGGCGTCGAGGTCGCCGACCTTCAGGACGATGAGTTCGCCGGGGTCATCCTCGCGGCGGGCCCGCAGGCACAGGGTGGTGTTGGACAAGACGAAGACGCTGGCGGGGACGCCATCGACCCGGCCCTCCCAGGCCGGCTTCCGGCCCAGGAAGACGCCGTAGCGGGCGGCGGCGTCCTCTACGTCGTCCACCGGGACGACCACATGGTCGAGGCCGAGGATCACCGCAGGTAGTCCCGGACGTCGGCGATCCGGCCGGCGAGGGCGGCGGCGGCGGCCATGGCCGGGCTCATCAGGTGGGTGCGTCCCCCCCGGCCCTGCCGGCCCTCAAAGTTGCGGTTGGAGGTGGAGGCGCAGCGCTCACCGGGCGCCAGGCGGTCGGGGTTCATGCCCAGGCACATGGAGCAGCCCGGCTCGCGCCAGTCGAATCCAGCCGCGCGGAAGATCTCGTCCAGCCCCTCTTCCTCGGCCTGGGCCTTCACGAGGCCGGAGCCCGGGACGACCATGGCCCGCACGCCGGGTGCCACCGTGCGGCCCCGCACGATGTCGGCGGCGGTGCGGAGGTCCTCGATCCGGCTGTTGGTGCAGGAACCGATGAAGACCACGTCGACCTTGGCCGAGGCGATGGGCTGCCCAGCCTCCAGTCCCATGTATTCGAGGGCCCGGACGACAGCGGCCCTCTTGTCCGGGTTGGGGAAGGCCTCGGGCGAGGGCGCGACGCCGGTCACAGGGATCACGTCCTCAGGGCTGGTGCCCCAGGTGACCAGGGGGGCGATGGCCGAGGCATCAATCCGGACCTCCCGGTCGAAGACGGCGTCGGGATCCGAGAACAGGGCCTTCCAGCTGGAAAGGGCGATGTCCCACGCACCACCCTTGGGCGCCGAGGGCTTGCCACGGAGATAGTCAAAGGTGGTCTCGTCCGGGGCGACCAGGCCCGCCCGGGCGCCGCCTTCGATAGTCAGGTTGCAGAGGGTCATTCGTCCCTCCATGGACAGGGCGCGGACGGTGTCGCCTGTGTATTCGATGACATAGCCCGTACCGCCCGCCGTGCCGATCTCGCCGATCACGGCAAGCGCGAAGTCCTTGGCGCCGATGCCGGGGGCGGGGGTCCCCTCGATCATCACACGCAGGTTCCTGGCCTTCTTCTGGCGCAGGGTCTGGGTGGCCAGGACATGCTCGACCTCGGAGGTGCCGATGCCGTGCGCCAGGGCCCCGAAGGCGCCGTGGGTGGAGGTGTGGGAGTCCCCGCAGACGATGGTCATGCCCGGCTGGGTGCGGCCCTGCTCGGGGCCGACCACGTGGACGATGCCGTTGCGAATGTCGCCCATGGGGAAGAATTCGATGCCGTTGTCGGCGACGTTGCGCTCGAGGCTGGCGAGCTGCAGGCGGGCCTCTTCGTCGGCTACGGCACCTACGCCCAGGCCCTGGCCCTCGGTGGGGATGTTGTGGTCGGCCACGGCCAGGGTCCGGTCCGGGCGCCGGACCTTCCGCCGGTTGGCGCGCAGGCCGGCAAAGGCCTGCGGCGTCGTCACCTCGTGGATCAGGTGGAGGTCGATGTAGAGGATCGCCTCGCCGTCCTGTTCGGCGACGAGGTGCGCATCCCAGATCTTGTCGTAGAGGGTCTTGCCAGCCATGCCGCGCATCTAGGGGGCTAGGCCCGCCGGTGTCCAGCGCAGGACGCGCCCGGAGACGGTCAGGCCTTGACCACCCGCGCGCCGGGCAGGCCGCGCCGGGCCATGGCGTTGCGGGTATCCACCACCAGGCGGGCGGCTTCGGAGACCAGGGCGTAGTCCACGGCGTCATGATCTGTGGCGATGAGGACGGCATCGTAGCCAGCCAGCACCTCGCGCGTCAGGTCGACGGACCGCCGCCCGGCCAGGCC
>CAMAOY010000020.1 GCA_945859865.1 Phenylobacterium deserti
AAGGTCATCTGGACCCGCCCTGCGCCCGCCCCGCCCCGGCAGGTCATCGGCAATCCAGCCCTCTCGGACCTCAACCGGATGATGCGGCAGGTGATTCGCAGCGGCACGGGAGCCCGGGCCGCCATTCCCGGTCGCGACATCGCCGGCAAGACCGGCACGACATCGGCCTACCAGGACGCCTGGTTCGCCGGCTACACAGGCGGGATCATCACCGTGGTCTGGCTGGGCCGCGACGACAATCGGCCCATGAAGGGCGTGACCGGCGGGTCCCTGCCAGCGGAAACCTGGCGCCGGGTCATGACCGCCGCCATCAACCGGCTGCCCTCTGGACCCATTCCTGCGGGGCCTCTCCCCCCACCGCCACCCGTCCTGCAGCCGGATCCGCAGCCGGTCCCCGACCCGGCTGGACCAGACCCCGAACCCCCGGCCCAGCTTCCCCCGGCGGCGGCGGCCAAGCCCGGGGACACCCTCCCAGTAGCGGTCCCGCAACCCCAAAGGCCCTGATCTTCCCGGCGTGCTGCATTGCACACTTGAGTTTCCGCCCTGCGGCACCTATTCTTTTTCCCCCAACGGACGCGTTCGCATGCAGCGTCCGACTCATTCCCAGCGCAGATCCGAGACCACCCGGTTATGGAAAAAGTCCCAATGACCGCCGAGGGCTACCAAGCTCTCGACGATGACCTGAAGCGTCTCAAGACGCTCGAGCGGCCGGCTGTGATCGCCGCCATCTCCGAGGCGCGTGAGCATGGCGATCTCTCGGAGAACGCCGAGTATCACGCGGCCAAGGAGCGCCAGGGCTGGATCGAGGGGCAGATTGCCGACATCGAGGACCGGATGGCGCGCGCCCAGGTCATCGACGTCTCCAAGCTTTCGGGCAGCCAGGTCAAGTTCGGTGCCACCGTCTCTGTCGTCGACGAAGACACCGAGGACCAGGCCCGCTACCAGATCGTTGGCGAGCATGAGGCCAATGTCCGCGCCGGCAGGATCTCCATCACGTCTCCCATCGCCCGGGCCATGATCGGCAAGGAGCCCGGGGACGTCGTGGAGGTCAACACGCCTGGCGGTGTCAAGGCCTACGAGATCGTCAATGTGGAGTGGATCTAGGGCCGGCAGGCTCTTGGAAACCCCCCTCTCCATCTGGGCCGTGTCCGACGACAAGGCCGGAAACGCCGCCCCGGCTCTGGGCCTCGCCGAGGCCGTGGCGGCCCTTCGGCCAGCCCGGGTCCAGACCCGCACAGTCCATTGGCAGGGCGTCGCCGGACGACTTCCCTGGCACCTCCATCCCTTCCCCCTCGCCACCTTGAAGGCCGGAAACGGGATCGCACCCCCCTGGCCCGACATCTGGATCGCCGCGGGCCGGGCCACCCTGCCCCTCTCCTTGCGCATGCGCCGCTGGTCGGGCGGGCGCACCCTGGTGGTGCAGGTCCAGAACCCCCGGGCCCCGCACCGGGCCTTCGACCTTATCGTCGCGCCCCGGCACGACCAGATCGCCGGGCCCAACGTCCTGGCCATTACCGGATCGCCGAATCGCGTGACGCCAGAACGCCTCGCCGAGGCTGCCGGGCGGTTTGGGGGAGTGATGGGCGACCTGCCCCGTCCCCGGGCCGCCCTCCTGGTCGGCGGAAAATCCAAGGTCCACGACCTTTCGGACGCCTGCGCCCGCGACCTCGCAGCCGGCATCCGGGAGGCGGTCCTCTCGGCCGGCGGATCGGTGATGGTCACATTCTCAAGGCGTACCCCCGCCTCGGCGCGACGGCTGATGACCGAGGCCCTCTCGGACCTGCCGGGGTTCATCTGGGACGGCGAAGGCGAGAACCCCTACTTCGCCCTGCTGGCCATGGCGGACGTCATCCTGGTCACCGAGGACAGCGCCAACATGGCGACAGAGGCCGCCTCGACGGGCCGTCCGGTGCTGTTCCTGCCCATGGACGGCGGCTCGCCGAAGTTCCTGCGGCTGCAGGAGGATCTCATCGCCCGGGGCTCGGCGCGACGGTTCGCGGGGCGCCTGGAGATCTTCCCTGGCGCGCCCCTGGACGAGACCCGGCGGGCCGCTGAGGCCATTCTGGCGACGCTTGACCGGCGATCCGTATGAACACGCCCTTTCCGAAGTCGCATTTTCGCGCTCCCCTGTCCCCGTCATGATTCCCGAGACGCCGCGCGTGCTGTTCATCGCCGACGCCGGTCCTGAGGCCGGCGGCGGACACATGATGCGCAGCCTGACCCTTGCCGAGGCGCTGAGCGTCCGCGGTGCCGCCTGCGCTTTCCTTGCAACTCCGCAGGGCGTGCCCCTGCTCGAGACCTTTGCCCCGGCCATGTCCAGGATCGAGACTGCGGGCTCGGACCGGTCCTCCCTGGCCGCCGCCCTTGCGGGCCAGGGCTTCGACGCCCTGGTGTTCGACCACTATCACCTGGCCCAGGCCGACCATGAGGCCCTTGCCGGCGGCAGGGCCTGCCTGGTGATCGATGACCTCGCCGACCGCGCCCTGGGCGCCGACGTCGTGCTGGACTCCGGCCCGACGCGGCGGCCCCTCGACTACACCCTGCTGACCGACGGCGACGCGCGGCTCTTGCTGGGCCCTGAGTTCGCACCCGTCCGCAGCCGTTTCGCAGCCCTCAGGGCCTCATCCCTCGCCCGGCGGGAGGGACCGGTCCGCAAGGTCCTCGTCACCATGGGCCTCAGTGACGTGGCCGGCATCACCAGCCGGGTCGTCGACCGCCTACGACCCCGTCTCGGAGACGTGGGGATCGATGTTGTCCTGGGCGCCCAGGCCCAGAGCCTGAAGGCGCTGTCACGGATGGCGACCCATGACCGCCGCCTGCGCCTGCATGTGGACGCAACAGACATGGCCACCCTGCTGCACGACGCCGACTTTGTGATCTCTGCCGCCGGGTCGACGGTCTGGGAGATCTGCACCCTGGGCCTTCCCGCCGCCCTCGTCGTCGTCGCCGGCAATCAGAGGCCCGCCGCCGAGGCCCTGGCGGACCGGGGCGCCGCCCTGGTGGTCGATGCCGGCGACCCGGGCTTCGAGGGGGCCCTGGACAGGGCCATCATGCGGCTCGTCACCGACGCCGCCCTGCGAACCCACCTGTCGACCTCTGCGGCCTCGGTCTGTGACGGCCAGGGAGCCGGACGGGCGGCGGAGGCCCTGCTGGAAGCGATCGGCCGGAAGACCCCGTCCCTCTGAACTTCGGTGGCCTCAGCCGCCCCGGACCTCGCAGGTAACTGGTGCCATCCGTCCACGGGCGAAGGTGATCTTCCGGCCGCCCTCGATCTCCTGGGTGAAGGTCATGCGGCCATTGGTGAAGATCCGCGGCGCCTCGGGATCGGTCCCCTGGGCGTTGAGACGCTGAAGGGTCTCCGTCACGCCGCCGGGACCGCCCACCTGGGCCTCGGTCGCCGTGAAGCGGACCTGGAAGTCCTCGTCGCCGCAGCGCAGGTTCATTATTCCGGGTCCTGCCTCGACGGGATCGGCAGGGCGCAGGAGCAGGCTGGCCCCACCCGGGCCGGAAAGGCGGACCGCACCCCCCTCCGCACCTGAGACCGTATTCACCGCCTGGAGAGATGTCGCAAGACGCCGCTCCTGGTCCATCAGGGCGGGGCTACAGGCCATCCGGGTGGAGACCAGGGGGCCGATCCGGATCCGGGCGCCCGACTGTTCAAAGGTGCCCGAAAGCCGGTTGCAGCCAGCCGAAGCCGAGACCCCGCCGTCTGCGAAGGCGACGGTGAGGGACACCCGGTCCAGGACTCCACGGCCATCGAGGTCCTCGACCCGCCACTGGCCGACCAATCCTGGCGGTGCGGGGGCACTGACGGCTGCACAGGCTGCAAGCGCGACAGCGACCAGGATCAGGCTGAGACCCTGCTGGAACTTCATCTGGAATTCTCCCTGTCCGACGGACCGGACCGGGTCCAGTTTCGCCTCCGGCAGGCGACCGGTCCAGACCTGAAGTCCAAGTCTTCGCAAGCCTTGCAGCCGGAGTCGCGCACGGCCGGATTCTGCCCTAAAGGGACGACATGTCTGACTCCACGCCCCGCTCCGCCCGCTGCCTGATCGTCGGCTCCGGTCCTGCCGGTTACACCGCAGCCGTCTATGCCGCCCGCGCCCTCCTGAAGCCGGTCCTGATCCAGGGCCTCCAGCCCGGCGGCCAGCTCACCATCACCACCGACGTAGAGAACTATCCGGGCTTCGCCGACGTCATCCAGGGGCCCTGGCTCATGGAGCAGATGCAGGCCCAGGCCGAGCACGTCGGGACCGAGATCATCAACGACATCGTGGTCAGCGCCGACCTCTCCGCCCGCCCCTTCCGGCTTGTCTGCGACAGCGGGCAGGTCTGGCTCGCAGAGACCCTGATCATCTCCACGGGTGCCCAGGCCCGCTGGCTGGGACTGGAAAGCGAACAGCGCTACCAGGGCTTCGGCGTCTCGGCCTGCGCCACCTGCGACGGCTTCTTCTACCGCGGCAAGGAGGTCGTGGTGGTGGGCGGTGGCAACACAGCCGTCGAGGAGGCCCTCTTCCTCACCAAATTCGCCTCAAAGGTGACGGTGGTCCACCGGCGCGACAGCTTCCGGGCCGAGGCCATCCTGCAGGAACGCCTCTTTGCCAATCCCAAGGTCGAGGTGGTCTGGGACCACCAGGTCGACGAGATCCTGGGCCAGACCGATCCCATGGGCGTCACGGGCGTACGGCTGAAGTCCACCAAGACCGGCGAGACCCGGGACCTGGCCTGTGACGGCGTCTTCATCGCCATCGGCCATGCGCCGGCGTCGGCCCTCTTTGCTGGCCAGCTGGAGATGAATGACTCGGGCTACCTGAAGGTGAAACCGGGAACGGTCTCCACGGCGATCCCCGGCGTGTTCGCCGCTGGCGACGTGACGGATGACATCTACCGGCAAGCCGTCACCGCCGCCGGCATGGGCTGCATGGCGGCGCTGGAGGCGGTCCGGATGCTCGCCGAGGAAGACCACCACGCCACCAGCCGGACGGCAGCCCAGTGACCAGCCTGATCGTCAATGGCGGCAGGGCCCTGCGCGGCCGGATCACCCCCTCAGCCAACAAGAACGCCGTCCTGCCGGTGCTCTGCGCCACCCTCCTGACCGACCAGCTGGTTACCCTGCACCGGGTGCCGGACATCACAGACGTCCGGAAGATCCTTGATTTCTTCCGCAGCCTCGGTTCGAGCGTGGACATGGACTTCGAGGCCGGCGTGCTGAAGGTGCGGCACGGCGAGGGGCTCGATCCCAAGGCGGCGCACCTGCCCCTGGGCATGCGCTCGACCCTGATGCTGATCCCGCCCCTGCTCCACAGGTTCGGCGCGGCGACCATCGAGGAGGACGCAACAGGCTGCACCCTGGGCGCCCGGGAGATCGACCCCCACATCGAGGTCTTCCAAACCTTCGGGGCTGAGGTCCGCCGCGAGCTCGACGCCCTCCACATCTCGACGCCCCGGGGCTTCCAGGCCTCGGACCACTGGCTCGACTATGCCTCGGTAACCACGACCGAGAACTTCATCCTCTGCGCGGCCACGGCTGCAGGGCGCTCGAAGCTGACCAACGCCGCCTGCGAACCCCATGTGCAGGAGTTCTGCGCCTTCCTCGCCCTGATGGGGGCGCACATCGAAGGCGTGGGCGGCTCGCGGATCGTGGTGGAGGGCGTCGATCGGCTGTCGGGCGCCGAATTCACCTTTGCCGATGACTTCCACGAGGTGGCCACCTTCCTGGCCATGGGGGCCATCACCGGCGGCGAAGTCTCGGTGCGGAACGGCTCGGTGGAGCAGTTCCCCCTCCTGGACCGCACCTTTGCCAAGTTTGGCGTTGAGGTGACCCACGAGTGCGGCTGGTCGACGGCGCGCGTACCCAACGGCCTGAAGGTGAGGGAGCCCTTCACCTCCAACATCCTCACCAAGGTCGAGGCGGCACCCTGGCCCTACGTCCCGGCGGACCTCCTGCCCATCTTCATCGCCCTCGGCGTGCGCGCTGAAGGGTCGGTCATGTTCTGGAACAAGGTCTACGAGGGGGCCCTGGGCTGGAGCTCGGAGATCGGCAAGTTCGGCGCCCATTCGGTTCTGTGCGACCCGCACCGACTGATCACCTACGGCGGCAAGCCCCTGATGCCGGCCACGGTGGAGAGCCCCTACATCATCCGCGTTGCCATCGCCCTCTTCATGCTGGCGGCCAGCATCGAGGGCCGCTCCACCATCCTCAACGCCGCCCCGATCCAGCGCGCCCATCCCCGCTTCGTTGAAAACCTCAACGCCCTCGGTGCCGACGTCGAGTGGGTGGCTGGAGACTGAGAGGGAGCCCCGCCTTGGACCTCGAGATCCGCTACGCCCGCTCCGGGGACCATCCGGGGATCGCCGAAATCCTCGACGCCGCCTTCGGGGGGACGGCCGAGCGTCGCATCGTCGAGCGCCTGCGCGCCGACGCCGAAGCGATGTTCGAACTGGTCGCCCTTCAGGACGGGGAGTTGGTGGGGAGCATCATGTTCAGCCGTCTCTGGGCAGACAGCCATAACCTCTACGCCGCCCTCGCCCCCCTGGCTGTCCGGCCGGATCGCCAGCGGACGGGGATCGGGTCTGCCCTGACCCTTCGCGGCCTCGATGCCGCCCGGCACTTTGACGCCGCCGCCGTACTCGTGCTCGGACACCCGGAGTACTACCCTAAGTTCGGATTCTCAGCTGCCGCGACGGCGCAGGTCAGCGCACCATACTCTGGCAGCCCAGCCTTCATGGGGATCGCCCTTTCGGAGGGTGCCCTGGATGCGCCGCTGATGGTGGCCTATCCCGATGCCTTCTCGGCGACGGATCAGGGCTGAACGCCGGTCGGCGGGACCGTCGCCGGGACCTTCGGGGCGGCTTGCCCCCGTTCCATGTCCGCCAGGGCGGCGTTGATACGGCGGATCTCCTCCGGGGTTGGCCTGCGCCGGGCGGGAGAAAGCTGGCCGGGGGCCAGCGATGCCAGGCCCCCTGCGTCAGTCTCGGACACCGTGTAGGTCCGGGTCTCGCCAGCCAGGGCCAGGGTCACGGTCCGCGGCGCCAACAGGGGCAACTGGGTCTCCAGGCCGCCCTGGGTGCGCGGATCAACTCCACCCAGGACCGCCGGGCTGAGGCGGGCTTCACTGCCGGCGTAACGGCCGGAAAAGGCGGCTGGCTGCCCGGAGGGGCCTGTCCAGCGGTAAAAGATGTGGGCACCGATCTGGGTCAGCTTGACCAGGGTCGGGGCCCAGTAGGGCGCCACGTAGTCGGCATGGTAGTGCGTCGCAGTCCCGACCTCAGGAACCACGTAGCCGGCCAGGGCGCGGCGGGCGATCCGGTTCGCCTCCGCCCAGAGCGCAGGGTTGGGCGCCCGCGCCAGGCCTCCGTCGCAGGTGAAGGTGAACTGACAGCCTGTGGACCGGGCCGAGCCCTGGTAGACCACGCCACACACCGACTTTGGATATCCCGGGTGGCGCAGGCGGTTGAGCACCACCTGGGCGACAGCGGCCTTGCCCGCCTCGGGCTCGTGCGCTGCCTCGTAATAGACCGCCTGGGACAGGCACATGATGGCGCGGGCGGAATCTTCCGTGTCGGCCGCCAGTCGGAAGGCCGGCATGGGCGCGACGGGCGCACCGGAGATGGGGCGCAGGGCATTGATGAGACGGGCCTCGTCCGCCGCCTGGGCAGGATCAGGCACTCCCAGGTCGAAGGTCGGCGGTGAAGCCAGGTCCAGGCGCTCCCATCCAGGCGTCAGGCTGAGCGAGGCCTCAAGGGTGCGGGCGGGACCAACCCCGGCCAGGGCCTTCAGGGTCGGGGACAGGGCGGCGAAGCGCGCCTCAAGCGCGGGCTCGGAAAAGGCGCGGGCGACGGAGACGCCCGGCTCACCGGCGACCGACGCGACAGGCAGCGCGCCACGCCCGGCCCCGGCCGCACCCGGGCCAAGCAGACCGACGAGGACGATCAGCGCATATGTTCGGGCCAGCTTCAGGGGATTGCCTCTGCTATGGGATGGACTGGCGTCTACCATGACCCGGGGTTGTGATCACGCGCTCTTGTCCCCGGGCACCCGCCCGCATCTTGCCAAGCCCACTTGCGACCCTCATATTCCTACCTAGATATGCTCGGAATGAGCATAAGGGGAGGAGGCGTCGGACCCGTCCGCACTCTCGTTACCCCTCTAATGCTCATTTTGAGCAAAAGGAGAGCGCCATGACTGGGTTCCCCCAGGCCGACTTCACCCCGGAGGTCGAACGCGAGACCGCCGCCATCTGGGAAAAGGTGAGCCGGCGCATCACGCCGATCGAGTGGCGGCTGCATGCGCCCATGATCGCACAGATCAACCGGATCAAGCGCGAGCGCAATGCGGTGATCCTGGCGCACAACTACATGACCCCGGAGATCTTCCACGGAGTCGGCGACTATGTGGGCGACAGCCTGGGCCTGGCGCGGGAGGCCGCGAGGTCCGACGCCGCCGTCATCGTCCAGGCCGGGGTCCACTTCATGGCCGAGACCTCGAAGATCCTCTGCCCCGACAAGCGGGTCCTGATCCCCGACCTTAGGGCCGGATGCAGCCTGGCGTCCTCGATCACCGCCGCCGATGTCCGGCTCATGCGGGAGCGGCACCCCGGCCTGCCGGTGGTGACCTATGTCAACACCTCCGCAGAGGTGAAGGCCGAGACAGACATCTGCTGCACCAGCGCCAACGCCGTGCAGGTCGTGGAGCAGGCGGCCCGGGAGTGGGGTGTCGATCGGGTGATCATGATCCCGGACGAAGTCCTGGCCCGCAACGTGGCCCGTCAGACGGACATCGGCATCATCGCCTGGCGCGGCCGGTGCGAGGTCCATGAGCAGTTCACGGCCGAGGACATCCGCGAGATCCGGGAGGCGCATCCCGGCGCCGAGGTCCTGGCCCATCCTGAGTGCCCGCCCGAGGTGCTGGCCGAGGCTGACTTCGCCGGATCGACGGCGGCGATGAACGACTATGTCCTGACCCGCAAGCCCCGGCAGGTGGTGCTGATCACCGAGTGCTCCATGGCCGACAACGTCGCCGCCGACGCTGTCGATACCGAGTTCCTCCGGCCTTGCAACCTGTGCCCGCACATGAAGCGGATCACCCTCGAGAACATACTGGAGGCCCTGGTGGAGGACCGCTACGAGGTGACGGTGGACCCGAAGGTGGGCCTCCGCGCCCGCACCGCCGTGCAGAGGATGATCGACCTGCCGCCCCCCGCCGTCCCGGCCCGATACGACCTGGTTCGCGCCCGTCATCACGTCGACGTGGAGCTGATCTGACCATGGACGTCATCGACTTCGACGGCGTCCTGGTCATTGGCGCCGGGCTGGCCGGGCTTTCGGCGGCCCTGTCGGCGGCGCCGCGGCGGGTGTGCGTCCTGGCCTCAGCCCCGCTGGGAGATGGCTGCAGCTCAGCCTGGGCCCAGGGCGGAATGGCCGCGGCCCTGTCTGACGAGGATACACCCGCTCTCCACGCCGCAGATACCCTCGCCGCTGGCGCTGGCCTGGTCGACGCCGGACGGGCCGGGCTTCTTGCCTCGGAGGGCCCCGCCGCCGTCCGCTGGCTGGCGGGACTGGGCGCACCCTTCGACCGCACCGCGGAGGGCGGCTTCGCCCTCAGCCGGGAAGCTGCCCATGGCCGGGCCCGGGTGGCCCGGGTCGGCGGCGACGCCGCCGGGCGCGCCATCATGGACGCCGTGATCCGCCAGGTCCGCCTGGCACCCCACATCGAGGTCCGGGAGGGCTGGAGCCTGCGCGGCCTCCTCCAGGATGCCACGGGACGGGTGTGCGGCGTCCGGCTCGCAAAGGGTGGCGAGACCTGCGCCCTGCGCGCACCGGCGGTGATCCTTGCCACAGGCGGGATCGGCGGCCTCTATGCCGGGGCCTCGACACCTCGGACCCTCCTCGGCGAAGGCCTGGCCGCAGCGGCCCTGGCCGGGGCCGTGATCGCCGACCCCGAATTCGTCCAGTTCCACCCAACCGCCCTCGACGTCGGCCGCGATCCTGCGCCCCTGGCGACGGAGGCCCTGCGCGGCGAAGGCGCCATACTGGTCAACCGGGATGGCCAGCGCTTCATGACCAGCCTGCATCCCGACGCCGAGCTTGCGCCCCGGGACATCGTCGCCCGGGCGATCCATGCGGAGCGCGAGGCCGGGCGCGGGGCCTTCCTCGACGCCCGGAAAGCCGTAGGCGCCCACTTCCCCGAGGCCTTCCCCACTGTCTATGCCGCCTGCCGCGATGCGGGAATCGACCCCCGGATCGAACCCATTCCCGTGGCGCCCGCCTGCCACTACCACATGGGGGGAATCCTGACGGACGCGGACGGGGCCACCCGCCTCCCCGGCCTGTTCGCTGCCGGCGAATGCGCCTCCACGGGCGTCCACGGTGCCAACCGCCTGGCGTCCAACTCCCTTCTGGAAGCCGCGGTGTTCGGCATCCGAGCGGGCCGCGCCGCCGCCGGGAGGACTCTGGCCGGGCGTCCACTCCTCGGCGCGCCGGACCTTGGAACCCTGCCCGACGCGGACCTGTCGCGGCTGCGCAGCGCCATGAGCCGGGAGGCCGGCGTCATCCGTGACGCTGCAGGCCTATCCCGTCTGCTGGACCTGACCGAAGTCCTGACCCAGGCCCACGGGCCGTCAGGGCCCCTGATCGCCGCCCGACTGACAGCGGCCTGCGCCCTGGAGCGCCGGGAGAGCCGCGGGGCCCATTACCGCTCGGACTATCCCGCAATAGCCGCGGAAGCCCACAGGACCCTTGTCACCCTGGAAGCCGGCACCCTGTCCCGGATGGCCGCATGATCACGCCCCTCCCCGACCTCCTCATCGCCCCCATCGTCCGTGCCGCCCTGGCCGAGGACCTGGGCCGGGCCGGCGACATTACCAGCCAGGCCTGCGTCCCCGCCGAGGCGCGCCTGTCCGTGATCTGGGCGGCGCGCCGCCCCGGGGTCCTCGCCGGGCTCGACTGCGCGCGGCTGGCCCTGGCCGAGCTCGCGCCGGAAGCCGTATTCAACGCCCTGGCCCGGGACGGAGACACCCTGTCCCCCGGACAGGTCCTGGCCCGCGCCGAGGCCCCGGCCCGGGCGGTACTGGCGGCCGAGCGGACGGGACTGAACCTGATAGGCCGGCTTTCGGGGATCGCGACCCTGACCCGCGCCTATGTGGATGCAGTGGCAGGAACGGGCGTCCGGATCACGGACACGCGCAAGACCACGCCGGGCCTGAGACAACTTGAGAAGTACGCCGTGCGCTGCGGCGGTGGGGTGAACCACCGCTTCGGCCTGGATGACGCCATCCTGATCAAGGACAACCACGTGGCGGCCTGCGGTGGCGTCCGACCGGCCCTGGAGCGCGCGCGGGTGGCTGCCGGCCATCTGGTGAAGGTGGAGATCGAGGTCGACGGGCTGGACCAACTGGCCGAGGCCCTGCCCCTGTTGCCCGATGTCATCATGCTCGACAATTTCAGCCTGTCGGACCTTCGGAAGGCCGTCGCCATGGCCGCGGGCCAGGTCACCCTGGAAGCCTCGGGGGGGGTGGACCTCATGACGGTGCGAGCCATCGCAGAGACCGGGGTTCAGGTTATCAGCGTGGGTGCCCTGACCCATTCCGCCCCGGGGCTCGACATCGGACTCGACGCCGCCTGACCCCGCAAGCGGGGCGCAGGGGGCTCAGGGTGCGGACGGAGCCGGCGTCTGCGCAGCCGAAGGGGTGGGCTCGGACAGGGTCTCGAACAGGGGGGCCGGAACGCCCTCCACGACCTCCACGGGATCTGACGGCGGTCCGGAAATCAGCCGGGCCTCGGCGACCCTGACCTCGGCGACGGGCTCGGGGGCTGCCTGGGCGTGGGCCGTCCGGCGTGACGGCTGGCCGATCCGATAGAAGACATGCAGGCCAACCTGGGTCACCCGCAGCAGATCATCACTCCAGCCCGGCGTGACGTGGATGGTGTGGAAATGCGTGGCGTCGCCGACAGCGGTCATCGCCGCGCCTGCAAGGGCCCGCGATGCAATGCGCCGGGCACCGGACCAGGCGGCGGCCTCGCGGCCCCGGTTCATGGAGCCGTCGCAGGCGAAGGAGAACTGGCAGCCCACCCCACGGGCCGAGCCCTGGAAGACCACGCCGCAGACTGACTTCGGGAATCCGGCCTTGCGCACGCGGTTGAGGACCACCTGGGCCACGGCCGCCTGGCCGGCAGGGCTCTCGCCCCGGGCCTCGAAATAGACCGCCTGGGCAAGGCAATCGAGGTCTCGGGTGCCCCGGGCGCCTGCGGTCACCGCAGCGACGGCGGCGGGCCGCTTTGCCGGACTGGGGCCAGAGACGTCAACACGCAGGTCGGGGGCGGCGGCGTCCATTGTCCAGGACGGGGTCGCCCCGGAAGCGGTCTCGAGACGGTCGCTGGGCTCCCCCTGGAATGCGTCGACGTTCGGGCCGACGAGGTAGGGGAGACCGAGGCAGAGACCCACTGCGCTCCCGAAGACGAGGGCACCCAAGACTCCACGCCTGGAGGCGCGCGCCTGAAACAAATTCAACAATGGTGATTTCCCGTGCGGCGAGGGTCAGAGCCCCCAGACAGCTGTGTCGAGCGAGGCCCCTGCGCTTGCTGGAGACCTTCTTCAACCTGCCCGCCTCCTACACGTTGGAGGCCAGACAATGGCGATACGAGATTGGGTATGTACGCAGACGCACAGATTCGCAAGCCATTAGTGCACTGCAGCATGGAGATCCTGTGGACAGGTACCCCCACACAGGGGTCCGGCCATGGCTTGACAGCAAGGTTCCCGGCTGGTTCCGGAGTGTCGCCATGCACCGCATCCTCACCGTCCTCGCCGCCGTCCTCTTCCTGTCCGCTCCGGCGCACGCCGCGCCCGCCGCCGAGCCTGCGGTTTCCCCGGACTTCGTCATGGGGCGGCCTCGCGCACCCGTCCTGATCGAGGAATTCGCCTCGATCAGCTGCACCCACTGCGCCCGCTTCGCCAACGATGTCTTCCCGGCACTCAAGGCCCGGTACATCGACACCGGCAAGGCGCGCTATGTCCTGCGCCCCTATCTCACGAAGCCCACGAATGTCGCCGCCGCTGGCTTCCTGCTGGCGAGGTGCGCGGGCCCGAGCGGGTACTACAAGGTCGTGGAAGGCACCTTTCGGCGGCAGGACGAGGCCTATCGCACAGGTGATTTCAGGTCGGCGCTGATGGCCGCCGCTGCCGAGGGCGGTCTCGACCGCCAAGCTTACAATGACTGCCTCTCCGACCCCGCAGGCAAGGCCGCCCTGGACGTCGAAGTGCAGAAGACCGGGGGACGGGGCGTGGACTTGACCCCGACCTTCTTTTTCAACGGCGTGAAGGTGAAGGCTGGCGAGATGACCCTCGAGGAAATCGACGCGGCCTACGCCGCCGCACTGAAGGCGAACCGGAAGCGCTGACTTTCCGCCCGGGCGGACTGGCGCCCGCACCAGCGGCCCCCTACTCTCTCTCCATGCCTTCCAGCCCCCCGCCCGGAGCCACCACCGGAGTCGCTCCCGGAGTCTCCGACGCCATGGCGGTCTTCGCCTTCGACGCCGCTGCGACGGACATGTCCTGGCGGCCGCACCGGCCTGACCGGCCAGAGAAGTCTGAGGGTGGCCGGCCGTTCCGCCTTGTCTCGGACTACGCCCCGGCAGGGGACCAGCCAACGGCCATTGCCGAGCTTGTTGCCGGCCTTGCGGCGCAGGAGGGGGACCAGGTCCTCCTGGGCGTGACGGGGTCGGGCAAGACCTTCACCATGGCCAAGGTGATCGAGGAGACCCAGCGTCCGGCCCTGATCCTGGCGCCCAACAAGACCCTGGCGGCCCAGCTCTACAGCGAGTTCAGGAGCTTCTTCCCGGACAATGCCGTGGAGTTCTTCGTCTCCTACTACGACTATTACCAGCCCGAGGCCTACGTGCCGCGGACCGACACCTACATCGAGAAGGACTCCTCGATTAACGAACAGATCGACCGCATGCGGCACTCGGCCACGCGGGCGATCCTGGAGCGGGACGACGTCATCGTCGTGGCCTCGGTCTCCTGCATCTACGGCATAGGTTCGGTGGAGACCTACACCGCCATGACCTTCAGCCTGAAGGTCGGCGACCGGATCGACGAGAAGAAGCTGATGGCCGACCTCGTGGCCCAGCAGTACCGGCGCAATGACCAGGCCTTTGAGCGCGGAACCTTCCGCCGCCGGGGCGACACCCTGGAAATCTTCCCGGCCCACTACGAGGACCGGGCCTGGCGGATCAGCCTGTTCGGCGAAGAGATCGAGGCTATCACCGAGTTCGACCCCCTGACCGGCAAGCGCAGCGCGGACCTGCCGGCGGTGAAGATCTACGCCAACAGCCACTACGTCACGCCCCGGCCGACCCTGAACCAGGCCATGAACCACATCCGGGCCGAGCTGAAGGAACGCCTCGACTGGCTGGTGGCCAACGGCAAGCTGCTGGAGGCCCAGAGGCTGGAGCAGAGGACGACCTTCGACCTCGAAATGATCCAGGCTACCGGTGCCTGCGCCGGGATCGAGAACTATTCCCGCTACCTGACCGGCCGCCAGCCGGGCGAGCCGCCGCCCACCTTCTTTGAGTACATCCCGGACAACGCCCTGCTCTTCGTGGACGAGAGCCACCAGACCATCCCCCAGATCGGGGCCATGTTCCGGGGGGACTTCCGCCGCAAGTTCACCCTGGCGGACTATGGCTTCCGCCTGCCCTCCTGCATGGACAACCGCCCCCTCAAGTTCGAGGAATGGGATGCCATGCGGCCGGCGACGGTCAGCGTCTCGGCGACGCCGGGCCCCTGGGAGATGGAGAAGGCCGGGGGCGTCTTTGCCGAGCAGGTGATCCGGCCCACGGGCCTGATCGACCCGCCCGTGGAGATCCGGCCCGTGGCCAAGGACGGCTTCTCCCAGGTGGACGACGTCATCGACCAGGTCCGCCAGACCGCGGCCAAGGGCTACCGGACCCTGGTCACCGTCCTGACCAAGAAGATGGCCGAGGACCTGTCCGAGTACATGCACGAGCAGGGCCTGAGGGTCCGCTACATGCACTCGGACGTCGACACCCTGGAGCGCATACAGATCATCCGCGACCTGCGGCTGGGTGCCTTCGACGCCCTGGTGGGGATCAACCTACTCCGGGAAGGCCTCGACATCCCGGAGTGCGGCCTGGTCGCGATCCTGGACGCCGATAAGGAGGGCTTCCTGCGGTCCGAGACTAGCCTGATCCAGACCATCGGCCGGGCCGCCCGGAACATCGATGGCCGGGTCATCCTGTATGCCGACCGGCTGACTGGCTCCATGGAGCGGGCCATGGCCGAGACCCAAAGGCGGCGCGAGAAGCAGACCGCCTGGAACACCGCCCACGGCGTCACGCCTGAAAGTGTCCGCAGCCAGATCAAGGAAATCCTCGCCAGCCCCTATGAGAAGGACCGGGTCACCGTGCCGGTGGGCGTGGCCGAGGACGGTGCCCAGCCCTTCCTGGGCGACAACTTCAAGGCGACGCTGAAGGACCTCGAGGGCCGGATGCGCCAGGCCGCCGGCGACCAGGAGTTCGAGACCGCCGCCCGCCTGCGCGACGAGATCAAGCGCCTCAAGCTCCTCGACCTGGAATTCGCGGCGGACGCACTCAGCGGATCGGAAGGGGGCGAGGACGGCGGAAGCGCCCGCAAGGCTGCCCGCCAGATCCGCGCCGAGAGCCGGGCCGAGGCCGCCGAAGCCTGGCGCCGCCCGAAACGTCGCTGAGGGCGCAGATCAGTCGAGGAGCGTCCGGTAGGTCTCGCTCCGGCGCAGCCAGGCCGCCGCATAGCCGCAGACCGGGGTGATCTGCAGGCCGCGCGAGCGGATTTCCGCCGACAGCGCCTCCATCAGCCGGCCCGAGGCCCCCGTCCCGCGCAGGGGCGGCGGGCTTTCCACATGGTCGATGAGGATGCGGTCGCCCGCCCGCCGGTAGTCGGCGAAGGAGGTCAGGCCCTGTTCGTCCATTTCGAACCGGGCCCCCGTGTCGCGAAGGGTGCTGGCCATGCGGTGGAGACTAGAAGAGATCGTCCCCCGGCGCACCCTGTCGCCGCTGCTTTTAGAGAAGATTCACAGAGCCAATTGCTCCTCAAAGACGGCTCTTTGGACGAAGTCCGGTGACGGGATCAGCTGAGGCGCCGTTGACCCCCTCCGTCCCGGGGCCCCGCCCCGGGCCACCTCCCCCTCGGGGGAGGAATTGGGGAGTTCTCGGCCAAGCCGGGTGTGCGGGCGAGGGCTGCGATGACGACGGGATCGGAGGTCTGGCTCATGGCCACTTCTTACAGCCCCGCGCCGGACCCGGGAACGGCGCGATTTGGGTTCCCGGCTCCGGTGCCCCATGATGGGGTGATTCAAGCGGAGACATGTCATGGGCATCGGTGAGTTCCTGGTCACCCTCCTGGCCGGGGTGGGACAATTGGTTGGAATTCGAGCGGGAACGGAGCAGCCCGCCTACCAGGTGGTAGGCCAGGTCGGCGCAGCCGAGATCCGGCGCTACGCACCCCAGATCGCGGCGGAGGCCATTGTCGAGGGGCCGGTGGAGACCGCTCGGAACGAGGGATTCCGGCGGGTGGCCGGCTACATCTTCGGCGACAATACGGCGAAGGCCTCGGTGGCCATGACCTCGCCTGTGGTGCAGGGCCGCGAGCCCTCGGGTGGCTCCCAGTCGATCGCCATGACGGCCCCGGTGGTCCAGGCCCGGGCCGGGAGCAGCGAGTCCATCGCCATGACCTCTCCCGTCGTCCAGAAGCCGGCCGGGGGCGAATCCTGGTCGATCCAGTTCATCATGCCGTCGAAATACACGATGGCGACCCTGCCCCAGCCCAATGACCCCCGGGTGCGCCTGGTCGAGATCCCCTCGCGGACCTTCGCCGTGGTGAAGTTCTCCGGACTTGGCAATGCGGAGGCCGTCGCGCTCCACGAAAAGGTCCTCGACGCCAGCCTGGCCGGATCGGCTTGGCGGGCCTCGGGCGAGACCGTGACCTGGTACTACGACCCGCCCTGGACCCTGCCCTTCATGCGCCGTAACGAAGTTGCCCGGCTGGTAGAGCCGACGACTTCAGCGCCTGCGCGATGAACCCGCCGCCGAGGACCCTCTCCGGGTCTTCTGCGGCGTAGAGGACGCAGGCCTGGCCGGGAGAGACCCCGTACTCCGGCGCGTCGAAGATCACCCGCGGCTCACCCGCCTCCAGGCCCAGCCGCGCCGCGACCGGCTCGGCGGTCGAGCGCACCCGCGCCAGGACCGGCCGCTCCGCCGCCGCGGCAAGGTCCAGCCCGGCCTCGTCGCCCAGCCAATTGGTCTCCTTCAGCGAGACCGCCCGGGTCGCCAGGGCCTCCCGGGGACCCACCAGGACACGGCGCGTTGCGGCGTCTATGCCCACGACATAGAGCGGATCGCCCACGGCGACGCTGAGCCCGCGCCTCTGGCCAATGGTGTAGCGGGTCACGCCCTCGTGGCGACCGAGGACCCGTCCGTCCAGGTGTACGATGTCGCCCGGCTCCGCCCCCTGGGGGCGCAGGCGGTCAATCACCGTGGTGTAGCGGCCCTCGGGCACAAAGCAGATGTCCTGGCTGTCGGGCTTGTCAGCCACGGCGAGGCCCAGCTCCAGGGCCAGGGCGCGCACCTCGGCCTTGGGCAGGCCGCCAAGGGGAAAGCGCAGGTAGTCGAGCTGGTCGCGGGTCGTGGCGAACAGGAAATAGGACTGGTCGCGCGCTGGATCCACGGCGCGCTTCAGCTGCACCCCAGCAGGGCCGTCTGCGCGCTGGACATAATGCCCGGTGGCCATGGCCGCCGCGCCCAGGTCGCGGGCGGTCTCCACCAGGTCGCGGAACTTCACGGTCTGGTTGCAGCGGATGCAGGGCACCGGGGTCTCGCCCCGCAGGTAGGCGTCGGCGAAGTCCTCGATCACCTGTTCGCGGAAGCGGCTCTCGTAGTCGAGGACATAGTGCGGCACGCCCAGGGCCGCGGCGGCGTTACGGGCGTCATGAATGTCCTGCCCGGCGCAGCAGGCGCCCTTCCGCTGGACGGCAGCACCATGGTCATAGAGCTGGAGGGTCACGCCGACCACGTCGTATCCCGCCCGCGCCAGCAGGGCGGCGGTCACGGTGGAGTCCACGCCCCCGGACATGGCCGCCAGCACCCGTGCACCCGAAGGCAGGCCCACGGCCCGTCGGGTCTCTTCGGTCAGGCGATCGGAAAGCGTTACCGTGGTCATGGGCCCTATCTAGTCGGACCGGCGGGATTTTGCGAGCGGGCCGCTACCGGAGCACGTTGAGCAGCGATGCGCCCTTCAGCGCCAGGAACACCTGGGAAGAGGCCTGGAGGGCCTGCTGGGCCTGGGTCAGGGCCGAGGCGGCCTTGGCGAGGTCCGCGTTGGAGACATCCCCGATCATGCCCTGGATGGTCATCTGCCGCGTGGTCATTGACGTCTTCACAGTATCCAGTTGGGTCTGGACCGCGCCGTTCTTGGCGGCGGCGGTGACCAGGTTGGAGTGCACCGAGTCCCAGACCGAAATCTGGCTCTCGAGGAAGGTCCTCTGGGCCGCGGTCAGCTTGCCTGTGAACGGACCTGTGCCCCCTTCCTCGAAGGCCTGGAGGTCCTTGAAGGCCGTGAACATGGAGGTTCCCAGGTCATCGGCCAGCTGGCCGACGTTGAGGGTGGTGGTCTCATCCACCCTCACCTTGTCGATATAGTCGTCATTTTGGAAGAAGTCGGCGATCGCAGGCGTCAACGGGTTCGTGAGATCGGAAAGTTGCTTGGCGGAGACCGGCGGGGTGTCGACCTGACCGCCGGCAAAAAGGAACTTGCCGGCATGGCGGGTGTTCAGCGCCGAGACAGCGTTCGAGAAGTGTCCCTGGAGCTCGGTCATCAGGGCGTCGGCCCGGTCAGAGGCGAGGGCGTTGGAGATCGCAAGTCGGGTCTGGTCCGCTGCATCCGCCGCCTTGTTCAGGGCGAGGTCCTGGATTTCCAGCCGGTTGGCGGTAAAGGCGTTCTGCTCGGTGAAGCCCGTGAGACGGGTGTCCAGGGTCTGCATGGCCGTGAGCACCTGGGCGTTGCGGGAAAAGGCCTTGAGATCGGTTCCGATCTTGCCCGTACTCAACTGGTCGCCCGCCTCGGCCTGCCGCTGCTGGGCCGACATAAGGTTTGCCAGGACCGAACTATAGCTGCCGCTCGTGGATATCCTGTTCATGCAGGCCCCCTCAGATAATGTCGGTCAGGACGTCGAACAGTTCCTTGGCGGCCTGGATCATGCGCGCCGAGGCGTTGAACGCCTGCTGGTAGGTGGTGAGCCGGACGAGTTCCTCGTCGATATTGACGCCCTCGACGGACTGTCGGCGAGCGGCGACCTCGGAGGACACCGCCTCGGTGGTCATCCTGCGGCTGTCGGCGGATTCGGCCTGACGGCCGATCGAGGCTCCGAACTGGGCGGCGTAGTCGCTGAGCGAGACCGTCAGGGCACCCAGGGTTCCCGCTGCGTCGAAGCCAGTGGACGTCTCACCGGCCGCCGCAAGGGCGCGGGCGCCGGAACCGTCGCCGGGCCGGACAGCGGGCTGGCCCGCCGCCACGGTCAGGTCCAACCGGGACAGGGCGAGCTTATTGGGGTTCTGGACGATCTTGGGATCGACGAAGAGGCGGTCAGCGCGGGAGTTCCGCTCGATCACGCCCAGGCCGAAGAGGCCGCTGACCGACGGCCCACCTGCACCCCGGCTGGTCAGGTCCTCGGCGATGGACAGGTTCACCGCGGGACTGGTGCTCGGGGTGAAGCTCATCTGCCCCTGGGCGTCGAGGGCGAAGGCGCCGATGAGGCCGACACCGGTGGAGTTGGCATTCAGGGCGGCGAGCAGGTCCGTCATGGTGGCGGCCGCCGGAACGGCGACGGTCACATCGCGGATCGGCTTGCCGTCCGACTGGGTCAGACGGAAGGTCAGGGTGTCGCCGGCGGTAAAACCGTGCGGATCCGAGGCCGTCAGGCCGGTCTCGTAGCTGGTCTGGCCGGAGCTCTTGACGAGGTCATTGAGGCCGAAGAAGTGGGAGAAGCCCCGCCCGGCCTTCTGTGACGTGCCCTCGTCCATGGCGATGCCGTTGGGCGAAGCGGCGTTGAGGGTCAGCCCGCGGTTGGTATAGGTCGCCGCGCCGAACGCCCCGAGAGCGGTATTCAGATTGGCCAGGAAGCTGGCCGGGGTGAAGGCGCTCGCGGCGCCGCCATCGACACTCAAGGTTCCCGCCGTGAAGTCGATGTCCACCCGGCGTTGGATGACGCCAGAGGCGTTGGTGACCGCCAGGGTGGCTGCACCCGTGAAGCCGCTGACTGCGGTCGGCAGGTCCAGCCCGGTGTCCCGGCCCTCGAGGAGGCTTTTCGCCGGCGAGGCACTCGAGGCGTTGTGCGCGGCGTTCAGCCGTTCAGCGGCCCGGGACGCGAACTCCCCGAGCTGCTCTGAGATGCCGGGCAGGTGGATGTCGCGCAGGTCCAGGAGCGCCCGCATCTCTCCGCCGGTCACCGTGATGGGCTGCTCCCCACCCACATCATACTTCACGGCGAGGTAGCCCGGCGTGGAGTCCGAGGACCGGTAGACCAGTGTGGCGGCGCCGTCGCCGGCCAGTTCGAAGCCCTCGGAGGAGCGGATCGCCACACCGCCGGAGGACCGGGGCTGGACCTTGATGTCGATCAGGGTGGCGAGCTTGTCGATCAGGCCCGACTGGACGTTTTCGGCGCCGGTCGCATCGCCATTGCCGACGGAGGCGCGGCTGATGTCCGTGTTCAGGCGCGCGATCTGCGACAGGATGTCGTTGATGTCCTGGGTCGAGCCCAGGGCCCGGGCATCGGCGGTGGCCACCATCTGCCCGATCTGGGTATTGATCCGGGCGGTCTGGTTGAAGAAGTCCTCGACCACAGCCACCGACTGCGACTTGAGAATGCCGGAGGTCGGGTTCTGGGCCGCGGCGTCGAAGGTGCTCCAGACCCTGTCAAGGGACGCGAAGTAGCCTGTGTCCGAGGTCGGGTCCCCGAACAGGCTCTGGGCGTTGTCGAGGGTGCTTGCCGTCAGGCTCCAGCGACTGGAGGTGGAGGCGGCGGTGAGGCCGGCCGAGACGAGGAACTGGTCGACGATGCGGCGAACGCCGCTGACCTCGGTGCCGGCGCCGACCCCACCGATGATCCGGTGCGTCTGGTCGATCGCCTTTCGCACATAGCCAGGGGTGTTGACGTTGGCGATGTTGTCGGACGCCGTCCGCAGGCCCGCCTGGGCCGCGATCAGTCCGGAGGAAGCATTGTTCAGTACGGAAGTCAGCGACACGGGAACAATCCCCCTGAATCGGCAACCCTTGCGCAGTCCCGGCGATTTCTGCCGGGCTCCTTAGGTAGCGCCTGCGCGAGGCCTCCGAAGAAATCCTTTCATTTCAACGCGGCGACTTCTGAAACCGCTTTGAGATATCTTGTATGTCGCAAGTCCCGGGCCACGGTGCCAAGGACAGGCCAGGTCGGGCCTCAGGGCGGCAGGACTCGACCTTGCCGGTCGGATCGGGCCCGGCAAAAACCGCCCCCGAAGTTCGCGGCGCAGAGTGGTGAGATCGGATTTACGTCATATTTTTCAACCCTCTGGGGGCTCCTGGAGAAGTTGGCGCGAAGGTTGCGACGTGAGGACAGGAATCGTGAGGCGCAGCAGGCGCCCCTCGCCGGAGGGTAAATCCGGACCGGTTTTTCGTCTTGACCCTGAACGTCGCCCAAGTTCTTGCGCCGGTGTCCTCCGGCCTGCTCGCCGCCGGCGCTCCCGCGTCGGACGGCCCGAATGGCGACGGCGGAGACTTCGCCGCCCTGCTCTCGGCCCTGGCCGGAGTCCTGAGCGCAAATCCCCTGGCGCCGGCGGCTGGCAGTCCGGCCGCCACGGCGCAGGTGGCGACCAAGGCAGCGTCAAACCAGGCCGGAGCCGACTCTACATCGGCCGTCCTTGTGGTCGCGGACCCGGGCCTTGTGGTCGCGGACCCGGGCGAACCGCAGGCGCTCGGAGCCCTTACCAAGCGCGACACCAGGGACTTCCAGCTTCTGGACCCCGAAATAGAAGGCGAGCGAGACACTCTTGCCGGACCTCAGGAGGCGGGCTCCAATCCGGCCGCCACCTTCCCCGGAGACGCTCGCCTGGTCCTCGCCATGGCCCAGGTCCTGAGCCCCACGCCGACCCCCCCATCCCCGATTGCGCGCGAGGCTGGGGCCCAGGGCGCTGCCTCTGGAGAGCCCCGAGCCCCCTTAGGCCCCCGGGGCGAGGCTACCGCCGCCTCCGTCTCCCCTGTCTCCCCTGTCTCCCCTGTCTCCCCCGGGCAACCCTCGCCTTCCCTCCTGCCCGGCATAGCACCAGCAGCGTCGCCTCCTATTGCATCGGGTATCGCCCCGGGCGCACGTCCGGACGGGGTTCAGGCCCAGTCTGTAGACAAGGCGCAGGTCAAGTCGCCAGACGTCCAGACGACCCTCCTTGCAAGCCTTCAGGCGCCGGACATCCCGCCCGGCGCGGAAGTCCCCAGGGCCGCCGAACCGAGCACCGCCGGCCAACGCACGGAAGGCCAACGCCCCGCTGAGACCCCGGGTTTCGATACCGTTGCGGTCGTCCGTCCTGAACCGGCGTCCTCCTTCCCTGCGCTGCCTCCCGGCGTGGTTCGCATTGTCGGTCGCCAGATGCCGGCGGAGCCTTCCCCGCCTACCCAGGGCGCGGGTCCAGCGGCGGTGGCGGCCATGTCCGCCGAAATCCTCGCACCTGAGGAGGCCGTGCCCACCCCGCCCACGACGGCCAAGGTCGTTGCGGCGGCGGCATCCGAGCCCAGCCTGGCCGCTCAGGCGGCGGCGGTCTCCGAACTGGCGGCCCTGGTGGAGCCCCCACCGTCCCGACGGCAGGAAGCGGCGTCCAGCCGTTCGCCAGAGGCCCGACGCGCCCTCACCGCAACTGCCACTGAACCCGGTTCCGAGGCACCCGAAACCCTGGCGATCGCGCCCCTGGTCACGCCCTCGACGTCCTCCCGCATGGCTCTGTCGGCGCAGGCTGCTGCCGTTTCAGGCGGCGAGGACCCAGCGAAGGACAGCGGTGTCGACTTGAAGGCAATGGCGGCCGGGGCGCCTGGCCGCGAGGCCGCCGAGGTCGCCGCCCCGCCCCCCGCCACAGCCGAATTGCGTCCGGCACCGCCGGCCCAGGCCCTTCCCGTGCGCTCAACCCCGGAAACGGTCGCCGCCCTCGCCGTCCAGACCGCTCGCAAGCTGGACGACGGCGTCACCCGGTTCGACCTGGAGCTCAACCCCTTGGGCCTTGGCCGGGTCGACGTCCGCCTGGAGATCGACTCGTCCGGCCGGATCCGCGCCGCCTTTACCTTCGAGACCTCGCATTCCGCACGAGAGCTCAGCCGCCGGGCTGAAGACCTCCAGCGCAGCCTGGAGACCTCGGGCTTCAACCTTTCCGGGGGCCTGTCCTTCGACGTCGCTGGCGACCGCTCCCAGGGCCGGTCGTCCGGATGGAGCGACGCCCGGGACGGCCGGGACCAACCGGCGTCGCCCCCCGAACGCGAGGCGCACGCCGACACCCTTCCACCCCCCTCCAGCCCCCTCGCCGGGCGCGGTCTCTCACTCCGCGCCGGCGTAGACATCAGGATCTGACCCATGGCCGTCAATGCAGCGACAGGATCTCAGGCCTCCGGACAGGACATAGGCGCCCTTGGCAAGGCCCAGCTGTCCAGCAGCTACGACACCTTCTTGAAGCTGCTGACCACCCAGATCCAGAACCAGGATCCCCTGTCCCCCCTCGATTCCAACCAGTTCACCCAGCAGCTGGTCCAGATGACGGGGGTGCAGCAGCAACTCTACTCCAATGACCTCCTCAAGCAGCTGGTCGGGAACACTGGAACGGGCATGTCCCAGGCCGTTTCCGTCCTCGGGCGGGAGGTCTCCGCGGACTCGCCGACCACCGGCCTGGCTGGCGGCAAGGCGACCTGGGCTTACAACCTGGGCCGCGACGCCGCCTCCGTGAAGGTCGAAGTGGTTGACGCCAACGGCCGGACCCTGGCCGTGGCCTCGCCCTCCGGCGTCTCGGCGGGCGATCACACATTCACCTGGTCGGGAACCGACCTTACGGGCCTGAAGCGGCCTGACGGCGGCGAGTACACCCTTCGCATCACACCGAGGGACGCCTCCGGCGCCACCATCACTTCACGAGTCTTCCAGCGCGGCGTCGTCACGGGCGTCGAGCAGGTGGACGGAAAACCCGTCCTCTCCATTGGCGGCGCAAGGGTCCCCTGGACCGCCGTCACCTCCGTCCGGCAGCCCGCCTAGGCCGCCACTTCACTCCTTGAAACCGACACCCCGGGAAAGCAGACACCATGAGCATCAACAGCGCCCTCCTCGCCGGCGTCTCCGGTCTGATCGCCAACTCCTCGGCCCTGGCCGCGATCTCAGACAACATCGCCAACACCAACACCACCGCCTACAAGCGGGTCCAGATCAACTTCGCCAACGTCGTGACCTCACAGGTCGTGAAGGGCCGCTACTCCGCCGGCGGGGTAGAGGCGATCACCCGTCACTTCATCGGCGACCAGGGCCTGATCCAGCCGGCGGCGTCGCCGACCGACCTTGCCATCGCCGGCAACGGCTTCTTCGTGGTGACTGAGAACGGCGCCAACGTGACAACCCAGGATCCCCGGTATTTCACCCGCTCAGGCTCGTTCAGCGTCGATGCCGATGGCTACCTGGTCAATGATTCCCGCTACTATCTCCAGGGTTGGCCGGCGGACGCCACCGGGACCATCGTCACCGATCCTTCCGACCTGAGCCAGATGAAATCGATCAATATCAAGGACCTGGGGGCCCAGGTCCTGCCGACCTCCGAGATCCTCATTAACGCCAACCTCGACAAGCGGGGCATCACCGGCTCGGTGGGCGACGCCACCTACGCTGGCGGCACCGCCTTCTCCCTGGCCGACTACGCCAACAACCCCGCCACCGGCACCAAGCCGGACTTCACCTTCCAGATGAACATCATCGACTCCGGTGGCGGCAGCCGCCGGGTGGCCATGGCCTTCCTGAAGGACTCGACCGCCGCCAACTCCTGGCACGCGGAGATCTACTCCGTGCCGGCCAGCGACGTCGCCGGCGCCACACGTCCGGGCCAGATCGCCCAGGGCTTGATGACGTTCAAATCAGATGGCTCCTTCGATGAAGCCAACTCGACCCTCTTCGGCCAAACCCTGGGGATCGGCAATCCGCCGAACATCGCCCTCGCCGCCTCCTCGGCCGGCGCGGGCCTCAGGTGGGCCGCTGGCCTGGGCATCAACGCCGCCAGCATCGACATGGACCTCACCAAGTTCACCCAGTTCTCGGCCACTTCTGCGGTCGCCTCCATCAACCCCGACGGCGCGCCCCTCGGCAATGTGTCGGGCGTCGAGGTCTCGGAAGACGGCAAGGTCACGGCCATCTTCGACAACAACCTGGTCCGCCTGGTGGCCCAGATTGGCCTGGCAACCTTCGCCAACCCCGATGGCTTGAGCGCGGTGGCCGGCAACGCCTATTCCCAGTCGACCCGGTCCGGCGAGTATTCTGTGAAGGAGCCGCAACTGGGCGGCGCCGGTTCCATTCAGTCCTCATCCCTCGAGGCCTCGAAGGTCGACCTGTCTGCAGAGTTCACCGGGCTCATAACTACCCAAAGAGCATATTCCGCATCTTCAAAAATCATCACGACCGCCGACCAGATGCTGGAAGAGCTTATCAATATGAAGAGATAAGCCTTGAAGTTAACGCGATTTAACATCGCAACACATCTTGACTGTATCTCTTTAATACATGGGGGTGGCTGTGATTATCAGTTTATTTACTACGATTTTTCACCTGACGTTATGCGATGGCGGCCAGACTGGTCTCAAGACCTGATGGTGGGAAGGGCGTAAAGCCATGTATCAACAACAACAGACACAGCTGCGGACTAACAGCCGGGGCGAGGCCTATGTCATCGGGCCGACCGGCTCACAGCTGACCATACGGGACCTGCCGCCGGCGGACACCGGGCGCTGGGTGATCCGTCGCAAGGCCGAGGTGGTGGCCGCCGTTCGTGGCGGGCTGCTCAGCCTCGAACAGGCCTGCGAACGGTATTCCCTGACGCAGGAGGAGTTCCAAGCCTGGCAGAAGTCCATCGAGAAGCATGGCCTGGCCGGGCTAAGGACCACGCGGATTCAACAGTACCGCTGAGCTTCCGTCTCCCCCCAATCCCCCGGGAGACGATCGTGCGGCCGCATCCCCACCCCCGGGATGCGGCCGTCTCGCGTTTCAGGACGCCCCGTTCACGCCGATCTGTCAGGCGCGTCACCCAGCCGCCGGACCCGGATCGAGATCCGCTCGCGCTCGCCGGCGCGCCGCTCCACCAGCAGCCGGGCCACCTGGGCGTCGTCATGGAAGACATAGCCTTTGATAGCGTCCAGCAGGGCCTTGGCCAGGTTGTCCAGGTCCATCCAGGGCGGATCGCCCACATAGTCCATTACGATTTCCACCGAGAACTCGCCCCAGGCGGGCCGGCCGCCACGCCAGGCCTTGCGGAAGAACTCGTAGATCAGCGGCTTGTAATAGCGGCTCTGGGTCGTCAGGCCGTCGACGACCACCTCGATGGTGCCCTCATGCTCGCGGGCGCGCACCTTGCCGTGATGGGTCCAGCCCGCGTCCATGGCCATCCTCCGGCGGCGGCCGCCTTGAAGTCTGGCCGGGCTCCGCTAAACCGGGCGCACATTCGACCGGAGGCCCGCCATGAGCAAGACCCGCACTGAA
>CAMAOY010000021.1 GCA_945859865.1 Phenylobacterium deserti
GGGGCGGTCCAGTCCAACCACGTCCGGCAGGCCGCCGCCGCCGCGGCCCGGTTCGGGCTCGCCTGCGAGATCATCCTGGAGACCCGGGTGGCGACGGAGGCCGAGGACTACAACCTGTCGGGCAACGTCCTTCTCGACCGGCTGCTGGGTGGGCGACTGCGCCGGGTCCCGGCCGGGAGCGACATGAACGCGGCTCTTGCGGAGGTGGCAGACGAGGTCCGGGCCCGGGGCGGTCGGCCCTACATCATCCCGGGTGGCGGCTCGAATGCGGTCGGGGCCCTGGGCTACGCTGACTGCGCCCGCGAACTCCTGGTCCAGGCCGACGCCCAGGACCTGAAGATCGACCGGATCGTCACCGCCACCGGCAGCGCGGGCACTCACGCCGGCCTCATTGCTGGCCTGGCCGCGATCGGTGCGGACATTCCGGTCCACGGCTTTGGCGTTCGCGCACACCGGGACCGCCAGGAGGCCAACGTCCACGCCCTGGCCGTCGAGACCGCCGCCCTGCTGGGCTCGGCGGACCGGGTGCGTCGGGAAATGACCGTCGCTGACTGTGACTATGTTGGCGCGGGCTACGGCATCGCCGACGAGGGGGTCTTCGAGGCCCTGCGCCTCGCGGCCCGCACCGAGGGCCTGCTGCTGGACCCGGTCTATACCGGCAAGGCCGTGAAGGGGCTCATCGACTATGCCCGCAAGGGTCGCTGGGCCGGCGAGACCGTGGTCTTCCTGCACACCGGCGGCGCGCAGGGTCTGGCGGGCTATACATCCGTTCTGGAAGGACATCTCGAATGAGCCAGGTTCTCGGCGTCCTTGGCGGCATGGGGCCCGCCGCAACCCTGGACTTCCTGGGCAAGCTCCAGGCCCTGACGCCTGCGAGCAAGGACCAGGACCACATCCGGGTCCTCGTGGACATCAATCCCCAGGTGCCCGACCGAAACGATCCCTTCGCCCAGGCCGGGCCGGTCCTGGCGGAGATGGCCGGCGGTCTCCAGGGCGCTGGCGCCCAGGTCCTGGCCATCGCCTGCAACACCGCCCACGTCCACGCAGACCTGATCAGCCGGGCCTCGGGCCTTCCCGTGGTGGACATGATCGAGACCGCCTGCCGAGTGGCCCGGGACACGGGCGCCCGCAGGGCAGGGGTGCTGGGAACCCGCGACGCCCTCAGGCTCTACCACGAGTACATCGCCGCCCAGGGCATGGGTCTGGTCACCCTGTCCCGGGACGACCAGGCCCGCTTCATGGATCTCTTGGCGCGGATCAAGGGCGGCGACCTGGGACCCGAGGTCCGGGAGGGCATGGCCGCCCTCGCCGAGGCCCTGGTCGCCGAAGGCGCAGAGGCGGTCATCGCCGGCTGCACGGAAGCGCCCCTGGTGCTCGACCCGGCGGATGTCCGCGTGCCCATGGTCGACGCCGGCGAGGAGCTGGCGCGGCGCTGCGTCTCGGTCTGCCTGGGACTCGAGCCCCTGCCTCAGGGCCGCTGAGGCCCGCAGAACTGGATCTAGATCATGTTCCGATAAGTGGGAACCGGTTATCGGATCGAAACATGATCTAACATACTGAAATTAGAGCCTGTTTTGCCCTTTCAGACGTTCCGTCTGAAAGGAACAGGCTCTAGGGCTTCAGCTTCTTGGGCAGGGCTGCGGCCTGTTCGGGGGTCAGCCGCTCGATCGACTTGATAATGCAGCGCCGGGTAATGGGTCCGGCCACGCCGAGGTTCAGGTCCATGGGCTTGCAGATCTGGCTGGAGGCGCCGAGGGGCTCCAGAACCAGGGGGTCCGAAGTGGTCACACCCGCGAGGCACGACCCGCTGAAGGTGAACTTGTAGACCTCCTTCCGGCGCACCGAATAGTAGAGGGTGTCCGACGAGGCGATTGTGTGTCCGCCAAGGTCGCTCAGGCGAAAGCAGGGGGTAGAGACCCGGGCGGGATCTGCCGGCGCTGCGGGCGCGGCTGCGGAAACGGCGGGCGCGGCGGCCAGGGTGGCCAGGGCAAGGACGGCGGCTCGGAACATCATTTTTTGGTATCTACTCCGGTCAGGTCAGCGGCGATCCCCAGCCAAGGCCTAATCTCGCCCCTCACCTGCCGTGACGTCAAGTCGAAGGTGCCGTTTTCTCGTCAGCCTGGGGCTGGCGGCGGCGGGGAGCCGTGGGCTAGGTTCGGGACATGACCGCTCATGTTTCCCCCGACACCCTTCCCGTCTGGCGTCTTGATGACCTCTACGCGGGCCGGGAAGACCCCCGCATCGACGCCGATTTTGACGCCGCCGCTGCCGCCAACGCCGAACTGCTCACCCTGGAGGGGCGGTTGGTGGGTTCACGTTCCGACCCGGCCGCCCTCGGCGGGCTCCTGGACCAGGGGGTCCGGCTCCATGAGGCGGCCTCCAATGCGCTCTGGCGTATCGGGGCCTTCGCCGGCCTGGCGGCGTCTACCGCCCGGGATGATCCAGACTGGGCGCGCTTCGAGGCGGACATCCGGACCCGGTCGGCTGCAATCGGCGCCGAGAGCCTGTTCTTCACCCTCGAGATCAACCAGCTGGAGGACGCCGAGATCGAGGCCGCCCTGGCGGCGTCATCCGATGCCGCGCGCTGGCGACCCTGGCTACGCCGGGTGCGGGCCTTCCGGCCGCATGAGCTCTCGGCGGACCTGGAGCGCATTCTGGTCGACCGGGGCCCGGCGGTGGCCAACTGGACCCGGCTCTATGACGAGACCCTCGCCCGGATGAAGGTGCGGGCGGGCCGCCGCCGGCTGACCCTGCCGGAGGCGCTGAACGCCCTTTCCGACCCGAACCCGGAAGCGCGCCGGAGGGTGGCCTCGGGCCTGTCCTCCGCCCTCGCCGAGTCGGGACCGACCCTGGCCCTGGCCCTCAATACCCTGGCCTTCGAGAAGCAGGTGGAGGATCGCTGGCGGCGGTATCCGGATCCGGCGGCGGGACGCCACCTTGGCAATGAGGTCGACCCCGAGGCCGTCCACGCCCTCGTGACTGCGGTTTCATCCGGCTATGCGCGGGTCAGCCATCGCTACTACCGCCTGAAGGCGAAGGTGATGGGGCGGACCGTCCTGGATCACTGGGACCGCAATGCGCCTTTGGACTCCGGCGCGCCGCGGACCTGGACCTGGCCCGAGGCGCGCGAGATCGTCGAGGCCAGCTTCCGGGACCTGGCGCCCCGGTTCGCGGACGGGGCCCGCGACCTTTTTGAACAGCCCTGGATCGACGCCCGGCCCCGCCCGGGCAAGCAGTCGGGGGCCTATTCCCACCCGGTGATCGCGCCGCATCATCCCTATGTCTTCCTGAACTATATGGGCGAGCGCCGGGATGTCCTGACCCTCGCCCACGAGCTGGGCCACGCTGTCCACCAGCGCCTCTGCGCTCCGCTGGGCACCCTGCTGGCCGACACGCCCCTGACCCTGGCGGAGACCGCTTCCATCTTCGGGGAGGGGCTGGTCTTCGAGCGCCTCCTGGCAGAGGCCGGGCCAGCGGAAAGGCGGGGCCTGCTGGCCGGGCAGATCGAGGACGGCCTGAACACAGTCGTCCGGCAGATGGCCTTCCACCGGTTCGAGACCCGGTTCCACGCCGCCCGCCGCGATGGCGAGCTGTCCCCCGAGGCGATCGGCGCACTCTGGCTGGAGGTGATGGGCGAAAGCCTGGGCCCGGCGGTGCGGCTGAACGCCGGCTACGAGCACTACTGGGGCTATGTCAGCCACTTCGTGCACTCGCCCTTCTATGTCTACGCCTACGCCTTCGGCGACCTGCTGGTCCGGGCCCTGATGGAGAGGCGCCGGGAGGACCCCGTGGCCTTCGTGCCCCTCTACGAGGACCTGCTGGCGTCCGGGGGGACCCGGACCTGCGCCGAGGCCCTGGCGCGTTTTGGTCTCGACCCCCGGGACCCGGACTTCTGGGCGGCGGGCGTGCGCCAGCTTGAGCGCCAGGTCGACGCCTTCGAGGCTCTGGTGGGCTGACGCGCCGGTCCGGCAGGCCCTAGCGGTGCTTGTAGGCGGGTGGCAGGGGCGTTCCGAGATCCAGGTAGCGGTCCCTGAGCTCCGTCTGGCGGGTGGTCAGGGACTGGGCCTGGCCGCGGATGTAGACCGCCTTCGGCGTCGAGAGGGGTTCGAAGGGGTCGCCTGACCAGATCACCAGGTCGGCGTCCTTGCCGGGCTCCAGGCTTCCGGTGCGGTCGCCGACGCCGAACATCCGCGCCGGATTGATCGTCACCGCTGCAAGGGCCGCGTCCCAGGGCAGGCCCCAGGCGACCGCCGTGCCGGCGCCGTAGCGGGTCTCGCGGGCCCGGTGGGCGGCCCCCTCCGGCGCCGTGAAGGCCAGGGTCACGCCGGCGGCGTGCAGCCGGGCGGCGTTCTCCAGGGTCGCGCCCAGGATCTCGAAGCTCTCCGGACGGTTGGTGATCGGATTGATGATGACCGGGACGCCGGCGCGGGCGATCTCTGCGGCCGTCATCCAGCCTTCCTCGGCCCCTTCGAGGATGAGCTTCAGCTTCTCCTCCCGGGCAAGCTTCAGGACGGCGCGGATGTCGGCCGCCCTGTGGACGCGGGCGATGAGGGGTGTGCGTCCCTGGACGAGCGGCACCAGGGCCTCGAGGTCTGCCTTGGACAGGCCAAGCTCGCGATAGCTTCCCTTTTCCCAGGCGCCCCGGTTCGCGGCATAGGCGCGGACGTCGGCGAGCACCGCCTTCAGGGCCGCGGTCTGGGCGCCCCGCGCCCCACCGGCCGACCGCGCGCCGGCCTTGCCGAAGGCCACGACCACGCCGACGCCGCCGCGCATGACCATGTCCTCGCCGCCGTTGAGGCGGATGACGGCGCCCTGCCCAGCAAACAGGGTGTTGGGCCGTGGCCCACCGTCGCCGCCGGAGGTCAGCTGGTCGTCCGCGACGTCGCCATCGTCCTCGTGGTAGTCCCAACCGCCGCCGGTAGGCTGGGGCAGGACAACGGCGCTGGTGAGCCCTCCCGTCCGCGCCACGGGGATCAGGGTCGAGGCGGGATCGAGGCCTTCGCGGATGTCGAAGGCCGCGCCGACCTGGGGATTGTCGACCGAAGTATCGTCGCCCAGAGAGCTGATCTCGACGGCACCCAGCAGGCTCCCGGTCGCAAAGAGGCCGGGGGTCACCACGGTGCCAGAGGCGTCGATCACCCGGGCACCGGCGGGCGGCGCTCCTCGGCCAACCGAGACGATCTTGCCGTCGCGGATGACCACCACACCCGGCTCCAGGGTCCCGGCTGGGCCGGCGGTGAGGATCCGCGCGCCGGTAATGGCGAGGGTCTCGGCTGCGGCTGGCAGTGCGGCGGCGAAGGCCAAGGCGGCGGCGATGGGGGCAAGGCGGCGGGGCATCAGCGGACTCCCTCACCGGGTTGGCCAAGGTCGAAATCCGATCTCGGCTGGTATCTGGGGTCCCGGCGGTCCCAGGTCAGGGCACCGTCGATGAAGACCTTCTCGGTCCGCGCGTAGACCGAGAAGGGATCACGGTCCCAGATCACGAGGTCCGCCCGCTTGCCGACCTCGAGGGTGCCGGTCTGGTCGAGGATGCCAAGGGCCTTGGCCGGGTTGGCTGTGATCCAGGCCATGGCCTCGGCCTCGGTGATCTTCAGCCCGGCGGCGCGGCCAGCGGCCAGCGCGACCGCCGCCTCCTGGTTCAGCCTCTGGGTCAGGTCGGGATCGTCGGACTTGATGATGGCGCAGGCTCCGGCGGCCTGCAGCAGGGGAACGTTCGCCTCGACCGAGTCGTACATCTCCAGCTTGGCACCCCACCAGCCGGCCCAGGTGGCCGTGCAAATGCCATTCGCAGCCAGGATGTCGGCGATCTTGTAGGACTCCACAGCGTGGTGGAAGGCGGTGATGCGATAGCCAAACTCCTTGGCGATATCGATCATGATCGCCATCTCGTCGGCCCGGTAGCAGTGGTTCTGGACCAGGATCTCGCCCCGTAGGACGGCGGACAGGGTGTCCATGCCCAGGTCCCGGCGGGGTGGCTCGGCCTTCTCGCTACGGCTGATCTTCGCCCGGTAGTCGTCCCACTTGCGCGTGTATTCCGCCGCCTCGATCCAGGCGGCGCGGTAGCCGGCGACATTGCCCATCCGGGTGGAGGGCGCCCGGCCCCGGGACCCGTAGACGCGCTTGGGGTTCTCGCCGCAGGCCATCTTCAGGGTATAGGGCGCGCCCGGGAACTTCATGCCCTGCACGGTCCGGGAAGGCACGTTGCGCAGGGTCACCCCGCGGCCGCCGATCAGGTTGCCGGACCCGGGCAGGACCTGGACAGTGGTGACCCCGCCGATCCGGGCGGTGTTGAAGCCCGGGTCCTGGGGCCAGACCGAGTGTTCGGCCCAGACCTGGGGGGTGGTCGGATTGGTCAGTTCGTTGCCGTCGGAGTGCGCGGCTACGGAGGGCGAGGCGTAGACGCCGAGGTGGGAGTGGGTGTCGATCAGGCCGGGGGTGACCCACTTGCCGCGGGCGTCCACGACCTGAAGGCCCTGCGGCACCTCAAGGCCCTCGCCGACTGAGGCGATCTTGCCGCCCCGGACGATGACCGTGGCATTCTCAAGGGCCTTTCCCGTTCCCGTGTAGGCCCGGGCGTAGACGATCGCGAAGTCTGCTGAGGGCAGGGGCTTGTAGGTCGACGGAAAGACGTTGGGCCGCGCACCTGGATCCAGTCCGGCGGGCAGGGGCTTGGCGGCGGCGGCCTTGGCCTCCGCCTTTGGGGTCGCGCCCTTCGTCGAGGCGCAGGCCGTAAGGGCCAGGGCGGCCAGTCCGAACGCCAGCACACCGGATCTCAGCATTCCGAACACCCCTCCGGGAACTCCTGGAGCCCCCTATCAATCATGTGCCGCCGCCCCCGCCAAGCCGGAAGGCGCTTGCCATTTTCCGGGGCTCCTTTAGTCACCCGATCGCTATGTCCGATGACCTGACAGAAGGCCAGACGGCCATTGTGCCCGGCGGCTTCGTGATCAATCTCTGGCAGCACGGCTTCGGCCGAACGGTCGGGCCCTTCTATTCGCGCCGGGATCCGGAGACGAATGTCGAGGTGATGGCCTTCCGGGTTGGGGGCCATCACGCCAACGGCATGAACAACTGCCATGGCGGTATGCTGATGAGCTTCGCCGACATGGCCTGGGGCCGGGTGATCTCCAACCAGCGCGAGATGGGCTGGGTGACGGTCCGCTTGGTGACCGACTTCATGGGTCCTGGACTGATGGGCAACTGGGTCGAGGGGACCAGCGAAATCCTCGCTGAGGACGGCGATATCTTTACTGTTGCGGGGCGGATCTGGTCGGGTGACCGGATACTGATGACCGGCACGGGAGTGTACAAAGGCATCCGGTCCATCCGCCGAAAGGCGGGCTACCGGGAGGCGCAGGAGTAGAACATGCCGATCGATCCCGCGATCAAGGAAGGCGCGCCCGTCGGGTATTACGACGACCGCCCCATACACACTGAACCGGGGGCCCTGCCGCCAGAGGTCCAGGCACCGCTCGCCCCCTTCCGCGGCGGGGAGCCGGACGCCCCCGAATGGTTCCGCAACGCCCTGGCCCAGGCGCCGGAGCGCAGTCATGTGGAGTCCCTCGGCGCCCGGATCGAGATGCTGGTCTGGGGAGAGCGGGGTAAGCCCGGCCTGCTCCTGGTGCATGGCAACTCCGCCCACGCCGACTGGTGGAGCTTCATCGCCCCCTTTCTCGCCCAGGACTTCCGGGTGGCCTCAATGTCCCTGGCGGGCATGGGCGATTCGGACTGGCGCGAGACCTACGCCTTCCAGGACTTTGCCACTGACGCGGAGGCTGTGGCCCAGGCCGCGGGGCTCTACGAAGCTGGAAAGCCGATCTATATCGGCCATTCCTTCGGCGGGTCCCAGGTCTTCTTCGCCGCCGCCAGTCATCCCGATCGCATGCGCGCCGCTATCCTGGTGGATACGGGTTTCGGCGGGCCGCCCCCGGACTCCGCCGAGGGCAAGCGCATGGCCGAGCGCATGGCCGAGCAGGTCCGGAACATCCCAACGGGCGACCGGGCCCAGCGGGTCTATCCCAGCCTGGAAGAGGCCCTGTCCCGATTCCGCCTCATGCCCCCACAGGTGGCCGGCAACCTCTTCATCGCCGACTACATCGCCCGCCAGTCCCTGAAGAAGGTGACCAAGCCGGACGGCTCCGAGGGCTGGAGCTGGCGCTTCGACCCCAACATGTGGGCCAAGCTCGACCGCGGGTTGATGAGCGGCCTGATGGGCGGCGCCCCCCCCCAGGTCGCCATCCCCCTGGTCCATATCTACGGCGACCGTTCGGCCATCATCAGCCGTCGGAAGGAGGGCGGACCCTCGCCCCTGCCGCCCCAGACCCTGGAGATCGCCATTCCGGACTCCGCCCACCACATCATGATCGACCAACCCCTGGCGCTGATTTCGGCGCTCCGCGGCCTTCTGGCGGTCTGGCCCGGTGCCTGAGCCCTACCTCACCGGCGGACTTGAGCGGCGCGGCCGGAACGTGTAACCCCCCCCTCGAGAGACCCTGTGTCGGAACAAGAGAGTCCCGAATGCCTTCCGAATATCATCACGGCGACATGGACATCAGCGAGCAGGCCGCCACCTATGGCGGCTTCATGGTCCTGACCAAGTGGGGATCCCTGGCGATCGCCGCCCTGCTGATCCTTCTGGTCCTCTGGTTCTGCACCCCCGCCGGCTTCCTGACGGGCCTGGGCGTGTCCTTGGCCATGACTGTGATCGGCATTGTCGTTCTTCGGGAAAAGCCCGACGCGGCGCATTAGGGTCGGGCTGAGCCTGTACCATCATCGGGAGACCGGAACGACCTATGGCCGTCATCGCTGTTATCCGTGAGTCCCATCCCGGGGAAACCCGGGTCGCCGCCACGCCCGAGACTGTTCGCAAGCTGATCGCCGCAGGCTTCACTGTGGCCGTCCAGGCCGGAGCCGGCCAGGGCGCCGCCTGCCTTGACGCCGACTACGCCGCCGCAGGCGCGCGGCTGGCCACGTCCGCCGCCGACGCCGTCAAGGGTGCGGATATTCTCTTCGGCATACGGGCGCCCTCCGCCGAGGCCCTTTCGGCCCTGAAGCCGGGCGCCATTGTCGCGGCCTCGCTCAACCCCTACCAGGACCGCGCCGGGCTCGAGGCCCTCGCCGCCAGCGGGGCGGACGCCTATGCCCTGGAGTTCATTCCCCGGATCACCCGCGCCCAGGCGATGGATGTCCTGTCCTCCCAGGCCAACCTCGCCGGCTACCGCGCCGTGATCGAGGCGGGCAGCGCCTATGGCCGCGCCCTGCCCATGATGATGACCGCCGCGGGCACCATCGCCGCGGCCAAGGTGTTCGTGATGGGGGTCGGCGTCGCCGGGCTCCAGGCCATCGCCACGGCCCGCCGACTTGGCGCCGTGGTGACCGCCACCGACGTCAGGCCGGCCACCAAGGAGCAGGTGGAGTCTCTCGGGGCCAAGTTCATCGCCGTCGAGGACGACGAATTCCGCAATGCCCAGACCGCTGGCGGCTACGCCAAGGAGATGAGCGCGGAGTACCAAGCCAAGCAGTCCGACTTGATCTCTGGCCACATTGGCAAGCAGGATATCGTCATCACCACCGCCCTGATCCCGGGCCGGCCGGCGCCCCGCCTGGTCACGGCGGCCCAGGTCGCCTCGATGAAGGCCGGCTCGGTCCTCGTCGATCTCGCCGTTGAGCAGGGCGGCAATGTCGAGGGCGCGAAGGTCGGCGAGACCGTCGAAACGGACAACGGGGCAAAGATCCTCGGTATCGCCAACATGCCGGGTCGGGTTGCGGCGGACGCCTCGGCCCTGTTCGCCCGGAACCTGCTGGCTTTTTCGGGCCTTCTTCTCGACAAGGACGGGGCTGTCGCTCCCGACCGTGAGGATGAAATCCTCAAGGCTGCCCTGGTCGTCAGCGGCGGAAAGATCGTGCATCCGGCTCTCGCCGGATCCTGATGGAGGCGCACATGGACGTTGATCCTACAGTCTTTCGGCTGGCCATCTTCGTTCTGGCCATCTTCATCGGCTACTACGTGGTCTGGAGCGTCACTCCAGCCCTGCACACGCCCCTGATGGCGGTGACCAACGCCGTCTCCTCGGTGATCATCGTGGGGGCCCTGTTGGCTGCGGCCGCACAGGGCGCGCCCGGCGCCGGCGCAGGTGCGGCGATGATCTCCAAGGGCGCAGGCGCCCTTGCCGCTGGACTGGCGGCGGTGAACATCTTCGGGGGCTTCCTGGTCACCCAAAGGATGCTGGCCATGTACAAGAAAAAAGAGCCCGCCAAGAAGGATGCCGCCAAGTGAGCGCCAACTTCGCCGCCATTCTCTACCTTGTCTCCGGGGTTCTCTTCATCCTGGCCCTGCGCGGGCTGTCCAGCCCGGTGACCAGCCAGGCGGGCAACCGCAACGGCATGATCGGCATGGCCCTTGCGATCGGCGTGACCCTCGTCACCCTCTTCAGCCAGGATAAGCTGGATGGCCTGACCGTCGGCCTGATCCTAGGCGGCGTTGGCGTCGGCGGCGGGATCGGCGCGGTGATCGCCCGCCGGGTGGCCATGACCTCCATGCCCCAGCTGGTGGCCGCCTTTCACAGCCTGGTCGGCCTGGCCGCCTGCCTCGTGGCCGTGGCCGCCGTCTATACGCCGGGCGCCTACGGGATCGGTGCGCCGGGTGCCATTCACGGCGTTTCCCTTGTGGAACTGTCCCTGGGCCTGGCCATTGGCGCGGTGACCTTCACCGGCTCGATCATCGCCTTCGCCAAGCTGAACGGCAACATGTCGGGGGCGCCCATCCTGCTTCCCGCCCGGCATGTCCTGAACATAGGGATCGGCCTTGCCCTGGTGGTCCTGGTCGGCGTTCTGGTGGTCAGCGGCGGTTCGGCCCTGTGGGCCTTCTGGGCCATCTTCGCCCTGGCCCTCATCCTCGGGATCACCCTCATCATCCCCATCGGCGGCGCGGACATGCCCGTCGTGGTGTCAATGCTGAACAGCTATTCGGGCTGGGCGGCGGCGGCCCTGGGCTTCACCCTCGAGAACATCACCCTGATCATCACCGGTGCCCTCGTGGGCTCATCGGGGGCGATCTTGTCCTACATCATGTGCAAGGCAATGAACCGCAGCTTCGTCTCGGTCATTCTGGGCGGCTTCGGCGCCGATGACAGCGCGGCGGCGGCCGGCGGCCGGATCGAGACCCGCCCGGTCAAGAAGGGCTCGGCGGAGGATGCGGCCTTCATCATGAAGAACGCCTCCAAGGTGATCATCGTTCCCGGCTACGGCATGGCCGTCAGCCAGGCCCAGCATGCCCTCCGCGAGATGGCCGACAAGCTGAAGGCGGAGGGCGTCGACGTGAAGTACGCCATCCACCCCGTCGCTGGCCGTATGCCCGGGCACATGAACGTCCTGCTGGCCGAGGCCAACGTGCCCTATGATGAGGTCTTCGAGCTTGAGGACATCAATGCCGAGTTTCCGACCGCAGACGTGGCCTTCGTCATTGGGGCCAATGACGTCACCAACCCGGCGGCCAAGACCGACCGCTCCAGCGCCATCTATGGCATGCCCATCCTGGACGTCGAAAAGGCCCGGACCGTTCTCTTCGTGAAACGCGGAATGAGCTCGGGTTATGCCGGCGTCGAGAACGAACTCTTCTTCCGGGACAACACCATGATGCTGTTCGGCGACGCCAAAAAGATGGTCGAGGGTATCCTCAAGTCTCTGTGAAGCGCGACTTTTTGAAATTCAGCATCCGCTTGCAGCACTCTTCCGCCGGGTACACTCTCCCTTCCGCCATCAGGGAGGCAAGTCATGCGAAGTCTCGTAAACGGGCTTTTGCTCGCGTCGATTGTCCTACTTACAGCGTGCTCAGGATCCAAGTCACCGGAAGCGCCTGCGGTGCCTATCGTCTTTTCCATCCCCCTCGAGCCGAACACCAGCGGAGTTCTCGAACCCCGGTCCGGGCGGATCACGGTCGGGACCGGCCCCAAGGCCTATTCGGCGGACGTCGGCCTCAGCCCCAGCTGGTGGGTGACCGGCGACGGTTTCAAGATCGTCTGGTTCGCCGGCCTGAGCCAGACCAAGCGCTATTTCCAGATCAGCGGCGAGGCTCCGGGCGAGGCCGCCCGGCCCAAGCTGCTGAAGTCGCCCGAGGAATCAGTCCGAGAGGTGAGGGTGGCCTTCGACGGCGCGCCGCCTATCCGGGTCCTGCCAGAGGCGACGCGGGCCGTGTTCAAGCCGCCAGCAGGGGCCAAGGCTGTCACCTCGGTCGAGATCACCTTCGGCCCTGTGGCCGCCCCGGTCACCTACACTTGGAAATAGCCCCGACGCCCGGGTCTTCCGGGAGCTGGCCTTGAGAGATCCCCAGGGACCTCCGCTCCGGGGCGAACGCGTCGACATCGGCGGCCGGCGTCTGCGCGCCGTGAGGGCCGGACCTTCTGAAGGCGGACCGCTGGTCGTGTTGGAATGCGGCGCTTTCGGCTGCGCCGCCGACTGGTTCGTCGTCCAGACCCTGCTGGCCGAGCAGGGCGTCCGGAGCCTGGCCTACGACCGGGCCGGCCTCGGGTATTCGGATCCGGGCCCAGATCCCCGCGACGCCCGGGCCATCGCAGCTGACCTGGAGGCCCTGGTCGCCTCTATCGACCCGAACTCGCGCCTGGTTCTCGGGGGCCACTCCATGGCCGGGCTCTTCCTTCGCAGCCTCGCCCCGCGGGTCCGCCATCGCCTGGACGGCCTTGTGCTGGTGGATGCCGTGACCCCAGAGTCCATCAATCATCCAGCTGTGGCCCGGATGGTCGGCGGCTTTCGCCTGGCCATGTTCGGGCTCGACCGGGTGGCCGACCTCGGCGTTATGCAGGCCTGGGCCCTGATGGCCGGGGACCGGATCGGTCTTCCGACTGAGGTTTCGCTTGAGAAGCGACGGATCTATGCCTCGGCCTCGCATGCGCGGACGGCGGCCCGGGAAGTGCAGCAATGGCCTGCCTCGGCCGCGCAGGGGCGGATGCAGGGGCCCTTCGATCCGGACCTGCCCGTAGCTGTCGTGACAGCGGGCGCTGTACCCCTGCCCGCCGACCTCCAGGCCATCCAGAACGCGCCTGCTGTCGATTCCCGCGCCGGATGGGTGGACCGCGTTCCCGGGGCCCTGCACGCCAGCCTTCTGGGGCCCCGGTTCGCCCACCGGGTCGTTCGCGGCTTCGAGCACGTCCTCTCCGTCAGTCGTGAAGGGTAGCCTCAAGGTCCGCCGCCCCGGCTTCGGTGGCGACGCCGCCGCAGGCCGCGACAAGGCGCCCCCGCGCCAGGGGGCGGAGCCGGACGCCTGAGCCCGGCGTCCCGGCGAGCCAGACGGCCCCTTCCGACACCACCGCAGGCAGGGCGCCCCGGCAGGGCGCGGGCGCTGCGGCCAGGCCCGCCCGAGCCAGGGGTTCCAGGCGCGACATCCTCCCGGCCAGCAAGCTGACCCGGGCGGGCCGGTCCGCCACGATCTCGAAGCGCCCGTCGAAAACCCCCGTCTCCCCGGCTTCCAGCACCAGGTCGACGACGCCTGAACGCCGGGCCTCCCCGGGTGAGCGGGTCCAGAGGATCCGGTCTCCGTCGGCAAGGATCAGGGCCCCGGCCAGGGTGGCGTGAACGGCTCCGTCGCCGGACAGCCGCTCGCAGAGCGCCCCGAGGGCGGCGGACCTCGGCGGCTTGGCGGACCCGGCGGCGGCCAGACAGGCTGCGCCCGCCACCTGGATCGCCGCGCCCCTGTCCGCCGTCCGGAAACGTCTACGGTCCACGGCCAGTCCGAAGGGGACCGCCTGTACCTCGGCTGACAGGGCCGCAGCGGCTCCGCCCGCGTCGCGGAAGACAGGATCCATCGCCTCCCTGTCGGGCTTGCCGGACAGGGCGAGCCGGGCGCGGCTGCGGGCGAACCGGACGTCGCTGTTGGCCGGATCCTCGATCCAGGATTCGCCCCGGGCGGCGAGCCACGCCCGCAGGTCCGACCTGCGGATCCAGAGCAGGGGACGCAGGAGAAAGACGCCCCGGCCCTCGGGCCAGACGGGCGAAGGTGTCCATTCCCGGGGAGAGGGTGTGGTCCCGCCCAGGGTCCGCATGACCTCGGCCTCCGCCCGGTCGTCCGCCGTGTGCCCCATCAGGATCACGCGGGCACCCGCCGCGCGCGCCGCGTCAGCCAGGAGCCGGTGACGGGCCTGACGGGCGGCCGCGGGAAGTCCGGTCGGCGGATGGGGTCCCGCCCAGGCAAGGGCCCTGAAACCGGCGCCGACCCGCCGGGCCGTCTGTGCGCAGGTTCGGGTCCAGTCGGGGCTTGAGGGGTTTAGCCCATGATCCACGGTAAGGACCAACAGGGGGCGAGCCCGGCGCCGGGCCCACTCTGCGGCGATGAGCGTCAGGGCCAGGGAGTCCCCGCCCCCCGACAGGGCGACGGCGAGGGGCGCGCCGGGTCCGGCATCCAGCCTCGCGTCCAGGCGCCCTTCTGCCCGGGCTCCGGGGTCCGGCTCCGCGGTCAGGTGCCGCACCGCGATAGGGCGGAGACCGCCGCCGCACGCGTGCGCGCGCCCTCCGAGGCCGCCGGATAGCGTGCCGTCAAGGTTTCCAGGGCCTGGCAGGACTCCGCCGTCTTGCCCAGCCGTCCCAGGGCGCGGGCCAGTTCGACCACGGCGTCCGGTGCCCACCAGGTCGCGGGCCATCCCTTCAGGGCGGTGATGTAATCCGCCGCAGCGTCCGCCCAGGCCGACTGCTGGGACCGGGCCCGGCCGCGAAGATAGGCCCCTTCGCCGATCTTCGGATCGCTGGGCGCAGACGCGAGCCAGGTCGTGAGGGTGGCCTCGGCCGTGCGGGGATCCCCGCCCTGTAGCTGCTGCCGCCCGAGGGTGAGGCCATCCTGCGAAGGTAGGGCGGGGGATCCAGGCGCTGCGGCCGCCGTCGCTGGCCCCGCCACGACCGCGACGGGGGCCGGGGAGGTCGGTTGGGGACCGGTCATCCGGTCCTGCAGGACCTTGATATCGCCCCGGGCGAGGTCGGCGTTGCGCGCGGCGGACTCGACCTGGGCGTTGATGTCCTTAATGGCTCTCTCGAGGTCGGACACCCGGTCCGAAAGCTCCCGGATGCGGACATCCCTCGGGTCCTCCGCAGGGGGGGCGGCGGCGGACATGGCCGGGACGGCAAGCGCCAGTCCAAGGCCGATGAGGGCGTTCCTCAGGCCGGCCATGGACTAGCGGACGCCGCCGATAAGCACTGTCCGGGCATTGCGGTTGCGGCGGAAGGCCTCATCGTCGGCGCCGGGATCGACTGGCCGCTCCTTGCCGAAGGAAACGGTGGAGATCCGCGACGGCGAGACTCCCCGGTTGACCAGTTCGTCGCGCACGGCGTTGGCCCGGCGAGAGCCCAGGGCGATGTTGTATTCCCGGGTGCCCCGCTCGTCGGCATTGCCTTCGATCCGGACCTGGACGGCGGGATAGCGGTTCAGCCAGGCCGCCTGCCGCTCGAGGATGTCGGTCGCGTCCTCCCGGACCTCGTACTGGTCGATGTCGAACAGGACCCGGTCAGAGACATTGATGACGAAATCCTGCTGGGTACCGGGCAGGGGCGCACCGGTCACGGAGTCCGGTCGGCGCACCGGCTGGACCGCTCCGGAAGCGATTGCGGAACTCCCGGCGACAGGCGTCTCGGCCTCGGGCGGCTTGTCGGTCGTGGGGCCCGGCTTGGGTGTCGACTGGCAGGCCCCCAGGAGAGCGGCGGCGGCGAAAAGGGGCGTCCAGCGCAGGGCGGTATGAGCGTTCATTCGGGTGTCCTCATGTCGTCAGTTGATCAGGGGCGACCAGGCCGGGTCCGAGGCCCCGCCGGTGTAGGGGGCCGGTTTCAGGATGCGGCCTGTGACGTCCACGGTCCAGAGGTGCGGTTCGCCCCCGGCTTCCTGGCGGCTGAACAGCAGCACCCGGCCGTTCGGGGCCCAGGTGGGGCCCTCGTCCATGTAGCTTGAAGTCAGGGTGCGTTCGTCCGAGCCCTCGGGCCGCATGACGCCGATGTGGAACTTTCCGCCGCCCTGCCGCGTGAAGGCGATAAAGTCGCCTGTAGGGCTCCAGACCGGTGAGGTGTAGCGCCCGTCTCCGAAGGAGATGCGCCGGGCTCCGCCCCCCGCCGCATCCATGATGTAGAGCTGGGGCGAGCCGCCACGATCGGAGTTGAAGACGATCCGGCTTCCATCGGGGGAGAAGGCCGGGGAGGTATCGATGGCCGGGTCCGAGGTCAGGCGACGGCTTTGCCGGTTGACCAGGTTCATGACCCAGATGTCCGAGTTACCGTTCTTCTCCACGGCGAAGGCCACCTGGCGCCCGTCCGGCGAGAACCGCGGGGCGAACACCATGCCGGGGAACTGGCCGAGGCTCTCCCGGCGACCGGTCTCCAGGTTCAGCAGGTAGACGGCCGACCCCTCGGGCCGCAGGGCCATGTAGGTAATCTCCTGGCTGGAGGCGGAAAAGCGCGGCGACAGGACGATCTCCGAGCCATCGGTCAGGTAGCTGGGATTGGCGCCGTCCTGGTCCATGACCGCCAACCTGAGCGTCCGCTCAAGGCGACCGCCGGTTTCCGAAACGAAGACCACCCGAGTGTCGAAATAGCCCTTCTCGCCTGTCAGCCGCTCGTAGACGGCGTCGGAGATCTTGTGCGCCACGCGGCGCCAGTTCTCGGGGGTGGAGGTGAACTGCAGGCCGAGCAGCTGCTGGCCGGCGGGAACGTCCCAGAGGCGGAAGTCCACCTGCAGGCGGCCATCCACGAGATGGACCTTACCGTTAACCATGGCCTGGGCACCCAGGGACTTCCAGACGGCGAAGTCAGGCTCGACGGTCACTTCCGACTGACGGCCGGCGGAGTCGACCGGTGCGAAGAGCCCAGATCGGCTCAGGTTGTCCATGATGACCCGGGCGATTTCGGCACCCCTTTGACCTTCGAAGTCCGGCGCGGCCAGGGGAAGCGGGCGGATGTCGCCCCGGTTGACGTCCACCTCGATCTCGGCGCGCGCGTCCGACGGTGCCAGGCTGACCCCGGACAGGGCCAGAAAGGCGGCGAGAACGGCTGCGGACATCTTCATGAACAGGCCTCCCGGGCGTTGAAGTTGACGGCGAACCGGCGATTGGATGGACCCGCCAGGTCGGGGAAGGGTGCGGCCTGGTGAACGGCCCGGATGGCGCGCTCGGCAGCCGCCCTGACGGTGGGATTGTCCGAGCGCTCAAGCCCACCCGCCTCCACGGGCCCTTCAAGTACCCCAGCGGCTGTCAGGCCGAAACTCACCCGGACCCGGACATCGCGCCCGCCTTCAACCTCGCAGTTGGGGGTCCAGCGCTGCTGCAGTTGGTCCTGAAGTCCGGCAAGGGCGGCGGCGCTTGGCCCCGTCGCGGCTGCAGGGCCCGGGCGTCCGCCGCCCATCCGGGCGACTTCGGTGGCGAGGGCCTCGAGGTCCAGTCCCCCGCCCGTTTGTCGCGTCACGGCAGGCGCCGGGCGGGGAGGTCCCGGCCTTGCGGCGGGTTGGGCGGCGGGCTTCGTCACTGCGGCCTTTTGGGGGGGAGGAGGGGGCGTCGCTGGCCTTGCGGCCAGGGCCGGGACCGGGCGTGGAGTCGGGATCTGGGGTTCCGGCGCGGGCTGCGGTGCGGCCTCCACCGTCGGTGCGGGTTCGGGTGCGGTCGCCTCGACCTCAAGGGCCTCCGCCTTCAGGGCCGGCGGTCCGGCGGCTGCGGCCTCGGCGGCATAAAGGTCTGATGGACTGGCCAGCCGCACGGCAACCGGCCCCGGATCGACCGGGGGGCCGGTTCCTGCGGCGCGGGCCGTGAGCAGGACTGCGATCAGCGCCAGGTGGGCGAGGGCAGAGAGGGCGAGCCCTGGGCTGAAAGTCAGGGTTCCCCTCATGGCGTCCCCGGGCGCGCGGCGGGCGCCTGTGGCGGCGGCCCGGCCGGGGGACCGCCCGTCTCTGTGATCAGATTCAGGTTCCGGTAGCCGCGGACCGACAGGGCGGCCATGACCCGGGCGACATCTGCATAGGCGGCGCGCCCGTCGGCACGGACGAAGACCTGCCTGGCCGGGTCGCCCGAGGCGGCGGCGGCGAGGGCTGGCCCCAGGGCCTCGAAGGGTGTCGGCTGATCCTGGACGAAGACGGCACCGTCGGCGCGGATCGCGATGCTGACCGGGGCCTCGGCCTCCCGGATGGCGCCGGCTTCGGTCTTCGGGAGTTCAAGGGGCACGCCGGCCGTCAGCAGGGGTGCGGAGATCATGAATACGATCAGGAGGACGAGCATGACATCCACAAGCGGCGTCACATTGATCTCGGACAGGGCCGAGCGCCTGTTGCGGCCATAGCGCCGCCTGCGGCCTCCACCGCCGGCCCCGGAAAACGCGTCGTTCGCAGACAGGGCCATGGGTCAGACCTTCGCGGCCAGTCGCCGCTGGACGGCGGTGGACAGGTCGTCAGCGAAGGCCTCCAGCCGGGCGGTGTAGCGGCCGACCGCGGAGGAGTAGTGGTTGAAGGCAATATAGGCAGGAATGGCGGCGATCAGGCCCAGGGCGGTGGCGAACAGGGCCTCGGCTATGCTGGGCGCCACCACGGCCAGGTTGGTGTTCTTCTGGACCGCTATGGCCTGGAAGCTGTGCATGATCCCCCACACCGTGCCGAACAGGCCGATGAAGGGCGAAGCCGTGGCGACGATGGCCAGGGCCGACAGTCCCGCCTCGATCCGCAGGGCCTCACGGGCGATGGCGGCATCGAGGACCCGGTCGACCCGCTGGATCAGGAAGGCTGCCTGCCCCTCCGAGACCGGTCCGCGCCCGCGCACCTCGCGCCATTCGAACAGCGCCGCCTGGAGCATCCGGTGAAGGGTATGGGGCGGGTTGTCGCCGGCCTCCAGGGCGATGTCTTCGAGGCCGCGCCCTGACGACACCTCGGTTTCGAAGACGTTCGCCGCCTGGTTCAGCCCGCGAAGGCGGATGCCCTTGTCGAGGATCACCGCCCAGGAGGCCAGCGACGCCAGGCCGAGGAAGACCATCACGGACTTCACCACCCAGTCCGCCCGGGCGAACAGGGCAAGGAAGGAGAAGGTCTCCGGCGTGATGGCGGCGGGCTCCATGGTCTCTCCGGGTCTGCCCTGTTTCAGGTCCGATCAAGGGGGCTTCGCCAGACTGCAGTGGACCATGGCGAAGATAGGGCGGACCCTAGCCATGCAGGCACGACTTTTTGGTTAACGCGCAGGCCTTGACCGGGGGGCTCCCAGGCCGGGCGGGGGGTTACCAGGGGTCGATATAGGGGTACTTCTTGCCCTCGCGCGGCCGCACCGGCGGCAGGGCCTGGAGCCCCCGGACGATCCAGCTGCGGGTCTCCACGGGATCGATCACATCGTCCAGGCCACCACCTGCGGCCGCGTTCACGGCCTTGGCGCTCTCGTAGGCCCGCGCGACGCGCGTGTCGAAATCGGCCCGCCGGGCCTCGGGGTCCTCGATGGCGGCCAGCTCCTTCCGGAAGCCCAGCTTGACCGACCCCTCGATGTTCATCCCGGCGAACTCGGCAGTGGGCCAGGCGACGGTGAAGTAGGGCATGCCCGAGCTGGCCCCGCACATGGCCTGGACGCCCAGTCCGTAGGCCTTGCGCACCACCACCCCGAACAGGGCTGTGGTGACATTGGCGCCGACGTTGAACATTCGCAGGGCGTGCCGAACCAGGGCTGTCCGCTCGACATCTGGCCCGACCATGATGCCCGGGCAGTCCATCAGGCTCAGGATGGGAATGTCGAAGGCGTCGCAGAGCTGGATGAAGCGGGCGCCCTTGTCGGCGCCGGGCGAGTCGACGGCGCCGGCCAGATGATGCGGGTTGTTGGCGATCACCCCCATGGGCCTGCCCTCGACCCGGATGAAGGCGGTGATGACGCCCACCCCGAACTTCTCGCGGATCTCGAGGACGGAGCCGATGTCGGCGATCGTCGAGATGATCTCCCGCATGTCGTAAAGCCGCAGGCGGTTCTCGGGGATGACGTGCCGGAGCGTCCTCTGGTCGGGCGCCTCCCAGTCCGCGACCGGGCCCTGGAAGTAGGACAGGTATTTCTTGGCGACCTCGACCGCCTCGGGCTCGTCGCGGACCAGGATGTCGACGACGCCGTTGGGGACCTGGAAGGACATGGGGCCGACTTCCTCGGGTGTGTAGATGCCCAGTCCGCCGCCCTCGATCATGGCGGGCCCGCCCATGCCAAGCGTCGTGCCCTCCGTGGCGATGATCACGTCGCTGGAGGCCACCAGGGCCGTGTTGCCGGCGAAGCAGCGGCCGTTGACGATGGCCACCAGGGGTACCAGGCCGCTGAGCTGGGCGTATTGGGTGAAGGTCGACGTATCGAAGGCCACGCCCGGCCCCGTGGAATCGTCGCCCGGACGCCCGCCGCCGCCCTCACCGAACAGGACCACGGGAAGCCGCAGGCGCTTGGCCAGGTCGAACATCCGGTCCTGCTTGTAGTGGTTACGTCCGCCCTGGGTGCCGGCGAGGACCGTGTAGTCGTAGGCCACCACCATGGCCCGGCTCTGTTCGGGCCCGAAATGCTCGCCGTTGATGGCGCCGATGCCGGCCACCACGCCGTCGCCGGGCGTGGTCCGGCGCAGGGTCTCCATGTCGGCGCGCCGGTGCTGGCGGGCGACGATCAGCGGCCAGTATTCCTTGAAGGAGCCGGCGTCCATCAGCTGATCTATGCTCTCGCGGACCATCCGGTAGCCCAGGGCATGGCGCTTGGCCACCACTTCGGGACGGTTCTCGTCGAGGGTGTAGGCATGCCGGTCGAGGTTCTCCTGTAGGTCGGGACGGATGAAGTCGGGGTCGAGGCGCACCGCCCCCTCGATCCGTGCGCCGGAGACCTCGGCCTCCTCGATGAAGACGATGGGATAGCCTTCCCGGACCACGTCGCCGACGGACATGGTCACCGCGCGGACCACGCCGTCCCGGTCGGCGGTGATGACGTGCTCCATCTTCATCGCCTCGACGATGGCCACCTGCTGGCCCCGGCGGACCTGGTCATCGATGGCGACGTCGATGGCGGTGATGGTCCCCTGGATCGGCGAGCCGACTCCCACCGACCCGTCAGGGCCCACCGCTTCGGCCTCCAGGTCGGGGCCGGTCTCCACCGTCGCTGCCTGGGCCGACTTGACGTCCGCGTCGTGCTTGAAGAGGGCGAGGGGGTCGCGGGTGTTCACCCGGGCCCCCGCGAATCCGCCCGTCGTATCGGGGGTGCCCTTTCGCGACAGGGCGGCATAGCGGCTGACCGCCGTCTCGTCTGGCGCGGCCAGCTCTGCGACATTCTCGTCGAGCCAGCGCGTATGTACTGCTCCGGCGACGAAGTCCGGATGGCGCAGGATGTTGCGAAGCAGGCCGATATTGGTGGCCACCCCCTCGAGCCGGAATTCCGACAGGGCGCGCAGGGACCGGGCGACCGCCGGCCCGGCGTCGGCGCCGTCCGCGCTGCAGATCACCTTGGCCAGAAGGGAGTCGAAGGCGGTGCTGGTCCGGTATCCGGCATAGCCGAAGCCATCCGTGCGTACGCCCGGGCCGCTGGGGGCCTCGTAGGCGGTGAGGACCCCGCTGGTGGGACGCACCGATCCGTCGGGGGCCAGGGTCTCCAGGTTCACCCGGGCCTGGATGGCGAAACGCGCCGGAGACGGGGCGTCGGGGTCGGGAAGTCCGAGGTCGGCGAGGGTCGCGCCCTCCGCCAGCCGGATCTGCGCCTGCACCAGGTCGACCCCGGTGATCGCCTCGGTGACCGTGTGCTCGACCTGCAGGCGGGCATTGGCCTCGATGAAGACGAAGGGCGGGTCTGCCGGCGCGCCGGAGGCGTCGACCAGGAACTCGAAGGTCCCCAGGCTCGTGTACCCGACGCTGCGGGCGAGCCGGAGGGCGGCGTCGAGAATCCGCCGGCGCAGGTCCGGGTCGAGGCCGGGGGCCGGGGCGATCTCCACCACCTTCTGGAACCGGCGCTGGACGCTGCATTCGCGCTCGCCAAGGTGGGTCACGTCGCCGGTCCGGTCGCCCAGGACCTGGACCTCGATGTGCCGCGCCCGGGACAGGAAGGCTTCGACATAAACATCCGCAACGCCAAAGGCGGCCTGGGCCTCCGAGCGGCAGCGGGCGTAGGCGGCGTCCAGCTCGTCCACCCCGGCGACCACGCGCGAGCCCCGTCCGCCGCCGCCGGCCAGGGCCTTGATGATCATGGCCTGGCCCTTGGGCAGTCCATCCAGGAAGTCCCGGGCCTCCTCCAGGGTGACGCTGCGGTCCAGTCCGCGGCTGACGGGCACGCCCGCCGCCAGCGCCGCTTCCCGGGCCCGGGCCTTGTCGCCGAACAATGCGAGGTGCTCGACGGACGGGCCGATGAAGGTCAGGCCTGCGGCGGCACAGCGCTGGGCGACTTCGGCCCGTTCGGAGAGAAAGCCGTAGCCCGGGTGGACCGCGTCGCATCCGCTGTCGAGGGCGGCCTGAACGACCGCGTCCATGTCGAGGTAGGCAGAGGGCCCCTTGCCGGCCAGGGGATGGGCCGCGTCGGCCATCCGCCTGTGCAGGCTGTCGGCGTCATCCTCGGACCAGACCGCCACCGTGCGGCGTCCCAGGTCCGATGCGGCGCGGGCGATGCGGATGGAGATTTCGCCGCGGTTAGCGATCAGGATGGACGATATTGTCACGGATGTTTCCTCCGGCCCTCTTCGGGGCTCTAAGCTTGGCCTGCCAGGGCGGTCAGGTGCCTTCCGACAGACTTCCGGTCACGCCGGATGCGACAAGTCCAGCATACTCGGCCTCGGTCAACCCCAGTTCCCCGACCAGGATCTCGCGGCTGTGCTCACCCACGCAGGGCGCCGGGCGCAGGGCGGCCGAGGGTCCCGAGGCGAACCGCCAGGGACGACCTGGAAGCCAGGAGGGTCCGACCTCGGGATGGACGATCTCAGAGACGAAGCCAGTGGCCAGAAAGTTGGGATCCGGCCGGTCATACAGTTCGTAGAGCGAGACCACCCGGGCGGCGGCCACACCCCGGGCGCAGAGGTCCGACTCTGCCTGGGCCGCGTCCTGCCCCCGGGTCCATTCCGCCAGCAGGCCGTCTATCTCGTCCTCGAACCGCCTGCGGCCTTCCACACCGGCGAACCGCGGGTCCCGCAGTCGCAAATCGCCTGTCGCCTCCACGAGGGCGCTCCAGGCGAGGTCGTCGCTCACGGCGATGGCGATCCAGTCCTCGCCGCCGTCTTGTCCTTTTGCGGGAAAGCAGCCGTGCGGGGCCATGGCGGGATGGCGGTTGCCCCCGGGTCCCGGCGCCCGTCCCCGCGCCTGCCCCTCCAGAACCGCCTCGCCGCACAGGACGGCCACCGCCTCCATCATCGACAGGTCGATCCGCTGGGCTTCGCCGGTGCGGTCCCGGGCATGCAGGGCCGCGACGACCGAGGCCGCGAGGAAGTAACCGGACATGGGATCCGGGAAGAGCCCGCCGGTATTCATTCCAGCGTCGCCCGCGTATCCGTGGATCGAGGACAGGCCTGACATGGGCTCGGTCGTCGAGCCGTTGGCGGGGAAGGGCGAATAGGGGCCCGTAGCGCCGTAGCCCGAGACGGAGGCCCAGAGCATTCCTGGCCGAAGCGCGTGCAGGCGTTCCAGGGTGACGCCCCAGCCCGGCATGACCGTCGACCGGAAGTTGTCGACCAGGACGTCAAAGCGGGGCAGCAGGCGCCAGAACAGGTCGCGTCCGCTGTCCTGGCGCAGGTCCAGGGTCAGTTCACGCTTGTGGAGGTTCACCGCGTTGTAGAGGCCCTGGGTGTTCAGGGCGTGTTGGGTGCGGCCGGGCTGGGCCACGGCCTTCGGCACCGCCCCGCTGACCCGCCGCCAGACGTCGGGCCTGTGGCGCGAGCCGATCTGGACCACGTCCGCTCCCAGCAGGGCCAGGAGCTCCGTCCCGAATGTGCCGGACCAGGCCTGGCCGAAGCTCAACACCCGGACCCCGGCCAGCGGGCCCTCGGGGGATGGCGACCGGGCGGGGCGCGGCTGCCGGACGGCAGGGCGTGGCTCGGCCGTCCAGTCGCGGGCCTGACCGTCGAGGCGGGGCGCCGGACGGCGGAGGGCCCAGGGCGAGGACGTATGCTTGGCAGGGGCGCCGGGCGCCCGCAGGCGGCGACCTTCGACCTCGGTCTCCACCAGGAAGTCCCGGGCCAGGAGGTGCGGGTTTTCGACCAGTTCATCCAGGGTCTGGACCACGCCGACCGGGCATCTCAGCTCGGCCAGCCGTTCGAAGACCGGCCAGCGTTCCCGAGACTTCAGGCTGCCCGTCATGGCCGTAAACACCGCGGTCAGGTCCAGGGAGTGTCGTCCGAGGTCGGGGATCAGCTCCTCGCGGTGGGCGAGCTCCGGCAGGCCCATGGCCTCCAGGGCCGGGGTCCAGTTGTGGAAGTCCGGAAGGGCGAAGTGCATCTTCCCGTCGGCCAGGTCCCAAAGCGGATAGTCGGCGCCGCGCGGTCGGCCGCCTGCGGCATTAGAAAAGCCCTGGCCGTTGTAGATCGCGGCTATGCCCCAGGGGTGGACGGTGAGGGCCAGTGCCTCGGTCTCGCTGATCGACACCTCTTCGGGCACCCCTCGGTCCGCCGGGCCCAGCAGGGCGGCGGAGGCGGTGAGGAAACCCGCAATACCGGCGACGTAGCCGGCCTGGTCCCGGGGAAGCTGCAGGGGCGGCTCGCCCTGGAGCCGGTTCACCCAGGCCCAGCCGGTGCGCGCGCAGGCGGTGAGGTGGGTTCCCGGAATCGACGCGAGCGGTCCCGAGTTTCCGTGCGGCGTGAGGCTGAGATGGACGGCATCGGGCTTCAGCCGGGCGAGAGCTGGCCTGAGGGGGATCCCGCCGATATCCCCTTCCTCGCCAGGGCCGAGGTTGGTGATCACGACGTCCGCGGATGCAACGAGGCGGGCGAGTTCGTCCGCCGTACGCACCGCGGTGGAGCGCTTGTTCCAGTTGGCGAAGGCGTTGAGGAAGCCTCGGTCGGGTCCGGGCTGGTCGTCGAGGAAGGGGCCCTGGGCCCTCAGGGGATGGCCGCCCGGCGGCTCGGCGAGGAGGACGTCTGCACCAAAGTCCCCGAACAGACGTCCGGCGAAGGCGCCGGAGAGTCGGGTGGCCAGATCGAGTACGTGCAGACCCTCAAGCGCCGGGACCACAGCTTTCCTCCCAACCGTCTTTATGACATCGCAACTCTGGCTGGCTGCGTTTTCTGTAGACAACTCTAGGACCGTCCTGGGCCGGGGTTAAGCGCCAATCTCACCTCCGGGCCCGATTTTGCGCCCCCCGCGCCGGTCAGTCCGTTGCGTCGAGGATCGGGGCCAGCCGTTCCCGCAGGCCCCGTGAAGGCCGCGTCGGGCGGCCGGAGAGGTCGATGCAGGCGGCCTCGACCTGGGCCTCGCAGACCAGGTCGTCGCCGCGCAGGATTCGCTGGCGGATGAACATGCGGGCCCCCCGGATGCGCTCGTAGAGGGTCCGGACCTGCAGGGCGTCGTCGACCCGCGCTGGCCGGCGGAAGTCGATCTCCATCCGAACTACGGTGAAGGCCGAGGGGCGCTCGTCCCCCAACAGGTCGGTGTGTGAGACCCCTGCCGCCCTCAGGGCGTCGCTACGGCCGCGCTCGAAATAGCGCAGGTAGTTGGCGTGGTAGACGACCCCGGTGAAGTCCGTGTCCTCGTAGTAGATGCGCACGGGCAGGACGTGCTCGCGGCCCTCGAACCGCCCGCAGGACGGGGCGTCCCTGTCGTCAGCCGTCATCCCCGTCTCCCTCGAAGAGACCGCCCTGCCCGGCCGGAGGCGGCGAAGGCGGCGGGGTCAGGCCCAGGTGCTCGTAGGCCCGGGCGCAGGCCACCCGGCCCCGGGGCGTCCGCTGGATGAAGCCCTGCTGCAGGAGATAGGGCTCGATGACGTCCTCGACGGCGTCCCGGGCCTCGGCGATGGCGTAGGCCAGGGTCTCCAGGCCGGCGGGGCCGCCGGCATAGTTCTCGATCAGGGCGCGGAGATAGCGCCGGTCCAGGCTGTCCAGGCCGGCAGGATCCACCTCCAGGCGAGCCAGGGCCCGGGCGGCGGCGGCCCGGTCGATGGCGGCTGCGCCCTCGGCCTCGGCGAAGTCGCGCACCCGCCGCAGCAGGCGCCCGGCCACCCGCGGCGTGCCCCGGGCCCGGGCGGCGATCTCGCCGGCGCCGTCCGGGGTCAGGTTCAGTCCCAGCCGCCCGGCGGCGTGGGCCAGAACCTTGACCAGTTCGTCCACCGAATAGAATTCCAGCCGGATGGGAATGCCGAACCGGTCCCGCAGGGGGGTGGCCAGCATGCCCGCCCGGGTGGTGGCCGCCACCAGGGTGAAGGGGGCGATGTCGATGCGGATCGACCGGGCCGCCGGCCCCTCGCCGATCATCAGGTCGAGGACGTGGTCCTCCATGGCCGGATAGAGGATCTCCTCCACCGGCGCGGCCAGGCGGTGGATTTCGTCGATGAAGAGGACGTCCCGGGGCTCCAGGTTGGTCAGTATGGCCGCCAGGTCGCCCGCCTTGGCCAGGACCGGCCCGGAGGTGGTGCGGAAGTTCACCCCCAGCTCCCGGGCGATGATCTGGGCCAGGGTGGTCTTGCCCAGGCCCGGCGGGCCAAAGAGGAGGACGTGGTCCATGGCCTCGCC
>CAMAOY010000022.1 GCA_945859865.1 Phenylobacterium deserti
GTCGCCAGCCGCGCTGGCGTGAACATCGCCTCCCTCTACAGGTATTTCCCCAACAAGCAGGCGATCTTCGCCGCCATCTCAGAGCGGCTGACAGCCGACTTCAAGGCCGAAATCTCAGGCCTGGTCGCCCAGATCGACGCCGGCAGGCCCTGGAAGGAGGCGGTTGCTGACGGCATGCGCCTGGCCACAAACCGAAGGCTCAACTCGCCGGGCTCGCGTTCCATCCGCATCGCCATCCGGCTCTCCCCTGAGCTTCAGGAATTGGATGCGGCTGAAAACCGCGCCATTAGCGCCATGCTGGCGGACCTGATGATGCGCAGGTCCGGGGCGGAGGCGGAACGTGCGATCCTGGCCGGACGTGTGGCCATCGAACTGGCGGCGGCCATTCTCGACCTGCTGCTCAGCGAGCCGAATTCCGATGTAGAGGCCCTGGCGAACGAGGCCTCGGACGCCTTCATCCGCTACCTGACTCCCTTGATGGAGATGCCGGTCAGCGCACCGCCGCCGCACTCCTGAGGGCAGTGATCAGGGCGACCTGGGCCGGCGCGGAGACCGCGCACAGGCTTCCCGCTGCAAGCGTGGCCGCGAACAGCCGCTTCAGGATCACTCCCCGGCCCGCAGTCCTGGCGGGTGCCCTACTCCGTACGAAAACCCTCGTAGTCCCGGGCCGCCACCTGATCGATGCGGATTTTGTAGCCTTCGCCGATGTACGGCATGAAGACCCGCGGCTTTCCCGGGACGTTGGCACCCATGTACCAGGAGGCGGCGTCCAGGTAGAGGCTGCCCTCCGCAGCGGCATTGACGTGTTCCACCCAGGCCTCCTGCGCGGCGGAGTCGGCCTCCAGGGTCCGGACCTGGCGACCGTCGGCCCAACCGATCGCGCCGCTGATCCAGTCGATGTGCTGCTCGATGGACGAGATCATGTTCGACAGTACCGAAGGGCTTCCCGGCCCGGTCACCGTGAAGAGGTTGGGGAAACCGGCCACCATCAGGCCCAGATAGGTCTTTGGGCCCTCGGCCCAGACCTCGCCCAGGGTCCGACCGCCACGGCCGCGGATGTCCATCTTCAGGAGGGCACCGGTCATGGCGTCGAAGCCGGTGGCGAAGATGATGACGTCGAAGGGCGTCTCACCCGCCGAGGTACGGACACCGGTTTCGGTGATGGTCTCGATGGGGGTCTCGCGCAGGTCGACCAGGCTCACATTGTCGCGATTGAAGGTGTCGTAATAGTTGGTGTCGACGCAGGGCCGCTTGGCGCCGATGGCGTAGCCGCGGGGAACCAGTCGCTCGGCCACCTCGGGGTCGCGGACCATCTGCCGCACCCTGTCGCGGACATGGTCGCAGACCTCCTCGTTCAGTTCCGGCATGCGCATCAGGTTGGGAATGGCGAAGAGGGACATCAGGCCCATGCCGTTCCAGAGCCCGCCTTTCAGGGCCTCCAGCTCCTCCCCCTGGACGCGGAGGTCCCCCGGCGGCGCCGGGAAGATGGACTGGCCGCTCCGAAGCATGTCCCGGTAGGCTGTGAAGCCCTCCAGATAGCCCTCGACCTCAGCCTCGCCCAAGGGCGAGTTGAGGGCCGGAAGGGAGAAGTTGGGAGTCCGTTGGAAGACGGTGACCTGGGCCGCCTGCTGGGCAATCAGCGGGATGGACTGGATGGCCGACGAACCGGTGCCGATCACGGCAACCCGCTTGCCGGCGAAGTCGACGCCCTCATGGGGCCAGAGGCCAGTCAGGTAGGTCTCGCCCTCGAAGCTCTCCGCGCCGGGTATCTCGGGTGATTTTGGTACCGACAGGCACCCGGTGGCCATGACAACCCAGCGGGCGGAGACCTCGTCGCCGAGGTTGGTCTTCACGGTCCAGCGCCCGGATGCCTCGTCGAAGACGGCGCTCTCGACCCGGGTGTTGAACAGAAAGGCGGAGTCCAGGCCGAAGCGGTCGGCGATGTGCTCGGCATACTTCAGGATCTCGGGCTGGGGCGCATACTTCTCGCTCCAGCGCCACTCCCGGGCCAGGTCTTCCGACCAGGTGAAGGAATAGAACAGGCTGGGGATGTCGCAGCGGGCCCCGGGATAGCGGTTCCAGTACCAGGTGCCCCCGACTCCGCCCCCGGCCTCGAAGCCCTGGACCGAAAGGCCGGCCTCCCGCGCCTTGTGGACCATGTAGAGGCCGGCGAAGCCGGCACCCACGACAGCCACATCCACGCTCGCACCCTGCACCGCCTTACGCGTCGCTGATCCGTCAGCCATGTCCTCCCTCCCCCAGATATGCCTTCAATTGCCAGAGATATTGGACGGACTGAGGGCAAGGTCCAGTGCTCTTGTCAGGCTCCGGGCGGGCTCTGTGGTGCCAAGACCCTTGCCTTGCCCGAGGATCGCCGTAATCCCTGCGGGATAATAAGGCCGAAACCCTGATCGGCACTGACAACGGAGTTTTCATGACCCTTGCCGGAAGGCTTCTCTCGGGTGCGAGCCTCGCCCTTCTCGTCGCCCTCTCCACGGTGCCCGCCTCTGCCGCGCCGGCGTCCAACGCGACCGCCGCCAGCCAGCCCGCTTCGGCGGCGGACCTGGCCCGCCTGGTGGACATTCCCTACGAGCGCTTCACCCTGCCCAACGGCCTGCGGGTGCTCGTACACACGGACCGCAAGGCCCCGGTGGTCGCGGTCTCGATCTGGTACGGCGTCGGCTCGAAGCACGAACCTGCGGGTCGCACGGGCTTTGCGCACCTCTTCGAGCATCTGATGTTCAACGGCTCGGAAAACGCCCCTGGCGACTTCTTCAAGCCGCTCCAGGAAGTGGGCGCCACGGATTTCAACGGGACCACATGGTTCGATCGGACCAACTATTTCCAGACCGTCCCGGTCGGCGCCCTGGACAGGGCCTTGTTCCTGGAAAGCGATCGCATGGGCTACCTGCTGGGGGCCGTCACCCAGGACAAGCTCGATAACCAGAGGGGGGTGGTCCAGAACGAAAAGCGCCAGGGCGACAACCAGCCCTTCGGCCTGGTCGAGTATGTGATCAACGACAACCTCTTTCCTCAGGGCCACGGCTACCGCCACAGCACCATCGGCTCCATGGCGGACCTGGACGCGGCGTCCCTGGCCGACGTGAAGCGCTGGTTCTCGGACAATTATGGCCCAAACAACGCCGTCCTCGTCCTGGCCGGCGACATTGACGCGGGCTCAGCACGGGCCCTGGTTGAAAAGTATTTCGGTGCCATCCCCCGCGGCCCGCGGGTCGCCCCCGTTCCGGACGGTCCCGTAACCCTGAAGGCCCCAGTCAGCCTCGCCCTGAAGGACCGGGTGGCGACCACCCGGATCTACCGCAGCTGGTCGACGCCGGGCCTGAATGACCTGTCCTCCGTCGCCCTCGAGGCAGGGGTCAGCGTCCTCGGCGGCCTGTCGTCCTCCCGGCTCGACAACGCCCTGGTACGGGACGAGAAGATCGCCGTCTCGGTCAGCGCCGACTATGGCGTCTTCCAGTCCGTGGGAGTCCTGACCCTTTCGGCAGACGTGCGTCCCGGCGTCTCGCCGGACCTGGTCGCCAAGCGGATGGACGAGGTCATTGCCGGATTGATCGCCTCTGGCCCCTCGGCGGAGGAGCTGGACCGGGCGCGACGGGTCGAGATCGCCGGCAAGATCCGCGCAACAGAGTCCGTGGGTGGCTTCGGGGGCAAGGCGGTGACCCTCGCCGAGGGCGAGCTCTACAACAATGATCCCCAGCTCTATCGGAAGCGTCTTGACGCCTACGCCGCCCTCACCCCGTCGGCGGTCCAGTCCGCCCTGAAGACCTGGCTCAGCCGGCCGGCCCTGTCCGTGCGCGTCGATCCCGGCGAGCGAGACCTCGACGGCGGGCCCCTTGGGGGGGATAAGGCGGCCAAGGGCGCTGTGATTGACCGGACCGGGGTTGCGACCTCGGCCCGTGCGGCGCGCGCGGAACCTGCCATGCCCGGTGCAGGCAAGGTCTCGACCCTGGACTTCCCCGGCATCGAGCGGGCCACCCTGGCGAACGGCATGCCTGTGGTCTACGCCCAGCGTGCGGGAGAGCCGCGGACCCTGATCACCGCCAGCTTCGACGCCGGCACCGCTGCGGACCAGGTCCGGGACTTCGGCCTGCAGTCCATGATGCTTCGGGCCCTCACCGAAGGCGCTGGCGGACTTTCCAGCCGGCAGATCGCCGAAGAATCGGAGAAGCTGGGCGCGAGCCTGGGGGCAGCACCGGGATCAGACCGGTCCGGGGTCATCCTTGACGCCCTGACCCCGAACCTGACGCCTTCACTGGCCCTTTACGCAGACGTCCTGAAGCGCCCAACCTTCGAAGCCGCCGTGGTTGAACGCCTACGCGGGCAGCAGCTGTCACGCATCACCGCAGAGGCCAACAATCCCTCGGCTGTGGCTGCGGCCGAACTCTCCCGACGCCTGTACGGTGCCAACCATCCCTATGGCGTGCGCGCCGGCGGCGCCGGGAATGCGGCCGTGGTGGGCCGCGTGACGCCTGCGGACCTCAAGGCCGCCCACGACCGGTGGATCCGGCCAGACAACGGCCGCCTGGTCATCGTGTCCGACCTGCCCCTCTCAGCCCTGTTGCCCAGGCTGAACGCCGCCCTCGGTGACTGGAAACCGGACGCGGGGGTTGCGCGGGGCGTGAAGACCTTCTCCGAGCCTCCGGTGGCGTCTGGCAACCGGATCGTTCTGGTCGACCGGCCGAAGTCGCCCCAGTCGGTGATCGCGGCAGGACAGGTCCTCCAGGCCCGGGGCGGTGACGACCTGCTGGCCCTGCAGGCCGGTAATGACGTTCTGGGGGGAAGCTTCCTGTCCCGCCTGAACATGAATCTTCGCGAGACAAAGGGCTGGTCCTACGGGGTCGGATCCGGGATTTCGGAGACTTCTGACCGGGTTGCCTTCCGCATCAATGCTCCGGTCCAGGCTGACCGCACTGCGGACTCGATCTCGGAACTCCTCAAGGACGTCCGGGACTTCACCACCACGCGCGGGACCACCGCCGAGGAGCGGCTACTGACCGTCGACGGCGCCACGCGGGAGCTTCCCGGAACCTTCGAAGGCAGCGCGGCGGTCCTCATGGGCCTCTCGAAAATCGCGGAGTTCAACCGACCGGATGACTGGTACGAGCGCCTTCCCGAACGCTACGGCACCATGACCGCGGCGGAGATGGATGGTGCGGTCCGCCGGGCCATCGATCCGTCCCGGCTGACCTTCGTGGTCGTGGGCGACGCTTCGGTGGTGAAACCCCAGCTCGACAAGCTTGGCCTGCCCGTCGAGGTGATCGCAGCGGCGGCGGCGGCCAAGTAGCCGCGCGCCGGAGAGTCAGGATCCGGCCGCGCCCCCGGGGGCAGCCGGTAGGTCCCCGGCGATCCGGGGCGCCAGGCGGGCCGTGATGTCCTCAATGCCCTGGGCGTTGGGGTGCATGCCGTCTGGTAGCAGCCGGTCGGGCCTTCCAGCCACGCCGTCCAGGAAGAAGGGATAGACGCTCACGCCTCTCTGCCGGGCCAGATCCGGATAGATGGGATTGAAGGCCTGGGCGTAGTCCTCGCCGAGGTTCGGGGCCGCCAGCATGGTGGTGAGGGCGGTGCGGATCTTGCGCCTATCCAACTCGTCGAGGATAGCCCCCAGATTCGCCCGGGTCTGCGCCGGGCTGAGGCCCCGCAGCATGTCGTTTGCACCCAGACCGACAATCACCAGTGCCGGCTTCCGGGGCAGGCCGTCGAGGGTGAACCCCAGCCGTGCAAGACCCGCTGCGGTTGTATCTCCAGAGACACCGGCATTCACGACGGTCACAGCACGCCCGCTGCCGCGCAGGGCGCGCTCAAGAGCTGGCGCAAAGCCCTGGGAGGGCTCAAGCCCGTAGCCGGCGAAGAGGCTGTCCCCGAAGACCACCACAAGCGGGCCGTCAGAAACAGCGCCCTGGGCGGGCGGGACCTGTGTCTTCTGGGCGTCGCCCGGAGGCGAACAGGCGATAATGATCTGGCAAAGCCCGGCAAGGACCACATATAGCCATCGATCCGAACGCACTGGACGCCTCCTCGCATGAACCGCCCTGACGCCGACCTGATGATCCGCGCCCGGGGCGTGACACTCTCGCTCGGAAATACAGACATTCTCAAGGGCGTCGACCTCGATGCGCCCCGGGGACAGAGCCTGGCGGTCCTTGGACCCTCCGGTTCCGGCAAGTCCTCGCTGATGGCCGTGCTGTCGGGGCTGGAGCGGACCACCTCCGGCGAGGTCCGGGTCGACGGACAGGATCTGGGGCCGCTCAATGAGGATGAACTTGCAAGGGCGCGCCGGGGACGGATCGGCGTGGTCCTCCAGGCCTTCCACCTCCTGCCGACGATGACGGCCCTCGAGAACGTGGCCACCCCCCTCGAGCTTCTGGGTGCCACGGACGCCCGGGAGCGCGCCGCTTCGGAGTTGGCCGCCGTGGGCCTGGGCGACCGGCTGACCCACTATCCTGCTCAGCTTTCGGGCGGCGAGCAGCAAAGGGTGGCCATAGCCCGCGCCATGGTGTCCCGGCCCGGCCTGATCTTCGCCGATGAACCCACGGGGAACCTGGACGGCGTCACCTCCCGAAGGGTGGCGGACCTGCTGTTCGAACGGCGGGCCGCGACAGGTGCCACCCTGGTGATCATCACACACGACCCTGACCTGGCGGCCCGCTGCGACCGTATCGTCGAGATGGCCGATGGCCGGATCGTGTCCGACAGGCCCGCATGACCTCCGCACCCTTCCACCTGCTCTGGCGGATCGCACGACGGGACCTGTCTGCAGGCTTCCGCGGCCTGCGCCTCCTGTTCCTCTGCCTGTTCCTCGGGGTCGGTGCCCTGGCGGCCATTGGTAGCCTGACGGCGGCCATTACCGGCGAGCTGACCCGGAAGGGACGCGAACTCCTGGGCGGTGACCTGGAGGTCGCCCTCACACAGAGGTACGCCGAGGGGACCGAGAAGGCGCAGATGGCGCAGATGGGCAGGGTCAGTGAGACCGTCCGGCTGAGGGCCATGGCCAGCGGCGGCGGCGGCCCGCCTATCCTCTCCGAACTCAAGGGCGTCGACAGTAGCTATCCCCTCTATGGCCGCCTGACCGTAGCCACCCCTACAGGCCCCGTCGCAACGGATCGGCCGGGAGCCGGGGAGGTGCTGATCGAGCGCGGGCTCGCCGAACGCTTGGGCGTCGGGGTCGGCGACAGCCTGGCCGTCGGCAAGGCCCGGTTCCGCATCTCCGGCGTACTGGCTTCTGAGCCCGACCGGGTCGGCGAGGGTTTCAGCCTCGGTCCCGCCGCCCTGATCCGGCTGGAGGACATGGCCTCGACGGGCCTGATCCAGCCCGGCAGCCTCTTCCAGGCCAAGTACCGGATCCGGCTGGCGCCAGACGATCTCCGCCGGCCGGACAAGTTGGCGGAAGCGCTCAAGCGCGCCCATGGAGAGGCCGGCTGGCAGGTTCGCGACCACGGCCGCGCCGCGCCAGGCGCCAGCCGTTTCTTCGAGCGAATGGGCCAGTTCCTGGGCCTGATCGGCCTGTCCGCCCTGGTGATCGCCGGCATAGGCGTGAGCAACGGCGTTGCGGGCTATCTCGCGGCGCGGCGAGGCGCCATCGCCACCCTCAAGGTCCTTGGGGCCTCCAACCGCGACGTCTCGGTTCTCTATCTCCTGCAGGTCGCCGTGGTCGCGGCTTGCGCAATCGCGACCGGCCTCGCAGCGGGGGCAGCCCTGGCGCCCGCCCTCCTGGCCCTGCTCGGCGACCGCCTGCCCGTCAAACCGGACTTGGTCCTCCATCCCTGGCCCCTAGCTATCGCCGCTGCCCAGGGACTATTGATCGCCTTCATCTTCACCTGGCCGCCCCTGGCCCGCGCCGGGCGAACCCCGCCCGCCGCCATCTGGCGGACCGATCTTGAGCCCGCCGCCCGCATGTCCAGGAGGGATGCAGCCATTGTCGGGACCGCCGCGGCGGCTTCCGTGGCTCTTGCCCTGGCAACCACGGACGGGCCGCTCTTCTCCGCCGGGGTACTGGCGGCGACGGGGGGCGTCCTCCTCCTGCTCCTGCTGGTGGGGCTTGGCGTCCGGGCCCTGGCCCGCCGCCTGCCCCGACCGGCTTCTCCCCTGCTGAGACTGGCGGTGTCCAACCTCCACCGTCCGGGCGCCCAGACTTCCGCCCTCGTCATCGCCATTGGCCTGTCCCTGACCCTCTTCGTCCTGATCGCAGCCATCCAGACCAGCCTCGATGCGGAAATCGCCCGGTCGGTTCCCAAGCGGGCGCCCGCCCAGTTCGTCCTGGACGTGCCGTCAGCGGGGGCCACAGCTTTCCGCGAGGCCGTTCAGCAGGTAGCGCCCGGAGCCGAAGTCGACCTCGTCCCAGCTCTGCGCGGGACAATCACGGCCTATGGCGGCCAGCGGGTCAGGGACATGCAGACCCTTCCCCGGGAGGCCTGGGTCCTGCGCGGCGAAAGGGGCGTGACCTACGCCGGGACCCTGCCAGAAGGTAGTCGCATCACGGCGGGCGCCTGGTGGCCGGCGGACTACCAGGGACCGCCCCTCGTCTCCCTCGATGAACGGGTGGCGGAGGCCCTTGCCCTAAAGGTGGGCGATACCCTGACGGTCAGCGTCCTGGGCCGGGAAATCCCCGCGCGCATCGCCTCCCTCCGCAAGATCGACTGGGAGACCCTGGGCTTCAACTACATGATGGTCTTCCCACCGAGCACGCTTGCCCAGGCGCCCCACACCCTGGCGGGATCGATCAGCCTGCCGCCGGACCGGGAGACGGCTTCGGCGCGGGCCATCCTCGCGGCCTTTCCCGGTGCCTCGGTGATCTCCGTCCGCGAAGTGATCGGCCAGGCGCGCGTCCTTCTCGACCAGATGGCCCTGGCGGTGACCGCAGCCGCCTCAGTGACGCTGCTGGCCGGCATGGCGGTACTGACCGGGGCCGTCGCCGCCGCGCGCCAGGCCCGCACCTACGACGCCGTCATCCTCAAGACCCTGGGCGCCACCCGGGGACAGCTGCTGGCCGTGCAGGCCCTCGAGTTCGGGCTCCTCGGCCTGCTCTTGGGCGGGGTCGCCCTGGCGGCAGGCCTGTCCGGCGCCTGGTGGATCATTGTCCGGGTCTTCGAGTTTACCTGGGCGCCGGACTGGGGCCGCGTCCTGGGATCGGTCGCAGTGGGCCTTGTCGTCACCCTGGCCTTGAGCCTTGCCGGTGCCCTGCCCATCCTGTCCGCCCGGCCGGCGAGCGCCCTCCGCTCCGTCTAGGCTGCAGACAGGGGGCTGGCGACACGCAGACGAGGTCCACCGACTCGCCCTGCTGCCGCAGGAGGTCGTCCTTGGGGCCCTGGCGGCGGCCAGCTTCCGCAGCCAGGTCCTTGCGGGGTGCGGCGACCTGGTCCTGCCAGCAGGCCTGTCGGTCTATCGCGCCCTTCGAAACGGACCCTGCGTCCGGAACGGGACGTCAGGCCAAGGTCCGAACCGGGCGCGACGCTTGACGAGACGGCGCTTTTCGCCGCCACTCTCCATACCGCCTGTTCAAAAGGTGGACTGGGAGGAAGTCCAATGCCCGTCGACGAGGCCCATCCGGATTCATCTGAGCCGCCGCCACTGCGTCTTCGCACCAAGCTGGCCTTCGGGATCGGCAGCGCGGCGGAGACCATCGCCCTGTTCTCACTCGGGTCCTACGCCCTGCTCTACTACAATCAGGTGCTGGGGCTGCCTGGCTGGCTGGGCGGGCTGGCGATCTCACTCTCCTTCGTGGTGGACGGGTTCGCCGACCCGGTCATCGGGTCGATCTCGGACCGCACACGGTCCCGCTTCGGACGCCGGCATCCCTTCATGTACGCCGCGCCCATACCTATTGCCCTCTTCTTCCTGGCCATCTTCAATCCGCCGGATGGCCTCAGCCACACCCTGCTCTTCCTCTGGTTCACGGGTTCAGTGATAGGGCTAAGGGTGGCCATGAGCGTCTTCCACACCCCGCACCTGGCCTTCGGCGGCGAGCTGTCGGAGTCCTACATCGAGCGCAGCAAGGTGATGGCGTGGAACAATTTCTCCACCTGGATCGGCGGCACCAGCATCTCGCTGATCGCCCTCACCTACTTCTTCAAGGCCACGCCGGAGTATCCGCGAGGCCTCCTGAATCCCGAGCCCTACCTGCCCTTCTCCCTGTTGGCCGCAGGGGCAACCCTGACCATCCTCTTCGGCTCGGCTTGGTTCACGCGTGACCAGATCCCGCGCCTCCCGAGGCCGCCGAAGGATCAGCCGCCCTTCTCGCCCTTCGAGTTCCTGAAGGACGTCGGCAAGATCCTGGCCAACCGGAACTATGTATGGCTGCTGGCCGGCCTCTTCGCCCTGTCCCTGATGTCCGGCATCCGCGACACCCTGGGGCTCTACGGCGGGACCTATTACTGGGGCTTCCCGTCGGAGATGCTGCGCTGGTACTCGCTGGGTAGCCTGGTCGGCTTCGTCTCGGCCCTGACCCTCACGCCCCGGCTTCACGCCCGATGGGGCAAGCGAGGCGTGATCATCGCCAGCGCGGCGGCAACCGTCGTCTTCCCGGCACTGGGCTTCATCCTGCGGGAGGTCGGGTGGATGTTCCCCAACGGGGATCCGCGGCTTCTGCCGACCCTGGTGGTCATCTCCGTAGTCAGCTACGCCACAGGCGCCATACTGAACATCTCGGTGATGAGCGCCCTGGCCGACGTGGCGGACGAGAACGAGGTTCGCTTCGGGGTCCGGCAGGAGGGGGTGCTGTACTCAACCCGAGCCCTCTTCGCCAAGCTCGATACAGCGATCGGCGCGGCCCTCGCCGGTATCGTGCTGACCCTGATCGCCTTCCCGGAGAAGGCGCAGCCAGGCGAGGTGGATCCTGGCGTCCTCCAGAACCTCGGGCTCTTCCTCGGGCCGATCTCCATGATCCCCGGCGTTTTCGCTGTCCTGCTCTACTCGCGTTTCAGCATTTCAAGAGCGGACCACGCGGCGACGCGCGCTAAGATTGCGGCGGCGCGCCGGGAGGCTCCAGCAGTCCCGAACTGACAACCCAAGCGGCTGCGGCCCCCAGCCCCTGGCCAAGTAAGAATCCAGGAACCGACTCCGGAGCGATGCCAGCAAATGTATCGGTCAGGCTCCGGGCCAGGGTGACGGCAGGATTGGCGAAGGCGGTTGAGGCGGTGAAGCCGTAGGCGGCGGTGATGTAGAGGGCGACGAGGGCGGCCGTGGCCCCCGGGGCGAGACGCGAGGACAGGCGGATCACCAGGATGAGGCCGAAGGTGGCGACGGCTTCGGACAGCACCTGCGCGCCACCGGACCGCACCTTGTCGGAGACCTGGAAGAGCGGCAGTTCGAACATGGCGTGGGCGAGGAAGACGCCGGCGATAGCGGCGACGACCTGTACGGCGACCCGAGCAAGGGCGTCACCGGCGGCAAGGTCCCGGTCGCAGGCTGCCAGGATGCTGACCAGGGGGTTGAAGTGCGCGCCCGAGATCGGTCCCAGAAGGGTGATCAGGACGGCCAGCCCGGCCCCGGTCGAGACCGTGTTCAGCATCAGGGCGATCGCGTCATTCCCTCCGGACAGTCGCTCGCCCATGATCCCCGAGCCCACCACGATGGACAGAAGAAGCGCGGTTCCCAAGCCTTCAGCCGCCAGCCGGCGGATCAGGCCGAAGTCGGGCCGGACCGCAGTCACGGGTTTAGATCCTTGCCGATCGCCTCCAGACGGACCCGAACGTCCGGGCCGTCGAGGGCTTCGGGCGATAGGGAGAGGAAGCGTTCCACGCGGCGGCGAAGCTGGCGTTCCGCTTCGGCGAAGGCCTGCGCGATCTCGGCTCCGGACCCGGTCACCGCCGCCGGATCCTCGACACCCCAATGCGCCGTGACGGGACGGCCCGGCCAGACCGGACAGGCCTCGCCGGCGGCGTTGTCGCAGACGGTGAAGATGAAATCGATCGGCGGCGCCCCCGGCGCGGCGAACTCATCCCAGGACTTGGAGCGGAAGTCAGCGGGGTCGAGCCCCATTGACCTCAATACAGGAACAGCGCCCGGATTGATCCGACCGGTCGGAAAAGACCCCGCTGAGTGAGCCCGGAAACGATCGCCGCCCAGCGTCCGGAGAAGACCCTCGGCGATCACGGAGCGCGCGGAATTACCCGTACAGAGGAAGAGGACGTTGCGGCGGAGGTCGGTCATGGGCGGGTCCCGAAAGCGAGGGGGTTGGGTCAGCGTTCCGGGACGGCCAGGCAGGTAGGCGAGATATCGGCGCAGATCTCGGGCCGTCCCCCGCAGCAGTCCTCCATCAGGTAGGCGAGCAGACCGCGCATGGCGCCGAAGTCCGCCGAGTAGAGAATGGACCGGCCCTCGCGCCGGGACCGGGTCAGCCCTGCTGCGGTGAGGATGGCAAGGTTCGACGACAGGGTGTTGGGAAGGCTGCCCGTCGCGCGGGCGATCTCTCCGGCGGCGAGCCCCTCGGGACCGGCGCCGACAAGGCGTCGGAACACCTCAAGCCGCCCCGGGTGCGCAAGGGCGCTGAGGGCGACGACGGCGTCGGTGGCCGGCACTGGGTAATCTGTACGCATGGCGAGAATTCATATCTCGATATTTCTCGAATTGTCGAATCTTAAGTCCAGGACCATCCCCGACCCGACACGCGAGACCTCGGGGCGCCTCATGCCAACCCGCCTTGCCCTGGCGACCGGCGACGTCTGGCTGGGCCGAGACAGGGTCCGGCGGAGGGGGCCGCCTCATATCGTATCGGGCATCCCCATTTCAGGAGTGATGGGAGACCTCATTTCTGGACGGCTGAGTACAACCCGGCTAAGTAATGGAAATAACGCCAGAAAATTCCCATTTATTCTATCATCTCGGGTTGCTCCCGCCCCGCATTGAGCGGAACATGCCCCTCAACAAGCGGCCATGGAGTCCCGCCCACAAGGCGGCCAACCCTAACCGAATGAGCAGCCAGGGGAGAGGCGCGTGAGCGACAAGGCGCCGGAAGGGCCTTCGGGCGGAGCCCGCAAACGCGGGGGCATCCCGAGACGCTGGATCCTCATGTTCGGCGGGCCCCTGGTGATCGTGGCAGCCCTGGCCGTCTACATCCTGACCCTGGGGCGCTTCCAGTCGACGGACAACGCCCTCGTACAGGTGGCGAAGACCCCGGTGGCACCCTCCATCAGCGGGCGGGTGGTCGAAATCTACGTCCGTGAGAACCAGTCAGTGAAGAGGGGCCAGGTGCTCTTCCGCCTCGATGCGCGGGACGCCTCGGCCAGCCTTTCCGCCGCGGAGGCCCAGCTTGCTGGCGCCGAGCAGATGGTCGCCCAGCAACGGGCGACCTACGGACGCGAACAGGCCAACCTGGCGGCCGCGCGGGAGAACCTGAGCTATGCAGAGGCCGAGGCTGCGCGCCATGCGGGACTTGCCGCGGCAGGCGCGGGTTCGGTGCAGGTCGCGGACCAGGCCCGCCACACCGCCCGTCTGGCCCGGGAACAGCTGAAGGCTGCAGAACAGTCCGTAGCCGGGGCCCTCGCCGCCCTGGGCGGGGACCCCCAGGCGGGCTCACGGGCCGCAGCCGTCCTACAGGCCCGCGCCCAGCTGGAACGGGCGCGTCTCAACAGTTCGTACACAGAAGTCCTGGCGCCTTCGGATGGCGTGGTCGCCCGGGTCGATCAGCTGCCGGTCGGGGCCTACCTCAACGCCTCGCAAGCCGCGTTCTGGCTCCTGGCGGGGAGCCCCTGGGTGGAAGCCAACTTCAAGGAAGACCAGGTGGCCCGGATGCGCGTCGGCCAGCCTGTCGAGATCGAGATCGACGCCTATCCGCAGGGCCGGTTGATGGGCCGGGTCGCCAGCTTCGCCCCCGGCACCGGCCAAGCCTTCTCCGCCCTGCCCGCCCAGAACGGCACCGGGAACTGGGTGAAGGTCACCCAGAGGCTCCCCGTGCGCATCGAGTTCGACCAGCCGCCGCCGGTCATGGCCGCGCGGGCGGGACTGTCCGCCAAGGTCAAGGTCGACGTCCGGTCCAGCCGTGACGGGAAGTAGGGCCGTGCCCGTCCTGCCCGGCATTCCGCGCCGGCCCGCGGTCGCCCTGACCCTGGCCGCAGGCCTCCTGCTCCTGGGAGGGTGCGCCGCCACGGGTGCCGCCTTCACCGCGCCCGCCGGGACCCCCTCGCCTGTGGGTTACGGCATGGCAGGCGAGCCCACGCCAACCAGGGTCGTGGTCGAGGCCGGCGCAAGGTCCCGCACCTGGTGGACCGCCTTTGGCTCCCCGAGGCTCGACGAGGTCATCCGGCTTGCCCTGGAGACCTCGCCCGACCTGGCCGAGGCGCGCGCCACCCTCGACCTGCACCGGGCAGAGGCAGAGGCGGCCCGGGCCCTCCTCAAGCCTCAGGTCGGACTCAACGCCCGCGTCGAGCGGCAATTGTTCAACAGCGAGGCCTTCGGTTTCAGCGGCTTTCCGAGCCGCACATTCAGCATCTTCAGCCTCGGCGGCCTGGTGAGCTATGACCCTGACCTGTTCGGGGTCGGTCGCAGCCGGGCGGCCGAGGCCGACGCCCTGGCCGACGCCGCAGGCTGGGAGGCCGACGCTGCAGCCCTGTCGCTCTCCGCAAACGTGGCCCTGGAAGCCGTACGGATCGCCGGCCTGAATGCGCAGATAGATGCTGCAGAGCAGGTGATCGACGACGACAGGAAGCTTGTGGATCTGGCTCGGAGAGCCGAGGCCCTCGGCGGGCTGTCCAGGTCCGGCCGGGTGGAGATCGAAGCCCAGCTCGCCAGCGACGAGGCGCAGATGCCCGATCTCTTCCGGCAGAAGGACCAGGCCCGCCGCCGGCTGGCCCTCCTGGCGGGAAAGTCTCCCTCGGAATGGGCCCCACCGGACTTCAAGTTGGCGGACCTGGCGCTTCCCGGGACCATTCCCGTGGGCCTGCCTTCGGAACTGCTTCGGGGGCGGCCGGACATCAAGGCCGCCGAGGCCGAGTTGCAGGCGGCCCGGCTCGCCGCCCGCGCGGAACAGACGGACTCGCTTCCGAAGCTGCGCCTCACTGGCAACTTCGCCCAGACCTCGAACCAGATCGAAGATCTGTTCAGGTCCAACTCGCGAGGTTGGAACCTGTCTTCAGGCCTGACGGCGCCGATCTACGACGGCGGCCTCGCCCGGGCCAACCGGAGGGCGGCCGAAGCCGACCTCCGCGCAGCGGAAGCGCGGTATCGCCGGACCGTGCTGGAGGCCTTCTCTCAGGTCGGCGGATTGATGGCGTCCCTCCAGGCCGGAGAGGCCGAGGTCGCTGCATTCCAGCGCGCGGTGGACGCCGCGCAGACGGACGCCGACATCACGCTGGCCGGGGTGAGGCTGGGCGGCACTCCCCTCCTGAGGGCCATCGACGCCCGTCGCCAGCTCAGCCTGGTGCGTCGCAGCCTGGCAGAGGCCGAGGCCCGGCGCCTCTCGGACATGATCGGGCTCTTCGCCGCGGCCGGGGCGGACTGGCGGGCGGCGGGCGATGACTGACACGCCCGACTTCATGGAGAAGGACAAGGCGAACCGCATTCCCATCACCGGCGCCCTGATGCTGGCGACGCTGATGCACACCCTCGACAGCACGATCGCCAACGTTGCCCTGCCGAACATGCAGGGCAGTATTTCGGCGTCACCCGAGCAGCTGACCTGGGTACTGACCTCCTACATCCTTGCCACGGCGGTCATGACCCCCCTTTGCGGTTGGCTGGCGATGAAGTTCGGCCGGAAGCGGATGATCGTCCTGTCGATCATCGGCTTCACGGCAGCCTCCATGCTCTGCGGGATCGCCACGAGCGTGCCGGAGATGGTGCTCTTCCGAAGCCTGCAGGGTCTGGCGGGCGCGTCACTGATGCCTCTGTCCCAGTCCGTCATGCTGGACTCCTTCCCTCAGGAGCAGATTCCCCGGGTCATGAGCCTCTGGAGTTCAGCCGTCATACTCGGACCGATCCTCGGCCCCATCGTCGGAGGATGGATCACCGAACACCTGGACTGGCGCTGGGTCTTCTTCATTAACCTGCCGCTCGGGATCATCGCGGTTCTGGGCGTCACCCGCTTCATGGCCGATGATCCGGGAGGGCGGCAGCGACCCTTTGACGTCATCGGCTTTTCGGCCTTGACGGCCTTCGTCGTCGGCCTCCAGGTCCTGCTGGATCGGGGCCCTGGGCAGGACTGGTGGGAGTCGCCCGAGATCTGGTCCTGGGCGGCCTTGTCCATGGCCGGGCTGTGGATCTTCATCACCCAGTCGGCGACCTCACGGAATCCCTTCTTCCATCGCGACCTGGCCCGGGACGGCAACTTCGTCGGCACCACCGTGTTCAGCCTCTTCGTCGGGGTCCTCCTCTTCTCGACCAGCGCCCTCCTGCCGGTCCTGATGCAGAACCTGCTCGGCTACTCGGCCCTGCAGACCGGGACGGCAAGCGTCAGCCGGGGCGTCGGCTCGCTGATCTCGTTCCTGATGGTGCCCTTCCTGATCCGGAGGCTCGGGGCGAGGCAGGTCCTCTTTACGGGCACCGTCCTCAGCATCGCCTCCCTCTGGGCGATGGCCGGGTTCGACCTGTCGATGACGGACTGGCCGATCATTGTCAGTGGATTCATCCAGGGCGCCGGCACGGGACTTCTCTTTGCGCCCCTGAGCACGCTGGCCTACGTGACCCTCAGCCCGGCGCACCGGGTGGAGGGGACCATCCTGTCGACGATGGCGCGCAGCCTGGGATCGGCTATCGGGATCTCAGTGGTGCAGGCGATGGTCCTGAGGAACAGCGCACTCGCCCATAGCGAACTCTCGTCTCGCATGGACCCGACCAGCCCCGTTCTCAATGATGTCATCCCCATTCCGGGCGCCCTTACGACGCCTGAGGGCTTGGCGCAGCTCAACGGAGAGGTGACCCGTCAGGCGATGATGATCGGCTATGTGGACATCTTCAGTTGGATGACGCTGATCACACTGGCCATGATCCCGCTGATCCTGATCCTCAGGCCACCGCCCCGGGCACCCATGGAAAAAATCGACGAGCCCGCAGACTAGCTTTCTCCGCCCGAGGCGCCATGTTCGTCAAAAGACCTGAGGGAGCCCAGGAAACCAAAATGACAGAGACCGCGACGCCGTCGACGGACCCGATCCTTCCGCCGGCCACGGCCACCGTCAGCCAGACGCCCTACTCGGCTTCCTACACGCGCTACGCCATGCTGCTCCTGATGGCGATCTACACCATCAACTTCCTCGACCGGTCAGTGATCAACATCCTGGCCGAGCCCATCAAGAACGAGCTGAAGCTGGCGGACTGGCAGCTGGGCATGATGAGCGGCCTCGCCTTCGCACTCTTCTACACCATACTTGGGATCCCCCTGGCCCAGCTCGCCGAGAGACGAAACCGGCCAATGATCATTGGCGCCTCCGTCGCGGTCTGGTCCGGATTCACCGCCCTTTCGGGCGCAACGACCAACTTCGTCCAGCTTGTTTTGTGCCGGATCGGCGTGGGAATCGGCGAGGCGGGATGCACGCCGCCAGCCCACTCCCTGATCGCCGACTACGTGCCCAAGGAGAAGCGGGCCTCGGCCCTGGCCTTCTACTCGATGGGCACCCCGCTGGGTGGCCTTCTGGGTCTGGTCATGGGCGGCCTGATCGCTGATGCCTACGGCTGGCGGGTTGCCTTCCTGGTCGCCGGCTTCCCGGGACTCCTCTTTGCTGCCCTCTGCTTCTTCACCCTTCGTGAGCCGCGCAAGATCCTCGCTGAACACAGCGACAGAATCACCTCGTCCCAGGCGACCTTCCGGGAGACCTTGGCCTACCTGATGAAGAAGAAGACCTTTTGGCTGATTGCGCTGGGAGCCGCCATCAAGGCCTTCATCGGCTATGGACACGCCCCTTTCACCGCCAGCTTCTTCCTTCGGGTGCACGGTGATGAGGTCGCCCGGCTGGCCAGCATGTTCGATCTGAAGTCCATCGGCTTCATGGGCCTGGCCCTGGGCCTCATGGGGGGGACCGCCGGCATGATCTCCGCCTGGCTGGGGGGACAGATCGCAGACCGTTTCGCCAAGACAGACCTGCGCGGCTATGTCGTCGTTCCCGCCATCGCCTCCCTGATCGCCGTACCGATCTACATCCTTGCGGTGAGCGTGCCCTCGGCATCCGTGGCCCTCTGGATCCTGGTGATCAACGGTCTGTTGGGTTCGCTCTGGTACGGACCGGTTTACGCGATCGGCCAGTCCATCGTGCCGCCGCACATGCGGGCGACCGCCTCCGCCATCCTCCTGTTCGTCATCAACCTGATCGGCCTGGGCCTCGGCCCGACGGTCGTGGGCATCATCTCGGACGTCATGGCCAACGGCGTGGGCCTGGGCTCGGCCCAGGGGGTGCGCTGGGCGCTGATGATCTCCACCTGCTTCGGCTTGCTGGCCTTCGCCCTCTTCTGGACTGCCCGGAAGACGATCCGGGAAGAGATGGAGTCCTGAGACAGGACGCACTGGCGGAGGCGCAGCCCTCCGCCAGGGTCCCGACGGCGGAGAGGCGCGGGCCGATTTTCTGCAGCCCCAGACTCGCGACCAACAAAGTTGACGCACCCGTCATTTTCGCGTTCCATGGGGACGGTGAAAAGAGGACACATCGTGAGCCGTATCCTGCCGCTTATTTTTCAGAACCTCACCTTCCTGTTCGGGATCGGGTTTCTGGCCCCCCTGGTCGCCCAGGTCCTTGAGAGGACCGTGCCGTCGATCGCCACCACGCCCTGGCCGCTTGCGGTCGGACTGTTGGTCGGCGGGGGCTGGGGCACCATCGCCCAGAAGACGGGACGCTGGGTATGACCGACCTGTCCGCCGATGCCCTGCGCGCCCTGCCCCCTCGGGAGCTCAACCGCCTGGAGACCGAGACGGCGGCCCGGTTCATGGGCGGCCTACCCTGGGGGTCGGTCCTCTGGGGGCTGGGGAACCTGGCCGTCTGGCTCTCGCTCTGGCCCCTGACCCTGTCGGGACTTCTGCCCCTGTGGGCGGCCTTTCCTATAGCCACCCTGAACGTGGCCCTTTGCTACCTCCCCTCGCACGAGGCCCAGCACAGGATCATCGCCCGGGAGGGCGAGCCCCTGTTCTGGCTCAACGAACTGGTCGGGCACCTGTCGCCCCTGCCCATGCTCCTGCCCTACGGCGTCGCCCGGCTGACCCACTACGAGCACCATCTCCACGCCAACCACCCGGAGCTGGACCCCGACATCCACACCAAGGCGCCGAACGCCTGGCAGGTTCTGCTGAACACCATCGCCCACAGGCAGCCGGGATCGGCGACGGGCGGGAACTACGGCAAGGCCCTCGCCCGGATCGGGACGAAGGAAGCCCGGCAAGCGGGTCTGGTCGCCGCCCTCTACACCCTGGCCTACCACGCCATCCTGTTCACCCTGGCCTGGTCAGGGTTCGCCATCGAGGCCGCCCTGATCTGGTGGCTGCCGCGGATCCTGGGCTCGACCTACATCCAGTTCTACCTGAGCTGGGCACCGCACCATCCGGCGGCGGAGATGGGCCGCTACCGGGACACCCGCGCCTTCCGAAGCCGCGTAGGTAACCTCCTGTCTTCGGGCATGCAGTTCCACGTCATCCATCACCTCTACCCACGCATCCCCCTGCTGCGGCACGCAAAGGCCTACGCGGCCCTGCGGCCCTTCCTTCTCGCCCGGGACTGTCGCCTGGACGGCCTCTAGAGGCTCCGGACCAGGGTCGCGGCGTCGTCGGATCGGGACAGGGCCCAGGCGCCCAGCTTGCGGGCCCAGTAGGCCTCACCGCCATGGGCCAGGCGCAATCGGTGAAGGGCGCCCGTGAGATGGTGCAAGTCGTGCTCGGCGCTGACGCCAATGGCCCCGTGGACGGCGTGGGCGATGCCGGCGCAGACCATGGCGGCCTCACCGCAGCGCATCTTGGCCACGGCCGCAGCCTCGGCCGAGACCGAGAGCGGAGGGCCGGCCATGGCAATCTCCGCCGCCATCCGCGCCGCCATCACCTCCTCGGCCATGACAGCGATCTGGTGCTGGATCGCCTGGAATTTGCTGATCTCCCGCCCGAACTGCCGGCGGGTGGAGGCGTAGTCCAAGGTCACGGCCTGCAGGGTGTCGATGGCACCCGCCATCAGGGCCGCGTCGATGGCGGCGCATAGCGCGCGGGCGACGACCGGGTCCTTTCCCCCTGCCACCAGCACCAGCTCGGCATCGGGGCAGTCAAGGGCCTCGGGATCTGCAAGCCGGGCCAGGATCGTCTGCAGGACTCGGGGTGTCCAGGGACGCCGACCGACCTCGAAGGCCAGGGTAAACAGTCCCGCCAGGTCAAGCCCGGCACCGCCCTCCGCCTCAGGGCGCAGCAGATCGAGGAAGCCGGATCCGACCAGTTCCGGCCAGGGATCGACGCCCAGGCCGTCGAGCAGCCGCCGCCAGGGATCCAGGAAGAGATCTTCGCGCATGGACCTCACCTCAGGCCAAGGCCGCGGGCGATGATGCCGCGGAGGATTTCACGGGTACCGCCGCGCAGGGAGAAGGTCGGGCTCATCCCGGCCAGGTAGTCCAGTGTGGCCAGGAGGGGCGCCGGGACGGGGCCGTCCACGGAGGCCAGGTGGTCAGTGATCAGGGCCGGGATGGACTGCTCGAAGCTGGCGCCCAGGTCCTTGACCATGGAGGCCTCAACCACCGGGCTCTCTCCCCGGGCCAGTTGGCCGGTCACCGCCAGGGACATGTTCCGCAGGGTTGCCAGCCGCGCCAGCATCCGTCCGGCCAGCTCGGCCTCGGACTCGGTGGGCCCGCCACGGCCGCGGATGAAGTCCATCCACTCGTCGATCAGCACGGTGGAGGAATAGAGCCGTTCCGGGCCGCTGCGCTCGAAGGCCAGTTCGGCATTGGTCTGGGACCAGCCTTGGCCTTCCTGGCCGATCAGGGCGTCCCCGGGCAGGTCGACATCCTCGAAGAAGACCTCCGAGAAGTGCTCGTCCCCCGCAAGGTCGCGGATGGGCCGCGCCGTCACGCCGGGGGTCTTCAGATCGATCAGCAGCTGCGAGAGCCCCGCCTGACGGTCGTCCGGCCCGCCGCTGGTCCGGACCAGGGCGACCATGTAGTGGGCCTTGTGCCCGTAGGTCGTCCAGATCTTGGAGCCGTTCAGGCGCCAGCCTGTGGCGGTCTGCTCGGCGCGGGTGCGGACGCTGGCAAGGTCGGAGCCCGAGTTGGGCTCGCTCATGCCGATACAGAAGAATGCCTCGCCCCGGCAGATGCGCGGCACGATGTCCCGGCGCTGGGCCTCGGTCCCGTAGCGCAGAAGAAGCGGCGCACTCTGGCGCTCGGCGATCCAGTGGGCCGCCACCGGAGCACCTGCGGCCAGAAGCTCCTCGATCAGCACGAAGCGGGCAAAGGGGCTACGGCCGCCGCCGCCGAATTCCACAGGCAGGGTCAGGCCCACCCAGCCGCGGGCGGCAAGGTCGCGGGAGAAGTCAGCGTCAAAGCCCATCCAGGTCCGTGCCCGGCGGGCCCCGGGAACACCGGCAAGGCGCTCGGCCAGGAAGGCGCGCACCTCGGCGCGGAGGGCTTCGTCCTCCGGTCCGATGGCGGCGGGAACAAGGGGGGCAAGCACAGCGGGGCTCCGGATCAGGCCGAGGGCGGGTTGGTCTCGAAGCCCGGGGCGCCAAGCAGGGCCTTCGACCAGGGCCGGGCGCTGCGGGTCCACAGCTGCAGGACAGGCGTCACGTCCTCGTCGCTTTCCAGGGCGCCGACCTTCACCGCCACCATGCCGTTCGCCAGGCGGGAGGCCAAGGGCGAGCCGCACTTCGGACAGAAGCAGCGCTCCACCGACCCGCCGCTCTCGCCCTGGTCGGCATAGACGGCGTAGGCGCCTGTCAGCCGGAAGGCCGCGCCCGCCACGATAGCGTTGACGGAGAAGGCCGAACCGCTGGTCTTCTGGCAATGGGTGCAGTGGCAGGCGACGGTCACCACCGGGGCGGCGTCGCACTCGAAACCAACTTCACCACACAGACACTTGCCGCGCATGCCGGGGCCTCCATCCAGCTGGACAGCGCCGGGTCCCCGGTGCCTGCAGGGAAACTGACAGACCCTCAACGGGGCCGCCAGTGGGTGACGGAAGGGCAGGTCCGACCTTTTTCGATTTCGAGCCCCAGATTCGATTTCGACCCTCAGATTGGAGGGGAGATGGAATGCCCCTCGTCCACGGACAGGCCAGTCCCGGGCCATAGTCGGCCATGGTCTAGCGTTCGTCATAAGTCTGTCATGGAAATGAAGCCCAGTCGTCACACCTCAAGGCTAAATCGCCTCCGACAAGGAGCGTTTCTGCGGCCTATCGACTCCGGCTGCCGCTCCCCAATCCCGCGCCAAATGCGGACACGGTGGAGACCGATACATGATTGCCCTCGGAAAGCTGAAGACCCTGACCCTCGGCTTCGCCGCCGCCGCCCTGCTCAGCGCATGTGGCGGCGGTTCCTCGGTCACATCGCCGGGTGAAGGCCAGTTCGCCACGGGAGGAACCGGAGGCGGCGGAAGCGGCGGTGGCGGCGGCTCCGGCGGGGCGTCAGCCGACTGCCCCACCGGTTTCATCAACCTGGGGACCGTCGCCAATGGGACGCTGCGGTCCTGCGGCCTCCCCCGGTTGATCACGGGTGCCCTCACAGTCCCCTATCGCCCCGGCACCGCCTATCGCGTCGACGGCAAGACCGAAGTTGGCGAGGACCTCGGTTCCGACGCCCAGAACCCCCGTGCAGGCAAGCAGTCTGGTATCCTGACCATTGAACCGGGCGTGACGATTTTCGGCGGCATCGCCGAGTACATTGCCGTGAACCGCGGATCGCGGATGATCGCTGATGGTACGGCCTCGCGGCCCATCATCTTCACCAGCCTCAATGACCTGAACGGCGGTCCCGATCTGAGGGGCCAGTGGGGCGGCATCGTCCTGGCCGGTCGGGCACCGATCAACCGCTGCCCGCCGACCACGACCACCTTCCCCGCCAATCCCACGGCTTGCGAATACCGGTTCGAGGCCATCCAGACCATCAACTGGGGCGGCAATGCGGCGAACGACAACAGCGGCGTGCTCCGCTACGTTCAGGTAAAGGAAGCGGGCTACGAAGTGGCCCCGAACGAAGAACTGAACGGGATTACCTTCGGCGGCGTTGGTAACGGTACAGTGGTGGACTTCCTGCAGGTGCACGGTTCCGCAGATGACGCGGTCGAGTTCTTCGGCGGGACGGTGAACGTCCGGCGTCTTGTGGTCGACCAGTGGGATGACGATGGGTTCGATACGGACGAAGGCTACACCGGTTCGGCGCAGTTCGTCGTGAACTTCTCGGATGCGCCCTCGGAAGAGAGCCGCTGCTTCGAGCTCTCCGGGGCCGGCTCCACCTCCGGCGGGTTGCCGCTCCTGCGCTCCCATCCGAAGGTGTCGAACTTTGTCTGCCGCCTCGGCCTCGCCACCACTGTCTTTGACAGCAAGCAGCATCAGGGGATCGTCCTGAACGGCGGCACCCGCGCTGACCTCCTGAACGGTGTGGTCTACTCGGCCAATACCGTCATCCCCTGCCTCGACGTCGACGGCGCCTCCACCATGGCGGACCCGAAGGCGACCTTCGCCTCCATCGCCTTCGCCTGCGGCGGCGGCCCCTTCAGGACCACCGACAACGACCAGCCGACCGCCCCCGAGGCGCTCTTCACGGCCGGAGCCAACAATATCGCGACCGGCTACACCCAGACCTTCTCCCAGGTGTTCATCAACGGGACCAACGAGAGCGGACGTGTGTCCACCAACCCGACGCCCGTCTCCGCCTTCTTCACGTCGGTGAGCTACATCGGGGCTGTCTCCGGCCTGAACGACAACTGGTACGTGGGCTGGACCTGCGGGCTCGCGGGCGCCGCGTCCTGCTGATTGGCGCCTGACCGGGGCGGCGGACTGACCGTCGCCCCTTTTTCTTCCCCTCCCGGAGGCTAACTCCCGATGAACGTGACCACCCGCACCCTGAGCGCCCTTCTCCTTGCCGGCACGGCGCTCGTCTCCGCCCATTCCGCGTTTGCCGCGGCGGCACCTGCGGCCGAAGCTGAAGTCGAGGAAATCGTCGTCAACGGCCGCTTCATTCCGGATGTGATCCGGGACACCGCCGAGGTCGCCAGCTTCCTCAGCGCAGAGGACGTCCAGCGTGCGGGCGATGACAACGCCGCCCAGGCCCTGACCCGGATCACAGGCATTTCCCTCGTCTCCGGGAAGTTCGTCTACGTGCGCGGCCTTGGCGAGCGCTACTCCCAGTCTCTCCTGAACGGGTCGCCCCTACCGAGCCCCGAGCCCCTGCAGAGGGTGATCCCCCTGGACCTGTTCCCGGCATCGATCCTAGCGGGGACGGTCATCCAGAAGACCTATTCCGCCAACTATTCCGGGGAGTTCGGCGGCGGCCTCATCGACCTTCAAACCGTAGGCGTTCCCGACGAAAGCTTCGTCAAGCTGAGCGTCGGCCTGGGTGGCGATACCCAGACGACGGGCTTGCTCGGCCTGACCTATTACGGATCCGAAACCGACTGGCTGGGCGTCGATGATGGCACACGGAAGCTGCCCGTCGGCGTTCGCCAGTTCGCCTTGGACCGGCCCGTTGTGCCGGGAGCGGGCCCCAATGGACTGACCGACGACCAGTACAAGGCCGTCGCGCGCAGCTTCACCAATGCGCCAATCAACCTGATCCAGACCGCCAAGACGCCACTCAACGCCAATTTCGACCTTTCGGCGGGACGATCCTTTGACACCGACGTCGGCGTGATCGGGGCGATCGGTGTGCTGAGCTACCGCAATAGCTGGCAGACCCGCAATGGCGTGCGCCAGACGACGGCGCCGGACGTTGGCGGGCTCGCCCTGGCGACGGATTCAACCTTTGAGGCCAACCAGAACGACATCGGGTGGAGCGGTCTCGCCGGTCTCGCTTGGGAAAACGACGACAATGAGGTTCGATACACGGGCCTCTGGATCCGCTCGACGTCCAAGCGCGCGCGGATTACCCAGAACAGTGCCCAGTCCCAGGGCAATGCCAACGTCAACGCCTATGCGACCGAATGGTACGAGCGCGCGCTTCAGTTGAGCCAGCTCTCCGGTAAGCACAGGCTTGCCGACTGGGATCTGGAGTGGAAGGGCACCTACGGTCGCACAACCCGTCAGGCGCCCTATGAGCGTCTCTATCGCTACGGCCTGGGAGCCGACGGTTCGCGCACGGCTCTGCTGTCGGGCGCAAACCAGCTTCTGGCCTTTTCCGATCTCGACGAGAATATCGGCTCGGCCAATGTCGACCTCAGCTACGACCTGCCCGTGGACTTCGTGCGGCAGGCCCAACTCAAGATGGGTGCCGCCTGGCAGAAGAACTCCCGGACCTCCTGGCGCCGTGACTTCACCTATGACGAGGGCCGCAACTGGGATCCGGCGCGCTATGCGAAGGAGCGGATCGACTACCTGGTCTCGGACCGGAACATCAACGACAATATCGTGGTGCTGCGGGAGCTTACAGGCTCCGCCCTGACCGGGGACTCGGCCCTCTACGAAGCCGAACTGGCAGTCGCTGGTGCCTACATCCAGGTCGATAGTGAAATCATGCCCCTTCTGCGGGGTAGCCTCGGGGTCCGGTATGAAACCGCGGACCAGTCCGTCCGCACCCTGGACATCTTCAACCCTTCGGCGGCGGCGACCTTCAGCCGCTCTGTGTCGAAGGACTACGTCCTGCCCGCGGGAACCGTGACCTGGAACTTCGCCGAGGATCAGCAGCTTCGGTTCGGCGCTTCCAAGACCATCGGGCGCCCCCAGTTCCGTGAACTGGCACCGCAGCGATATCGGGACACGGAGACCGACCGGATCCTGACGGGCAACCCGTACCTTGAGGACACGACCTTCTTAAACCTCGACGCCCGTTACGAGCGCTACTTCAGCAACGGCCAGTACGTAACGCTCGGTGCCTTCTACAAGGACATGGAGAAGCCCGTCGAAGCCCTGGCTATCCTCGGCTCGGATGGTGCCTTCCGTCAGACCTTCTTCAATGCCCCCGCAGCCCAGATCATGGGCGCCGAATTCGAGTTCAAGAAGTTCTTCGACCTCGACACAGGGACGACCTGGATCGACGATCAACGCTGGCTCGTGGCCCTGAACTACACCTACACCAAGTCGGAGCTGAAGGTTGAGAAGGGCGATACCATCGTCCTCAACACCACAGGCGTCATGGCCACGCCGCCGGCAACCGACTACCTCTCTGGAGGCGAGCGTCTGCAGGGGCAGTCCGACCATCTGGCGAACCTGCAGTTCGGGTTCGAGAACGAAGAGTCGGGGACCCAGGCTACGGTCCTGATGAGCTACACCAGCGACCGGGTCATCGCCCGGTCAAGCAGCATCGACCTGCCCGACCTCATCCAGGATCCCGGCTTGCGGTTGGACTTTGTGCTCCGCAAGGCCTTCGAGATCTCGGGTCAGGAGTTTACCGGCTCCTTCGAAGCCCGGAACCTGACCGGGACGGACGCAGAAGAATACCAGACCGCGGGCGGCAAGCGCTTCGATACGAACAGCTACACCATCGGACAGTCGTTCTCGGTCGGTCTTTCGACCCGCTTCTGACGCTCAGTTGATGAGGCGTACGCACTGC
>CAMAOY010000023.1 GCA_945859865.1 Phenylobacterium deserti
GCCCGCAACGGGCTGACCGTCCTGTCCATGGGCATGAGCGACGATTTCGAGACCGCCATCGCCTTTGGCGCCACCCATGTCCGGGTGGGCTCAGCCCTCTTCGGCGCCCGGAACTAGGGCTGGAAGCCGCCGGGAAGGATCGCAAGGGCGTCTTCCGGCCCCGCCCGGGACAGGAGATCCAGCAGGTCCTCCCGCCGCACGGCGACGCAGCCGGCCGTCGGCGACCAGTCCGGCTGGGCCAGGTGCAGGAAGATGGCTGACCCCATTGGGCCGATGGGCGGATCATCGTTGTGGCCCAGGACCACGATCAGGTCATAAACCCGATCGTCCCTCCACAGGGTCTCTGCGCTGGCGGGATAGGGCAGTCGGACGGGGCGGTTGTAGGCCGGGTCCCCGGGGGCGTCGCACCAGCCGTCCGCCGGCGTGAGTGCCTGGACGGGCAGGCGGGTCTTCGGCGCCGGCACGCGGTCGGGCCTGTAGAGGACCTTCCGGAGGGGCCAGACGCCCAGGGGCGAGGCGCCGTCACCCTCGCGCTTGTCCGCTGCCGGCAGGACCCCGGACCGGCCCAGAGCGCACCGCACGCTCCTGCCACCGATATCGAGGCTGCCGTCCGAGCTCGCCGAGAAGATCATTCTGCCTGTCTCCACTGCCGCAACGACCCTTCCGAGGCCTGTCTTCAACTGGACCCTTGGCGGGGCCCGCCCTCAGGGTGCATGTTCCAGCCCATGGCTCAACCCAAGACCCTGCTGATCATCGACGACAATGACGAGCTCAGGACCGAGCTCGCCGACCTCCTCGCCTCCGGGGGTGACTTCGAGGTCGTCCAGGCGGCCACTGGCGCTGCGGGCATCCTCGCGGCCCTCGAGGCGCGTCCGGACATCATCCTCCTGGACGTCGACCTGCCGGACACCAACGGCCGGGAGGTGTGCCGGGAGCTCCGCGCGCAACAGGTCGCCTGTCCGGTGATCATGCTGACGGCGGCCGATGCCGAGACGGAGATGGTGGGTGGGCTGGATGCCGGGGCCAATGACTATGTCACCAAGCCCTTCCGACTGGCCGTCCTGCAGGCCCGGATCCGCGCCCAGCTTCGCAGCCACGAGCACTCCGAGGGCGCTGTCTTCCGGCTCGGCCCCTACGAGTTCCGGCCCGCGGCCAAGGTCCTGGTGGACAGCTCGGGGCGCAAGGTGCGGCTGACCGAGAAGGAAACCAACATCCTGAAATATCTCTACCGCGCCGGTGAAAAGTCGGTGCCGCGGGAAGAGTTGCTGGCCGAGGTCTGGGGCTATAATGCCGGTGTGACGACCCACACCCTCGAGACCCATGTCTACCGGCTGCGTCAGAAGATCGAGTCGGATCCCGCCGGGGGTCGGCTCCTACTGACCGAGGGCGGCGGATACCGGCTGGCGCCCTGACCGCCGTCAAGATCCTGTTCTAGCTCTAGAGGCGGAAGTCCGCTGTTACCGGCGCGTGGTCGCTGGGGCGCTCCCAGGCCCGGACCTCGTCGTGGACCCGGGCGCTGGCACCGTCCGCCAGGGCCGGACCCCGCAAGCCGGGGGAGATCCAGATGTGGTCCAGCCTCAGGCCGCGGTTCGAGGCGCGGAAGTCAGCGGCCCGGTAGCTCCACCAGGAGAAGAGGTTCTCAGGCTCGGGGATAGCTTCGCGCACCAGGTCCGTGAAGCCGCCGGCCTCGCGCAGGGCCGCCATGGCCTCGATCTCGATGGGCGTATGGCTGACCACCTTCAGCATCTGGCGGTGGCTCCAGACGTCGTTCTCCCCGGGGGCGACGTTCAGGTCGCCGGTGATGACCAGGGCTTCGGCCGGATCCCGGCGGCGGGCTTCCGCGGTCAGGCGGGCGAAGAAATCCAGCTTATGCGCGAACTTTGGGTTGGTCTCTGAGTCGGGAGTATCGCCCCCCGCCGGGATATAGAAGTTCTGGACCTCGATCCCCGACACCCGGGCCCCGACAACCCGGGCGTGGCCCTCGCGGCAGAGGTCCAGGGCCGGGGCGTCGTCGAGGGGAAGCCGCGAGACAATGGCCACCCCGTGCGAGCCCTTCTGGCCGCTGATGCGCATGTGCGGGTAGCCGGCGGCCTCGAACTCGGCCCGGGGGAATTCTCCCTCCCGGCACTTGATCTCCTGGAGGCACAGAACGTCTGGGTCCTGCTCGCGGGCGAACCGCGTCACCTGCTCGGCGCGGAGGCGGACGGAGTTGACGTTCCAGGTGGCGAGTCTCAGGCGCATGGCGGTTCCCCCGTCCGGCCCGAAAAAAACGCCCGGAGGCGCAAGCCGTCCGGGCGTAGTTATCTCTCTCGTGCAGCCACCGAAAGGGGATGATGTCCGGCGGCCACAGGTCCGGCTGCACCGGGGCCATGAGTTGCACCAGCGCAACTTCCACCAACTTTGTCAAGTTTTAGGGATATTCTTGTTGTGTGTGACAAATGAGTCACATCTTCCCGCGACCCGGTGCCCGGGGCCGGGGATCTTCGATAACGAAAAGGCTGGCCGGCAGACCGCTGACCTTCCGGAAGTCCTTCAGCTCGACCCGGGTCGACCGACCCTGGGCGTCGGTCACCGTCCAGCCGGTCAGGGCAAGGGGGGAGTCCGAGAAGGCCAGGGCGATGCGGCCCTCCGCCTGTCGGCGCCTGTCCTGGGCCGTCACTTCAAAGCCCTCTCCATTGCGCCTCACCCCTGTCACCTGGGTGTCGCCGTCCAGGCGGATCCGCCGCGAGAGAAAGAGGGACAGGGGCGTGGCGACCAGGGGATAACGCTCGAAGGTCTTCAGGCGCGGATCGGCCACCGTGACGTTGGTACCGTCCGCCACCACCAGCAGGGACGCGGGCGGGGCATAGGCGAAGCGGGCCTTGCCCGGCCGGCGGATGAAAACCTCACCCCGGCTGACCCGGCCCCGAGAATCGGTCTGGATGAAGTCACCCCTGGCCTCCTTCAGGTCCTCGAGCCAGGCCCCGGCCCGGGCGGCCAGGTCCCGCTCCGCGGCTCCGAGGGTCGGCGCGGCTGCGGCGGCGGCGGCGGGTGCGGCGATGACGGTGGCCAGGCCCGCCAGGGCGATGCGGCGTGTTGGCATGAGGTGTCTCCAGGGGCCGGAATGCGCCAGGCCGCCAGCGGGGTCAATGCCCCGGAATTGCGGCACCTGCGGGGCAGAGGCTCGAGACCGGCCCCAGTCAAGCTGGAACCCGGTTGGGGTCTTAGGGGGGTGGCGGCGCGAGGATTTCACGCTTGCCCGAATGGTTGGCGGGGCTGACCACGCCCTCCTTCTCCATGCGCTCGATCAGGGAGGCGGCGCGGTTGTAGCCGATCTGCAGCCGGCGCTGGACATAGGAGGTCGAGGCCTTCCCGTCGCGGGTGACCACGGCGACGGCGCGGTCATAGAGATCGTCGCCCGACCCGCCTTCACCCTCGCCAAAGTCGCCTCCGCCGTCCTCGTCGTCCCCGCCTGCGGTGACCTCCTCCAGGTACTGGGGCTGGCCCTGTTCGCGCAGGAAGCGGGCCACGGCCTCAACCTCGCCGTCCGAGACGAAGGGGCCATGCAGGCGGGTGATGCGCCCGCCGCCAGCCATGTAGAGCATGTCGCCCTGGCCCAGCAGCTGCTCGGCACCCTGGTCCCCGAGGATGGTGCGGGAATCGATCCGGGATGTGACCTGGAAGGAGATCCGGGTCGGGAAGTTGGCCTTGATGGTGCCGGTGATGACGTCCACCGAGGGCCTCTGCGTTGCCATGACCAGGTGGATGCCAGCCGCCCGGGCCATCTGCGCCAGCCTCTGCACCGCGCCTTCCACGTCCTTGCCGGCCACCATCATCAGGTCCGCGACCTCGTCGATCACCACCACCAGGTAGGGCATGGGACGAGGATCAATCCGCTCGCTCTCGTAGACGGGCCGGCCCTGGTCGTCGAAACCGGTCTGGACCGTACGCTCGAAGTGCTCTCCCCGGGCCGTCGCCTCCCGCGCGCGCTCGTTGTAGGAGGCCACATTGCGCACGCCGATCTTGGACATCAGGCGGTAGCGGTCCTCCATCTCCCGGACCGTCCACTTCAGGGCAACGATGGCCTTTTTCGGGTCTGTGACCACCGGGGCCAACAGGTGCGGGATCCCGTCATAGACGCTGAGCTCCAGCATCTTCGGATCGATCATGATGAACCGGCAGGCCTCGGGCGGAAGGCGGTAGAGGATCGACAGGATCATGGCGTTGACCCCCACCGACTTGCCCGAGCCGGTCGTGCCGGCAATCAGCAGGTGGGGCATCTTGGCCAGGTCAGCGATGTAGGGCTCGCCGCCGATGTTCTCGCCCAGGGCCATGGGCAGGGCGTGACCGGTCTTCTCGTATTCGGAACTGGACAGGAGGTCGCGCAGGTAGACCGTCTCGCGCCGGGCGTTCGGCAGCTCGATGCCGATGGCATTGCGTCCCGGCACCACGGCGACCCGGCAGGCGGCGACGGACATGGAGCGCGCGATGTCGTCTGCCAGGGCCACCACACGCGCCGACTTCACGCCGGGGGCGGGCACCAGTTCGTAGAGGGTGACCACCGGCCCGGGTCGGATCTGGTCGATCTGTCCCCGGACACCGAACTCGGCCAGGACCCCTTCGAGGAGCTGGGCGTTCTGGCGCAGGGCCGCCTCGTCGAACTGGGCTGCGCGCGGCGGCGAGCGGGCGAGCATGGACAGGTCGGGAAGAACAAAGCCCTCTCCCCGGGCGAAGTCCAGCATCCCCTGGGACTCCCGGCTCTCCCGCCCGGATTCCCGCGAGGACTTGGGCGCACGGATGGCGACCGGCGCTCCACCCTCCTCGGCGCCGAAGGTCGCGAGTCCGTCCGGGCCGACCCCGTCATCGTGGTCTGGCCCGGCCGGCAAGTCGGCCTTCCGGGAACGGCTCCGTGCCCCCCGCACCGTCGGCGCGGGTTCGGACTCCGGTTCGGGCGCGAAGGGTGAGCGCACCGCCGAGGTCAGGTCGCGGCTGCGCATCCAGCCGACCAGCCTGGCCAGGGTGCCCCGGATATCGAGCTTGGGCAGGGCCAGGGCGTAGGCGAGCCCCCAGAGCCCGAGGGCTCCCAGCAGGGCTGCAGTCAGGCCCCGGCCAAACGGGACACCCGCCTCGCCCAGGGCGCCGCCGCCGAGGCCCAGCAGACTGTCGCCCGCCAGTCCCCCCAGGCTCCCGGCCAGGGGCCAGGCCGAAGGCGCCTGGGGCCAGGCCAGAAGGGCCGCGACACCGCTCAGGGCCAGGATCCCGCTGAACGCCCGGAGGCGCAGACCTAGCCGGCTGGCGTCGGGGTTCGGAGCGGCCAGCCTGGAGAGGCCGAGCACCACCATGAGCAGGGCGACCAGGGCCGCCGGCAGGCCCAGGGCCTGGAACAGGAGGTCTGACAGGACCGCTCCAGCGCCTCCCAGGACATTCCCGGGGATGGCACCTGAAGAGGCGTTGAGGCTCGGGTCCGCCGCCTTCCAGGTGGCGAGCGCCGCCGCCAGGGCCGCCCCCGAAAGGGCGACAAGTCCGCCGCGCGCCCGGGCCGCAAAGGGATGCGCCCAGACCGCGCCAGCGATCTCGAACCCTCTGTCTAGGCCCCGTTTCCGCGCCGCCCGCGCCATGCCGATCTGCTCCCGCGATGATTCCGGAACACTCTGGACCCAAGAGGGTTAAGAGGCGTTTACCTCGGTCGCAACAGGCCCGCCTCTCCCGTTTGCAACCCCGCCAAAACCCTCTAGGAATGACCAAATGTGGTCCATGCCCCGCAATCTCAGGAAGATCGCTTTCATTGTGATCGCCCTGATGGCCCTGGTTGGCTTCGTCTCTGGCGTGTTTGGCGCGCGGGATGTCGCCTACCTGCCCGGAGACGCCCCCTCGGCCCCGGCTGCATCGGCCCCGGCTATCGTCGCCCCGGAGGTGACCCCCCTGCCCACCGACCTTCCGCCGCCTCCAGAGCCTGAGCCCGAGCCGGAACCCCCGAAGACCGAGGCCCCGAAGGTCGAAGACAAGCCCAAGCTGGTGACCGAGGCCCCTGCCCCCGCGACGTCGGGCAAGGCACCGGCCGGCCAGGACGCGGTGGGTGATCTGATCCAGGGCGCGGACGCGGCCACGACCCAGCCCCCGCCCTACTGACCGCCAACCCCAGGCGGGCCATCTTCAGGCAGAGCGTCGCCCCAGTCCAACCGCCGCACCCTCACCAGGGCCGCCCGGTCGCGCCGGGGGAAGTCGACATCCGCGACGGTGCCGTCAGGCCGGCAGAGCCGCAGGCGCACCCCGGCCTTGCTGGTCCGCGGCGGCGCGATCACGCGGGAGACCGACGGCGCAGGCGGGTGAGGTCCTGCGCGCGCCGCGGCGATCCAAAAGAACTTCTCGTCCTCGAAGGGCGCCACGCCCCCCTTGGCGCGCCTGTGGTCCCGGCTCCGGGGCAGCCGCTGGGAGAAGTGGCACCAGTCGGGCGCCGCGATCGGGCAGGGGCCCGCGTGGGGGCAGGGCCCCAGGATCCGCGCGCCCTGGGTGATCAGTTCCCGGCGAATCTCAAGCCCCCGGCGCCAGCCTTCCGGCGTGCCGGGCTCGACTATGAGGATCCGGGACCCGGCGGCCCCCCAAAGCCGGCCGATGGCGCCGGGCAGGGCGCCGGGCGCGATCTCGGTGAGGGCGTAGGCGGCGATCACCAGGTCGGCCCGGGACTCCGCAGGAAGGTCGCCGGCCGCAAGGTCCGCCTGCAGGCGCCGGGCTCCGGCCAGGGCCTCAGGGCCCTGTGCCGCCAGCGATCCGGCGAGGTCGAGGAAGGCCGCGTTGTGATCCAGCCGGGTGACCTCCGAAATGCCGGGGAAGGCGTCGAGGGCCGCCCAGCCTGCACCCCCCGGCCCGGCTCCGGCGTCCAGAAGGCTCAAAGGACGGAAATCGGGGTCGAGGGCGTGGGTCTCCTCCAGGGCCCGGCGCACGGCAGCGTAGGTGGCCGGGGTTCGGGTCAGGGCGTAGGCGAGGGCGTCCTCCACGCCGCGGACCAGGGCCGAGGACGCCCGGCCCTGGCGATACCCCTCCGAGAGGTCCCCGGCCCGGCGCGCAAGGTCCTCCCGCGGCCGGCCCTCCAGGCGCAGGTTGATAGCGACCCGCAGGGCCGCCGGGAGGGCGGGGTCCAAGCTGGCCTCAGCCCTGCCGGTTCTGCACCAGGTCGTCGACCACGGCGGGGTCGGCGAGGGTGGTGGTGTCCCCGAGGTTTGACAGGTCGTTCTCGGCGATCTTGCGCAGGATCCGGCGCATGATCTTGCCAGAGCGCGTCTTGGGCAGGCCTGGGGCGAACTGGACGATGTCGGGCGCCGCAAAGGCCCCGATCTCGCGCCGGACCCAGCCCTTGAGGTCGGCCTGCAGGACGTCGGTGGGGGTCACGTCCGCGTTGAGGGTCACGAAGCAGTAGACCCCCTGCCCCTTGATGTCGTGCGGGTAGCCGACTACTGCGGCCTCGGCCACGTCGGGGTGGGCGACCAGGGCGCTCTCGATCTCTGCCGTGCCCAGCCGGTGGCCCGAGACGTTCAGGACGTCATCCACCCGGCCGGTGATCCAGTAATAGCCGTCTTCGTCCCGCCGGCAGCCGTCGCCGGTGAAGTATTTGCCGGGATAGGTGGAGAAGTAGGTGTCGATGAACCTCTGGTGGTCGCCATAGACCGTCCGCATCTGGCCGGGCCAGGAGTCGGTGATGCAGAGGTTGCCGCTGACTGCGCCGTCCAGGACCTTGCCCTCGGCATCGACGATCTGGAACTTCACCCCCGGCAGGGGGCGGGCGCAGGAGCCGGGCTTGAGGTCGGTGGCGCCCGGCAGGGGCGAGGCCAGGCAGGCGCCGGTCTCGGTCTGCCAGTAGGTGTCGACGATGGGGCATCGGCCGTCGCCCACCACCCGGTGGTACCAGAGCCAGGCCTCGGGATTGATGGGCTCGCCCACCGTGCCGATCAGGCGCAGGGAGGCCCGCGAGGTCGCCTTCACCGGGCCCTCGCCGTCACCCATCAGGGCCCGGATCGCTGTCGGGGCGGTGTAGAAGATCTCGACCTTGTGCTTGTCCACCACTCGCCAGAAGCGGGAATTGTCGGGCCAGGTGGGCACGCCCTCGAAGATCAAGCTGGTCGCCCCGTTCGCCAGGGGGCCGTAGACGACATAGGAGTGCCCGGTGACCCAGCCCACGTCAGCGGTGCACCAGAAGACCTCGCCGGGCCGGTAGTCGAAGACCAGTTCATGGGTGTACGAGGCCCAGACCAGGTAGCCACCCGTGGTGTGCAGGACGCCCTTGGGCTTTCCTGTCGACCCCGAGGTGTAGAGGATGAACAGCGGGTCCTCGGCGTTCATGGGCTCGGGGTCGCACTGGTCGGACACCGTTCCCTTGACGTCGGAATAGAAGACATCCCGGCCGGCGGTCATCGGCACGTCGGCCCGGGTGCGGCGGACCACGATGACGTCCGCCACCTGGGGGCAGTCCACAAGGGCCTCGTCGACATTGCGCTTCAGGGGGATGACCTTGCCGCCCCGCAGGCCCTCGTCGGCGGTGATGACGATGCGGCTGTCGCAGTCCTGGATGCGCCCGGAGATGCTGTCCGGCGAAAAGCCGCCGAAGATCACGCAATGCACTGCGCCGATCCGGGCGCAGGCCAGCATGGCCACGGCGGCCTGGGGGATCATTGGCAGGTAGATCGTGACCCGGTCGCCCTTCTTCACGCCCCTTTCCTTGAGGACGTTGGCCATCCGGCAGACCTCGGCCAGGAGCTGGCGGTAGGTGAGGGTGGTCCCGTTCTCGCCGTCGTCCGTCTCCCAGATGAGGGCGACCTGGTCGCCCCGCGCAGGGATGTGCCGGTCTAGGCAATTGACCGAGACGTTGAGCACCCCGTCCTCGTACCAGCGGACGTGGAAGTCCTCGCGGTGGAAGGAGGTGTCCTGGGTGCGGGTCGGTGGCCGGATCCAGTCAAGGCGGCTGGCCATTTCGCGCCAGTAGCCGTCGGGATCGGACTCCACGCGCGCCAGGGCGGCGGCGTAGCCTTCCGCCGTCATCAGGGCCTTCTTTGCCCAGGCCTCGGGAACCGGGAACACTTCACCTTCGCTCACGCCCTGCCTCCCTCGCGATCATCGTTGGAAAGCTAGTAGAGCGGCGGCGCGGCGGGGGGAAGCGGCGGGCCGCGGATTTTCACGCCGCCTTGCGTCCTGCGCGCCCATCGCTAGCCTGAGCCCCATCGTCCTGGAGCCTGCCATGCTGCTGCATCTTTCGACCTGGCCCGAGATCGAGGCCCAGCTGAAGCGTTCCACGGCGATCGTCGTCCCGATCGGCTCCAACGAGCAGCATGGCCCCACCGGCCTTCTCGGCACGGACTGGCTGTGCCCGGAGATCATCGCCCACGAGGCCCAGAAGGGCGCCGACCTCCTGGTCGCGCCGACCTTCAACATCGGCATGGCCCAGCATCACCTGGGCTTCCCCGGCACCATCTCCCTGAGGCCCAGCACCTTCATCGCCGCGATCGGCGACTGGTGCCGGAGCCTGGCCGTCCACGGCTTCACCCGGATCTACTTCCTGAACGGCCACGGCGGGAATGTCGCCACCATCGAGGCGGCCTTCTCGGAACTCTATGCCGAGGCCAGTTTTGCGCAGCGCCCGCGGGGATTTTCCCTCAAGCTGCGCAACTGGTGGGACCTGCCCGGGGTCCATGCCCTGGCGAACCGGCAGTTCCCCACGGGCCACGGCAGCCACGCCACGCCCTCCGAGATCGCCGTCACCCAGTGGGCCTACCCGGACGCCATCAAGCGCGCGGACTACGCACCCCAGATCGCCCCCACGGGTCCGATCCGCGAGGCGGCGGATTTCCGCTCCCGCTATCCGGACGGCCGGATGGGCTCCGACCCGGCCCAGGCCACGCCGGAAAAGGGCGGGGAGCTTGTGAAGCTGGCCGCCGAGGGCCTGGTGAAGGAGGTCGCCGCCTTCGCGGCTGAGGTCTCGCCCGCGGGCTGAGGGCTCAGGCCGTCTCGACCCAACCGTTGCGGACGGCGACGGGCCAGGGCGTCAGGCGCTCGCCAGCGCAGGGCCCGGCCGTGCAGACCCCGTCCCCCAGGCGGAAGACGGCGCCATGGGCGGCGCAGAGGATCCGGTCCCCCGTCCGCGTCAGGTAGCGGTCGTCCATCACCGCCAGGGGCCAGCCATTGTGGGGGCAGGAATCGACCCAGCCCCGCACGTCGCCGCCCTGGCGCACCAGGAAGGCCGCGAACAGGGCGTCTGCCGCCCGGAAGCGGAATCCCCGGGCCCCGGGATCGGCCAGTTCACCGAGGGCGCAGAGCCGGATTCCCGGCTGCGGCGCCGCGGGATTGTCCGCCTGCGGAGGCCGCATCAGAGGGCGCCGATGCTCGCCTTGAAGGCCGTCACCTGGACCGAGGCGAACAGGCCGGCCGTCTGGTAGGGATCGCCCAGGTTGAAGCCCCGGGCGTCCTCTAGGCTGTCGGCCTCCAGGATCAGGAGCGATCCGGCCATGTTGCCAGCCTCGTCCAGCAGGGGCCCGGCCACCTTCAGCCGGCCGGCGAAGCCCCGGGCATAGGCCAGGTGGGCCTCGCGGTTGGCCAGCCTGAGCTCCAGGCTGTTCGGCTTGTCATTGCAGACCAGGACATAGAGGCCCATGGGCGCGGTTCCTTTCAGGTTTCAGCGTTCGGACTTGAGGGGGCGGGAGAGCAGGCCCGTGATGGCCGCCTCGACCCCAACCTCGCCGGCGAGGATGGCGGCGACGGCCTCGCAGATGGGGGCCTCGACGCCGATGCGGGCCGCCAGCTCGCGCACGGCGGGGGCGGAGGCGACCCCCTCGGCCACCGAGACCTTGCCGGCCAGGGCGGCCTCGAGGGACTGGCCCTGGCCGAGGGCGAGGCCGACGCTCATGTTCCGGGACTGGGGCGAAGAACAGGTCAGGACCAGGTCACCCAGGCCGCAAAGGCCGGCGACCGTCTCGGCGCGTCCGCCCAGGGCCACGGCCATCCGGGTCAGCTCGGCAAAGCCCCGGGTGATGAGGGCGGCGTGGGCCGAGCGTCCCAGGCCCCGCCCCTCAGACACCCCGCAGGCGATGGCCAGGACATTCTTCACCGCCCCACCGACCTCAGCCCCCACCATGTCCGTGGCAGCGTAGGGCCGGAAGCCGGGTCCGGCCACGGCACGGGCCAGGGCGGTGCCCAGGGCTTCATCCGGGCAGGCCAGGGTGACGGCGGTGGGCAGGCCCCGGGCCACCTCGGCGGCGAAGGAGGGCCCCGACAGGACTGCCGCCCGCGCATCCGGCAGGGTCTCGGCGAGGACCTCGGTCATGAGCTTCAGGGAACCCTGCTCGATCCCCTTGGCGCAGAGGACCATGGGCGTCCCGGCGGAGACGACGGGGGCGAAGGCGCGCAGGCTCGAGCGCAGGTGCTGGGCCGGCGTCACGTTGAGATAGAGGTCCCGCCCGGCCAGGTCCTGGGCCAGCGACACGGCGCGGATGCCCGCATCCAGCGTCACCCCTGGCAGGAAGGTCCGGTTTTCCCGGTGGACATTGACGTCCTCTGCCACCTCGGGCTCCCGGGCGTAGAGGGCGACGTCGAGGCCCGCCCGGGCGCAGACCAGGGCCAGGGCCGTGCCCCAGGCGCCGGCGCCGATCACGCCGACGGTCCGGAAGGACTCGCTCATGCCTTGGCTCCCTTTCGGCCAGGACGATGGGTGGGCCGCGCCGCCGCCGCTGCCGCATCGAGGGGCCAGCGGGGCCGGGCCGGGGCGGACAGGGGATCGGTCAGGCCCAGGGCCAGGCGCTCGGCACCGGCCAGGGCGATCATGGCGGCGTTGTCCGTGCAGTAGGCCAGGGGTGGGGCATAGAAGCTCCAGCCGAGTTCCGAGGCGAGGTCCTGCAGGGTCTCGCGCACCGCACCGTTGGCCGCCACCCCCCCGGCGACGACGAACCGCCGCCCGCCCGGAGGTAGGTCCAGGGCGCAGGCCGTCATGGCCCGGCGGGTGCGGTCGGCCAGCTGACGGGCGATGGCCGACTGGGCGGCGGCGGCGAGGTCGGCCCGCGAGGCCTCGCTGCAGGTCGCCGCCAGGCGCGCCGCTGCAGTCTTGAGTCCCGAGAAGGAGAAGTCGCAGCCCGGCCGGCCGAGGAGGGCCCGGGGCAGGTCAAAGGCGCCCGGGTCACCGGAGGCTGCCAGCTGCTCCAGGGCCGGACCGCCGGGAAAGGGCAGGCCCAGGGACTTGGCGATCTTGTCGAAGGCTTCCCCCGCCGCGTCATCAATGGTCGAGCCCAGGCGGCTGCAGGCGCCGATGCCGTCCACCCGCAGCAACTGGCAGTGCCCGCCCGAGACCAGGAGGAGGAGGAAGGGATAGTCGATCCGGGCGCCCAGCCGGGCTGAGACGGCGTGTCCCTCAAGGTGGTTCACCGCCACCAGGGGCAGGCCCCGGGCCAGGGCCACGGCCTTGCCGAAGGCCAGGCCCACCATCACCCCGCCGATCAGACCCGGACCGGCCGTGGCCGCTACGCCCGAGACCTCCTCCCAGCGGATCCCCGCCTTGGACATGGCTTCGGCAGCGACGCCGTCAATGGCCTCGACGTGGGCCCGGGCGGCGATTTCCGGAACCACACCGCCGAAGGGCGCATGCTGCTCCGTCTGCAGGCCAACCACGGACGACAGGACGCAAACCTCGCCCGCCGCGGACAGCCGCACGACCGCCGCCGCGGTCTCGTCGCAGCTCGTCTCGACGCCAAGGACGGTCAGGTCAGTCATGCGGGGCGGGGCATGTGGGGGCGGGGGTCCGGGTTGCGGCCCCGGCGCGGCTCCTGTAGGGCCGATCCGGAGTGAGTTCCAGTCGAGGTAGCCCTCCCGTCGTGCGTGTGCAACAGCCTGTCCGGATCGGGGCCCGTGGCTCCAAGCTTTCCCTCGCCCAGGCGGGGCAGATGCAGAGGCGGATCGCCGCTGCCCTCGGCGCCCCACCCGAGGACGCTGACCGCGTCGCCCCCCTGATGGTCATTACCACAACGGGCGACCGGGTCCAGGACCGCCGCCTGCTGGAAATCGGGGGCAAGGGGCTCTTCACCAAGGAAATCGAGGAGGCCCTGCTCGCCGGCCAGATCGATTGCGCCATCCATTCGCTCAAGGACATGCCCGTCGCCTCGCCCGAGGGCCTGGTCCTGGCGGCCATACCCGAGCGCGAGGACCCGCGAGACGCCTTCCTCAGCCTGATCGCCGAACGGCTGCAAGACCTGCCCCTCGGCGCTCGCCTGGGCACGGCCTCGCTTCGCCGCCAGGCCCAGTGCCTGAACCTTCGGCCCGACCTCGATGTCCGCATGCTCCGGGGCAATGTCGACACCCGGCTGGAGAAGCTGAGGGCCGGCGAGGCCGACGCCATCCTGCTGGCGGCCTCGGGCCTGAACCGTCTGGGCCTGGGTGACCTGCCGCGCAGCTTCATCGATCCCCGCCACTCCCCACCGGCCCCTGGCCAGGGCGCCCTGGCCATCCAGACCCGGGAGGCGGATCGCGACCTTCCCTGGCTGGCGGACCTGCGTCACACCCCAACGGCCCTGGCCGTCTCCGCCGAGCGGGGCGCCATGGCCGCTCTGGAGGGCAGTTGCCGCACGGCCATCGGCGCTTACGCCTTCTTCGAGGGCGACGACCTTGTCCTGGCGGTCGAGGCCCTGTCCCCCGACGGCGTCCACCGGTTCCGGGGCGAGGGGCGTGTCACGGCGTCGGCTGGCCCCATCGCCGCAGCGGCCCTCGGCCTGGAGCTTGGCCGCCGGATCCAGTCCGATGGCGGCGCTCTCATCCTCCTTCCGGATTGATTCCCCTGCGCAGGCGCGCATGCTCGCGCCCAGGATGAGCCCCACCGCCGTACCCAGGGTCTGGATCACCCGCGCCGAACCGGGTGCCTCCGCCACTGCGCGCCGGGTGGCGGCCGCGGGCCTCGTCCCCCTGGTCGCACCGCTGCTCGAGACCGCCGACCTGGCGGGCGCCGCCGCGGCCCTCGACGCCCTCCCGCCCTCCGCCGTCCTGGCCTTCACCTCCGCCAACGGAGTCCGGGCCTTTGCCCGCCTGACCCCACGCCGGGGCCTGAAGGCCTGGTGCGTGGGCACCGCCACGGCTGGGGCGGCCCGTCTGGCGGGGTTCGTCGACGTGGTCGCCGGGGGCGGCGACGTGGAGGCCTTGGCCCGGGACCTCCTGGAGGCCCCTGCCGCCGCAGAGATCGTCCATGCCAGCGCCCTGGAGCCCGCCGGCGACCTCGTCGGCCGCCTTGCCGCCGCGGGCCGGCCCGCCCGCCGGATCGCCGTCTATGCCTCCCGGGAGGCCCGCCCCGCCCCCACCCAGCTGCAGGAGGCCCTCGGGGCGGAAACCATCCTCGTCCACTCGCCCCGGGCGGCGCGGATCCTGGCGGACCTCCTTAGCGGCCGGCCGGGTCCGGGGCCCCGGGTGGTCGGTCTCTCGCCGGCCTGCCTGGCTCCCCTGGGGAGCCTGGATCTCGCTGGAAGGGCGGCGCCCGCTTCACCCCTCGAATCCGACCTCATAAATCTGCTAACCTCTCCCCGATGACTGAGACGCCCGCCCCGCCGCCGCCGCCCCGCACGCCCTCCCTCGCAGGACGCCTGTTCTGGGCCCTCATCGCCTTCGGGGCGGTCGCCATCCTTGCCGGCGCCGCCTTCATCCGATTCGGCCCCGGCCTGCCCGCACCCCTGGATCCGGGCCGTGGGGCGCCCACCGCCATTCTCCCGGCCCCGCCGCCGCGCGCTGTCGACCTTCCGGCGCCCGCCACCCCGCCGCCCCAGGCCGGGGACCTTGTCCGCCTGGAGGCCCGGCTCGCCGACATGGAGGCTGGCCGCACGCGCACGGCGGCTTCAGCCCGGTCGGCCCTGGCCGCCGTGGCCCTGTTGTCCGCTGCCCAGACCTCACGGCCCTTTACCGGGGAGCTGGCGGCCGTGGCGGCCCAGGCCCCCGCCGGCATCGACCTGTCTGGCTTCGCCGCCATCGCCGCCACGGGTGCCCCCAGCCGTGCCGCCCTGGCCCGGGACTTCCCCGACTTCGCCGCCTTGGCCGCCGCCGCCGCCCGCCGCCCCGGCGAGACGGCGGGTCTCGGAGACCGCCTCCTGGCGGGCCTGTCGCGGGTCATCGTCGTGCGCCCGGTGGGCCGTCTTGCGGGAGACAGCACCGACGCGCGCCTGGCCCGCGCCGAGGTCCAGCTGAACGAAGGCGACCTGGAGGCGGCCCTGGCCAGCCTTGCCGCCCTGCCCCCCGCCGCCCAGGACGCCCTGCGCCCCTGGTGGGACCGCGCCCAGACCCGGGCCCGCCTCGACCGCCAGGCCGCCGCCCTGTCCGAGCACGCCCTGCGCGACCTCGCCCGGCTTGAGGAGACCGCCCCATGATCCGCTTGGGTCTCTTCCTCGTCCTTGTCGCACTTGTCGCCGCCCTGGCCCTCGGCCTGGCCGGGGAATCGGGCCGGGTCTCCATCGTCTGGCTGGGCTGGCGGGCGGACTTGACCGCCACCGCCCTCATCGTCCTGGTCCTGTTGGCGTCCTTCCTCGCCTTCGCTGCCTGGCGGCTGCTTCTCTGGGTCGCCGAGACGCCGCGCCGGGCCGCCGCCGCCCGGGCCGAGGCCCGCCGCGGGCAGGAGATCGAGGTCCTCACCCGGGGCTTCACCGCCGTGGCGGCCGGCGACGGCGCCGAGGCTCTCAGGCTGGCCGCCAAGGCCGCCGATCTCGGCGTCGAGGCGCCCGCCCTGGCCCGCCTGCTCTCGGCCCGCGCCGCCGAGGCCGCGGAAGACCCCATCGCGGCGGAAACCGCCTGGACCGGCATGCTCGCCTTCCCGGACCTGCGCCTTGCGGCGCGTCGGGGCCTGACCAGCCTGGCCCTCGCCCGGGGTGACCGGGCCGGCGCCGTGCAGCACGCCGAGGCCGCCTTCGCCCTGGCGCGCACGGCCCGCTGGGCCTGGCGCCTGCTTCTGGAGGCTCACCTCGAGGCCGGCGACTGGGAGTCGGCCCGCGACCTCCTCAAGACCGGCCAGGACCGTCGCATCGTCAGCCCCGACGTGGCCGAGCGCGGCCGGGCGGCCCTGCTCGCCGCCTCCGCCGCCCAGCTCGACCTGACCGGCGACGCCCGAGCCCGCAGTCGCGCCACCGACTACGCCCTGGAGGCCGCCCGCCTCCAGCCCGGCTTCGCCCCCGGCGTGGTCATGGCCGCCCGTCTCTTGTCCGCCCAGGGCAAGGCTGGCCGCGCTACCCAGGTGATCGAGGCCGCCTGGAAGGCCGCCCCGCACCCCGCCCTCTGGTTGGCCCTGCGCGACCTGAAGACTCAGGAAACCCCGCGCGAGCGAGCCGCCCGCCTGTCCGCCCTCGCCGCCCTCAATCCTGGTGCCCGGGAGTCTCGCGTCCTCTCCGTCGAGGCGGCCCTCACCGCCGGCGACGCTGCCCGGGCGGCGGAGCTGGGCCGGGGCCTGGAGGCCGAGCCCCTGACCGCCCGGATCGCCGGCCTCCTGGCCCGCGCCGCCTTCGCCGCAGGGCGTCCTGACGATGCCCGGCTCTGGCGGGCCCGGGGCCTGACCGCGCCCGGCGAGGCGGACTGGTCGGACCTCGACCCCGACGGCCGGGCCTTCGCCTACCAGCCCGCCGACTGGGCTCGCCTGGCGGTCAGCTTCGCTGAGACCGGCGACCTTATCCATCCGCGGCATGAGCGGCGCGAGCCGGGCCTGTCGGACCTGCCGGACCTGCCCATGTCCTATGCCGAGCAGGACCTCTCAGGCTTCGAGGCTTCGGTGCCCTTCCCCATCGGCGAGGGCCTGCAGGGCGAGGAAGACGACGAGTCTGATGCCGCTCCACCCCCGCCTGTCCCGCCGCCCGTGCGTCGCCGCTTGGCGAGACCGCCGCGAGACGCTAAGTAGGCCCCGTCCGCGGGCCTAAGCGCCCGACAGGCCCTTGGGCCGCCTTAGCTCAGCCGGTAGAGCGGCGCATTCGTAATGCGTAGGTCAGGTGTTCGAGTCACCTAGGCGGCACCATCTTCCTCTGAACCAGGACTGGAGCCTGCCCATGTGCCTGCTCACGATCCGTGTCGTGACGTCGTCATCACAAGCTGCCAGAACGCGCTACCGAAAGGGAGATCGATTATGCTTAAGGGCAAGGCCGCCGTAGTTACCGGATCGACCTCGGGGATCGGTCTCGCCATCGCCCGCGGGCTGGGCGCCGCTGGCGCCGATGTAATGATCAACGGCTTTGGCGAGTTGGCGGAGATCGAGGCCGAACGTGCCGGCATAGAAAGCGAATATGGGGTCCGCGCCGTTTACAACGGTGCCGACATGTCGAAAGGCGATGAAATCGCCGCGATGATCGCCACCGCCGAGGCGGAATTCGGTAAGGTGGACATCCTTATCAACAACGCCGGGATCCAGTTCGTCTCGCCGATCGAAGAATTTCCATTGGCAAAATGGGATGCGATCATCGCGATCAACCTCAGTGCCGCATTCCACGCCACCCGTGCCGTCGTGCCCGGGATGAAGGCGCGCAAATGGGGCCGGATCATCAGCACGGCAAGCGCCCATTCGATCATCGCCTCGCCGTATAAATCGGCCTATGTCGCGGCCAAACACGGTGTCAACGGCCTGATGAAGACGGTAGCGCTCGAGCTTGCTACACATGGCGTCACCGCCAATTGCATTTCACCAGGCTATGTCTGGACGCCGCTGGTCGAAAAGCAGATCCCCGAGACGATGAAGGCGCGTGGGATGACCAAGGAACAGGTCATCCACGACGTGCTGCTCGAGGCCCAGCCAACCAAGCAGTTCGTTACCAGCGAACAGATGGCGGCCCTTACGGTGTTCCTCTGTTCGGATGCTGCGGCGCAGTTGACCGGCACCAATATACCCGTCGACGGTGGCTGGACGGCCCATTAAATCCGCTGGCGCACTAAGCAAGGAAGCAAAGATGGCGACCAAGAAAAAGCGGCAGATCAACCTGGCATTGCAGGGCGGCGGCAGCCACGGCGCCTTCACCTGGGGTGTCCTCGACCGCCTGCTCGAGGAAGACGACATCGAAATCGCCGCCATCAGCGGCACCAGCGCCGGCGCAATGAATGCCGTGGTCTGCGGCGAAGGCCTGATGGAGGGCGATGCCGCGCATGCCCGGGCGCAGCTCGACCATTTCTGGCTCGGAATTGGCGATGCAGCTGCGCGGATGTCGCCGTTCCGGCGCACGCCCTGGCAGCAGCAGACCGACGATTATTCGCTGACTTATTCGCCGATGTACCAGATGAGCCTTGCGATCTCGCGGATGATTTCGCCCTATGTCGCCAATCCGTTCGAGCTCAATCCGCTGCGCGATGCGCTGAACGCACTGATCGATTTCGATCGCGTCCGCAAGAGCCGCAAGGTCAAGCTGTTCATCAATACCACCCATGTGGCCACCGGCGGGCTCAGGTGCTTTCGCGAGCACGAACTGACCGTCGATATGGTGCTGGCATCGGGGTGCCTGCCATATCTGTTCCACACGCCGATCATCGACGGCGAAGGTTATTGGGACGGCGGCTATATCGCCAACCCGGCTTTGGAGCCGATGAGCCGGGCCACCGGGTGCAGTGACGCCCTGATCGTCCAGTTGAACCCGATTGTGCGCAACGAGATACCGCGGACCGCGCACGAAATCGCGGACCGGTTGAACGAAATCACCTTCAACGCCAGTCTCGTCAGCGAATTGCGCTTCATCGGCGAACGCAACCGGCTGATCGACAAGGGTGAGCTTTCGGGCGACCTCCACCCGCGCATCAACCTCCACATGATACATGGCGATGACGAGCTTGGCCGCTTCCCGCCCTCCTCGAAGCTGCTCGCCGAAAAGGCGTTCCTGATCAAGTTGAAGGGGCTCGGGCGTGCGGCGGCCGACGAATGGCTGGGCAAGCATGGTGGCAGCATCGGCAGTCGATCGACATTCAACTATGCCCGGCTGGTCGCAGCGATGACGCAGGACAGCGACGATCCGCCGACGGCGGCGAGGGTCGGCGAGCGCGATTAGCGCGGGTTGCGTCTGGTTAGATTTGGAGATCTGCGCAGGCTGAGCTTGGCGAAGCCGCGCAAGGCCCCGCCCCGCCCCAAGCCTCCCCACCAACAGAACACCGCGCAAGGACAGTTACCAAGGAGCGCAATCGGGGTGTCACAAACGGACTTTAGAAGAACCTAACAATCTTCGCAGTCAGGAGACCAAGTCATGTCAAATGCAGATATAAACCTTGGGAATATCGACCCCGGAATGTCTGAGGGTCGGCCCGATCTCGATAAGGGGATGGGGCGAATCGGGACATTTGCCTTCCTTGGGACACTGCTAGCCGGGCTTGGTTTCGTCGCCTGGAGTGTCTCGCAAGACCTCGCGGGCGCCGGCGTCAGCGGGCTCGCCTCCAGCGCGATAATGCTCCTGGGCATTGCCCTGCTGGTCGCGCTCGGCTTTGAATTCGTCAATGGCTTTCACGATACCGCCAACGCTGTTGCGACGGTGATCTACACCCATGCCTTGCCCCCGACGGTTGCGGTGGTCTGGGCGGGGTTGTGGAACTTCCTCGGGGTGCTGTTTGCTTCGGGTGCGGTCGCCTTCGGCATCATTTCGCTCTTGCCGGTCGAACTCATCCTTCAGGCTGACTCGGGGGCGGGTTTTGCCATGGTCTTTGCGCTGCTGATTGCCGCGGTGATCTGGAATGTCGGCACCTGGTGGCTCGGCCTGCCCGCCTCGTCGTCGCATACGCTGATCGGCTCGATCATCGGGGTGGGCCTTGCCAACCAGCTGATGCACTATGGACAGGGTACATCGGGCGTCGATTGGGGCAAGGCTCAGGACATCGGCCTATCCCTCCTCATTTCACCCATCATGGGGTTTGTCGCCGCCGCTGCCTTGCTGCTGATCTTGAAATCGGTCGTCAAAGCCCCGGCGCTGTACCAGGCCCCGGTTGGCAAGGCTCCGCCGCCGCTGTGGATCCGCAGCCTTCTGATCCTTACCTGCACGCTGGTGTCCTTCTTTCACGGCTCCAACGATGGCCAGAAGGGTATGGGATTGATTATGCTGATCCTGATCGGTGTGGCCCCCACGGCCTATGCCATCAGCCGGGATATGCCACCCGCGGCGATCGCCGGTTTCGAAGAGACCGCAAACAAGGCCGCGACGGCCGTCCGAGCCCTGGGCAAGGGCGTTGTGGTGGTCGAACCGCCGCAGGAAACCGTGAAAACTTATTTGCAAACGCGCACGCTCACCCCGCAAACCCTCCCTGCGCTGGCGGCGATGATCGAGGACATCGGCCAACAGACGACTCGCTTCGGTACGGTCGAAGCCATTCCGGACGATAAGATCTCTGACCTGCGCAGCACGCTGTACATCGCCTCCGAAGCCCTGCGAGTGCTGAAGAAAACGGGTAACCTCAATCTAGATGCTGCGGGCCAAACCGCTGTGAAAGATTTCAAGTCCGGTATCGACGCCGCGACCCACTTCATCCCGACCTGGGTGAAGGTCGCCATAGCCATTGCCCTTGGGCTTGGCACAATGGTCGGCTGGAAGAGGATCGTTGTCACCGTCGGCGAGAAGATCGGTAAGACCCATCTGACATATGCCCAGGGTGCCTCAGCCGAAATTGTCGCCGCCGGCATGATCGGCGTTGCCGATGGCCTGGGGCTGCCAGTTTCGACCACGCACGTCCTCTCATCAGGTATCGCCGGCACCATGGCGGCCAATGGGTCGGGGCTGCAAATGTCGACAATCCGCAGCCTGGCTTTGGCGTGGGTTCTGACGCTGCCGGCGGCGATGCTGCTGTCAGGAACCCTCTACTGGTTGTTCTCGCTCATCGGCTGAGGAGAAGGTTTGTGTCCCGGAGGCGACTCAGTGCGCAGGATCCAACCCGGACCCAAAGCCCGGACGATCAGGCCACTGCAAGACAAGACAGTGCAATGCTCAGTGCCAGCACAACGGTGATTGATCGTGGCTCTCCGGGATCCCTGACAGGAATGGTCTGGGCATTTGATTTCTGCGATGGCAAGTCCGCTCCGGTAACCCTCGCCGACCTTGATTGCCCAGCCGAACCCAACGCTTTCCGCTGGGTTCATATGGACCTTTCGGATCCGTCAGCGCGGCGCTGGATCGACGACCTGCCGGCCGTCGAAGGTGACATCGCCGACATGCTCCTTGACGGCGACGGACATCAACATGTGCGGCGGGCCGGCGAGACCCTGGCATTCGCCGTCCATGATTTCGAACGCGAGTTCGGTGAAGGTCGGCCGACGCGAACGGGCGTTTTGATCTTTCTCCTCGCCCCTCAGTTGATGGTCACCGCGGGGCGAAATCCGCTTCTTTGCCCCGACGTGATCCTACGCCGCATCCAGGCTGGCGCCGTGCCTACTGGCGCACCTGCGGCGCTGGACCTGGTGTTCAGCGCGCTGATCGAGGTGTCAAAAACCGTTGCGCGCGATCTGGCGACGATTGTCCGGGTTGCCGAAGACGCCCTGATCGATTTTGGAACCATGCCCGACCCCCGCGTCGTTGCGGACGATAGGCGGCGCGCGGCCACGCTGCATCGGCAACTCCTTGGCCTGCGATCCATCTTGCTCAGGCTCGAACTCGATGACCACTTACCCGAAGCCATTCGGCCAATCGTGAATAAAACGGCTCAAAAAATTGCCGCTCTTGATGGCGACGCGGCAGAAGTTCACCAAAACCTACAGCAGGTACGCGAAGAAATCGATATGCAGACCGCGCGCCGTACTGACCAGAATTTGTACGTTCTGTCGATGATGAATGTCGTATTGCTACCACCTACGCTCGTTACGAGCTTTTTCGGAATGAATACAGGTGGATTGGCATGGGTTGACGACAACGTTGGCACCATTTGGGTCACTTGCGTGATGATCCTGGCGACCGTTGCCGCCGTCGCCTGGCTTTTTCGACGTGGCTATTTTCGCAATGGACGTTGAGCGCCACTCTTGCCCGGATTTCACAAAGCTTGCGAGGATGCCATGATCGAGGATGATGCCGAACACGCTGCGATGCTGGCCCGCGTAAAAGCCGAGGTTGCCGACAGTTTCGACGAGGAACTTGAGCTTGAGTTCGACGACGAACGCATGTCGGGGTTGCTCGATGACATGGCCGCAGACCCCGAGGCCCAGGCGAAGGCTCGGCAGGGCTACTTCAAGGAACTGTTTCGGCTACAACACGAACTGGTGCGCTTGCAGAGCTGGGTACAGTCCAAAGGACTGAAGGTCCTGGTCCTGTTTGAAGGCCGGGATTCAGCAGGTAAGGGTGGGTCGATCAAGCGGATCACCCAACGCCTCAACCCGCGCGTGGCACGCGTCGTCGCCCTCCCGGCACCCAGTGAACGCGAGCGAACCCAATGGTATTTCCAGCGCTATGTCGCGCACCTGCCTTCCGCGGGTGAAATCGTGCTGTTCGACCGCAGTTGGTACAACCGTGCCGGTGTAGAGCGGGTCATGGGCTTTGCCTCGCCGACGCAGGTTGAAGACTTTTTCAACGATGTGACTGAATTCGAACGAATGCTGGTTCGATCGGGGATTGTGCTGATCAAATACTGGTTTTCGATCAGTGACGAAGAGCAGGAATTCCGATTCAACATGCGCATCCACGATCCGCTCAAGCAGTGGAAGCTGTCGCCGATGGATCTGGAGTCCCGCCGGCGCTGGGAGGATTATACTGCTGCCAAGGAGGAGATGTTCCAGCGCACCCATATCCCCGAGGCCCGCTGGTGGGTCGTGGATGGTGACGACAAGAAGCGCGCGCGTTTGAACTGCATTTCGCATCTGCTCGATCAAATCCCATATGAGGATATCGAACAGCCCGAGATTGTCTTGCCCGAGCGCGAACGTCACGAAGGCTATGTCCGCCATCCTGTACCCCCCGATCTTTACGTCCCGCCGCGTTACTGAAAAATTGGAGTATAGTTTAATGTTTGGTCGTCCCATGACAGGACGGGCGCTTGGCTCTTGCCGGGGCGCCTTGGCTGGACCTGGCCTAGCGGCCCCAAGCCGGAAAGCGGGTTTCAGCCTGAGGATCGAGACTGGGCTTTTGGCCAGCGCAGCCCTCACAATGGGTCTGGTTGCGGCGCCAGCCTTGGCCACCGCGGCTCCGAAAGACGCGGCCACTCAGCAGGCCGAGGAAATTCGCCTGCTCAAGGAACAGATCACGGCCCTTACGGCACGTCTCGATGCGCAGGATGCGGCAACGCGTGCCACGACAGCGCCCGCGGCTGCAACGGCAAGGGCCCCAGCTGCCGTCGCGGTGGGCCCAGCAGCGGTTGCTGCCGGGTCTGCCGCGGTCGTGGCGCAGGGCGACCCATCGCTGGAGAAGATCGAAACCGCGTCAGCGAATGCGCCGAAAGCCCCGGCCAAATGGTATGATGAGACGAAGATAAGTGGGCGAATTTACTATAATATGAGTACTATTGAGCGCGAAGTTGATGGAGAACGAACTGAAAAAGGCGAAGGATTTTCTATAAAACGTGTTTATATTGGAATAGACCATAAGTTCAACGACGTTTATTCTGCCAATATTACCACTGATGTGGCGCCCGTTGTCGGACCAAACGATGGAAACATAGTTGGCAACGGCCTCTATATCAAAAAGGCCTATCTTGAAGCCAAACTTGATCCTGCTTTTATCGTCCGCATTGGCGCGGCCGACACGCCCTGGGTTCCCTTTGTCGAAAACATCTACGGCTATCGGCATATCGAAAACACGATCGCCGATCGCACCTCTTTCGCGACATCGTCTGACTGGGGCCTGCATGTGATGGGGACGCTTGCTGGCGGCATCGTCAGCTATCAGGCATCAGCCATCAACGGCGGCGGCTACCGCCAACCCAAATTCTCTCAATCTATCGATTACGAGGGGCGAGTCTCAGCCCAGTACAAGGGCTTCACCCTGGGGTTAGGCGGCTATTCAGGAAATCTCGCCAAGGACACGTTCGGGACCGAAACCTACAACACTGCGAACCGGGTATCGGCTCTCGTTGCCTATCAAAACCCTATGTTTACGGTCGGTGGTGAATTTTTTCAGGCCAGAAACTTCAAGCAAGTCACCGTCCCGACCCCCGACAAGGCCACCGGCTATTCGTTCTTCAGTTCGGTTCGTCCAGCACCGAAGTGGAGCGTGTTCGGACGGTATGACCATATGAGGCCAAGCCGGGATGGCCTGCCCTCCGAGACGGGTGATTATGGAAATATTGGCGTGCAGTTCAGCCCGACAAAGATTGTCGATTTCGCCTTGGTCTACAAACGTGAAAAGGTCAACGGCGGTACGCTTTCGACCAGCAACGGTCCCATTGGTGGATCGATCGACGGCACATACGACGAAGTGGGCCTGTTTGGACAAGTCCGCTGGTAGGACTCCGATGGTCTACAGTGGCGTTGCTCAGGAAGGGATTGCACAATTCCGGACATGACACCCCCGGTAATCCGAATCCGCCCTGAAGTGGAGGCAGACGCTCCCGCCATCTTCGACCTCACCCGGCGGGCCTCTGCGCCCATGCGCTTGGGCGCCGGCAATGAGTAGGCGTTGATCAGCGTACTGCGCGACCTGGGCGCGCTCAGCCTTTCCCTCGCCGCGGAACACCAGGGCGAAGTCGTCGGTCGCATCGCCCTCTCCCCGGTCACCCACGAAAGCGGAGCGGCGGGGTGGTTCGGGCTAGGTCCCATCTCGGTGGAGCCGGCGCTGCAGCGACAGGGCGTCGGCGGTTCCCTCATCGCCGAGGCCAAGCGGTGGCCGTCGGACCAGGACGCGTGAGGCTGCATCCTTACGGGCGATCCCAACTACTATCCCAGGCATGGGTTCCTGCCCGCGCCGCAGCACGCGCCGGAGGCTGAGCCACCGGAGTACCTCATGGTCCTGTCCCTGGCGGGCACCCTCCCGGCCAGTCGGTTCCGCTTTCACCCGGCCTTTCACGCCTGAGCGGGCGGCCCACAAGGCCTGCCTGGAAGCGGCCGCCTCCGGGACCGTCTCTTCAGCATGGCCCCCGCGAGGCCCGCCAAATTGCCGATCCCCTATTGGAACCGGTAGCCGACCGAAACGCCATAGGTCGCCGGACGGCCAGTAAACCGCACAGTGGTGTCGAGGTTACGGTTGGCGGCGGTCCAATAGTAGACATCCCCGACATTGCGGCCCCAGGCCCACACGCGCCAGTTGCCAGCCGGGCTCTCGACGCCTGCACGCAGGTCAATAAGCGTGTAGGCCTTCACATTGAGGGACGGCAGTTCGCCCAATTGGCTATTGGTCTCATCCTGATAGTTCATACCGCCGCCGACAAAGCCATTGAGACTATCGCCGACCGGCCAGACATAGCTGACATCGGCAACCATTTGCCATTTAGGCGTATTGGGAAACGCTTCCCCACCCAGATTGGTCAGGACCCCGTCCGGATTGTAGTTCACGAAGTCATCCAGCACTTCAGAGTCGACATAGGACAGGCCCGTGGTGACGCTCAGTCCCTCGACGGGGAACCAGCTGGCCTGAAGCTCAGCGCCCATGACCCTGGACTTGGGCACATTGATCATCTGCAGAAGGGGACCAAACAGAGGGTCCAGCACGCGCCCCAGGATCTGCTTGTCCTGATAGTC
>CAMAOY010000024.1 GCA_945859865.1 Phenylobacterium deserti
ACGGAGCTGACGACCGAGCTCCGGCGAACACCGGGCCTGAAGACGCCCGCCATCCGTTTCTGGAGCGCCTGGAGCGGCGAGACGGTCGCGGGCATGGGCGCGCTTCACCGGATCGATGCGGACACTGTACGAGAGCGTCGGGTTCACAACCTGCAGGCCCTTCGACAGCTATGGCCCCGATCCCTTCAGCGTCTTCATAACCTTCAGGCTCTGAGCCTCAGCGCCAGTACCAGTAGCGCCACAACTCCGTGAAACCGGCGGCGCGGTAGAGCCGGCGGGCCGGGTTTCCGGCCTCGACTTGCAGCACCAGGTCCTCCAGTCCCCAGGCGGCGGCCTGCCGGGCGAAGGCCGCGAGGATGCGGCCCGCGTGGCCCCTGCCCCTCTGGTCGGGCGCGGTACGCATGCCGTGGATCCCGCCGACGCCGCCGGCGCAGGACAGGACACCGACCGCGAGGGTCCGGCCGTCCTCGCGAACGGCGGCGAATCGGGCCCCGGGAGAGCGCGACAACTGGGCCACGCGTCGGGTGCCCTCATCCGCATTGAAGCCCGGTCCGCAGAAAGTCGCCACCCAGTCTTCGTCCGGCCCCGCCAGCAGGACCGGCCAGGGTCCCCCGACCCCGGGGTTGGCGAAGCTGGAGACCCCGCCGGACCCGGCGGTCATCATCCAGGTCGGCTCTGAGGGACGATAGCCCGCCTCGGCGAGGTGCCGGATCACGGGAGACAGGGGGGCGAGGTCCGGAACCCGGAAGGACGCCGGCAGGCCCTCGCCCGCGTACGCCTTAGCCAGGGCCGGGGTCACCGGCGGCGGCGGTTCGTGCGCGAGAGGCGCCGCAGAGCGGGCGCGGCCCATGGGTCCGGCGTCGAGGCCCAGAATCCAGCCGTCCCGCTCCACCACCCGGCGCGGCGCAACGCCTGCGACGGTCGCGCGCTCGAGCCGGGCGACGTCGTCGGCCTTCACCTCAGCCCTTGTCCCGAAGCAGGCGGGCCTTGTCCCTCTGCCAGTCCCGTTCGGCCGCGGTCTCGCGCTTGTCGTGCAGCTTCTTGCCCTTGGCCAGGGCCAGCTCCAGCTTCGCCAGGCCCTTGTCGTTCCAGTAGAGCTTGGTCGGGATCAGGGTCCGGCCCTCGCGCTGGACCGAGCCGATCAGGCTGTCCAGCTGCTTGCGGTGCAACAGCAGCTTCCGGTGCCGGCGGGGCTCATGATTGAAGCGGTTGGCCTGGGCATAGGGCGGGATGTCGGCGTTGATCAGGTAGATGTCCTGGCCCTCCACCGCCGCGTAGGACTCAGCGATATTGGCCCGGCCGTTGCGCAGGGACTTCACCTCCGTCCCGGTCAGGGCGAGGCCGGCCTCGAAGGTCTCCTCGAGGAAGTAGTCGAATCGCGCGCGGCGGTTTTCAGCGATGAGATTGACCATGGCGGGGGGCGTCAGACGACGCCGACCTCGGCGAGGGCGGCATCAACCTCCCGGCGCGAAGTCTCGGAGGCCAGGGCGATGGGCAGGCGGACGGTTTCCTCGCAGAGGCCCAGCCGCGACAGGGCGTACTTGGTGGGCGACGGCGAGGCGTCGGTGAACAGGGCCCGGTGCAGGCGCAGGAGGCCATCCTGCCAACGGCGGGCAGTTTCCCAGTCGCCCGCCAGGGCCGCGGCGTAGAAGGCGGAAACCTGGACCGGCGCGACGTTCGCCGAGACCGAGATGCAGCCATGGCCGCCATGGGCCATGTAGCCAAGGGCGGTGGGGTCATCTCCCGACAGCATGACCCAGTCCGGGCCGCAGGTGATGCGCTGCTGGGTGGCCCGGACGAGGTCGCCGGTCGCGTCCTTGACCCCGACGATGTTGGGCAGGGCGCTCAGCCGGGCCAGGGTGGCGTCCGAGATGTCGACGCTGGTCCGGGCCGGGACATTGTAGACCAGCACCGGCAGCTGCACGGCGTCGTTGATGGCGGCGTAGTGGGCGTAGAGGCCCTCCTGGCTGGGGCGGTTGTAATAGGGGGTGACGACCAGGGCGGCGTCGGCACCGACCTGCTTGGCGTGCCGCACCAGTTCGATGGCCTCGGCGGTGGAGTTCGATCCAGCACCGGCGATCACGGGGACCCGCCCCGCTGCGGTCTGGACGGCGAGTTCGACGACCCGGCGGTGCTCGTCATGGCTCAGGGTGGCAGTCTCACCCGTCGTGCCGACCGGCACGAGCCCGTGCACGCCGCCCTCGATCTGCCGCTCGACCAGGCGGATGAAGGCGACCTCGTCGACCTCGCCGCCCCGGAAAGGGGTCACGAGGGCCGGGAAGACGCCCCTGAACAAGGGATCGGACATGGGATACAGAATACCGTAAGAACGCGGCCGCCGGTTGCGACCTGGGGTCAGGGGCGGACATTATGGCTGACAGCCCCCCCGCCGCAACCGATTGAGTCGGGGTTCGGGCAAGGCCGCTGGCGGAGTGGAGTTTTGAAGCGCGTGCTGAGACGGATTGTTGCGACCGGCCTGGTCGTGGGCCTGGGCATCTTGCCGGCCGCTTCGGACGCACAGTCGCCAGCGGTTCCTGGCGCGCCGCCGGTCGGTTCTTCCCTGCCCGCCACCGCCACCCCCGCGCCGCCTCGTTCAGCCTACATCAGCAACGCCGACGCGGCCGCCCTGGAGGAAGTCATCGGGGATGCCCGGCGGGGCGACGTGAGCGGCGCCCAGGACGCCCTTGCCCGTATTTCCGAGCCCGCCGCCCGGCAGCTCGGTCGCTGGGTGCTCCTTGACACCAATGGTCCCAGCCTCGGCTTCGAGGAGGTGAACCGCTCCCTTCGCGAGATGGCGGACTGGCCGCGTCCGGCGCGAAGGCGCCAGGCGGCTGAACGCCTGATCGAGACCTCCGGCCTGCCGCCGCGCCAGGTCATCGCCTGGTTCGGTCGCGAGCCGCCGGCCACGCCCCAGGGGGTCATGGCCCTGGCCGCCGCCCAGCAGGCTTCCGGCGACAGTCGGGCCGCAGCCGATCTGATCCGTGGCGCCTGGCGCGGGCGCCCCTTCGAAGTGGACCTCCAGCGCACGATGATGGGCCGGTTCGGCGACGTCCTGACCCAGGACGACCACGTCCGGCGGGCCGACATGCTGCTCTTCGGCGCCCAGGGGCCCGCCGCCCGGGATCTCATCCCCCTCCTGCCCGCCGACCAGCAGGCCCTTGCCCAGGCCCGGATCGCCTTCCGCCAGAAGTCGCCCGCGGCCCTCGCCCTCGCCGACGCCCTTCCCCCCTCCGTGGCCGGGGCACCGGGCCTCGCCTACGAGAAGGCGGCCCACTTTCGGCGGACCGGAATGGATACCCTCGCCCGGGCGGAACTGGCCCGGTTCCCCAAGGAGGTCTGGTCCGAGGAGATGGGCGCGCGGATCTGGGATGAGCGCTACCAGATGACCCTTGCGGCCCTTCGCAACGGCGACTCCCGCGGCGCCTACGAGGCCGCCGCCAATACCGGCCTGAAGACCGGCGCCGACGCCGTGGAGGCCGAATTCTACGCCGGCTGGATCGCCCTGACCCGGCTGAAGACTCCCGCCCTGGCCGAGGGGCACTTCAAGCATATCGACCGGGTCGGGACCTCGCCCATCACCCTGGCCCGGGGGCTCTACTGGCGGGGCCGGGCTGTGGAAGCACTTTCCGGGATCGACGCCGCCGACGTCTTCTACAGGGCTGCGGCGCGACACCGGACCACCTTCTACGGACAGCTGGCGGCGGAGCGGGCCGGCTATGCCACCCTCGACCTTGGCCGCGATCCGAACATCGGTCCGAGGGAGCGGGCCCGCTTTGAGGCGCGTGACACGACGAAGGCGGCGCGGATCCTCTACGACATCGGGAACCGGGACCTGTTCCGCAACTTCGTCCTCGGCATGGACGACATCTATGACAATGAGGGCGACCAGGCCATGCTGGTGGACCTGGTGCGGGGATACGGCGACCAGGACACCTCCATGAAGGTGGTTCGCGCGGCCGCCCAGCGGGGCTTCATCCTGCCGGACCGGGGCTATCCCATGCGCACGCCGCCGTCGGGCGTCTCCAATGCGCCCGAGACCGCCCTGGTCCTGTCAATTACGCGCCAGGAGAGTGGCTTCGACCCCCTGGTGCGGTCGGGCGTCGGGGCCCGCGGCATGATGCAGCTCATGCCCGCCACCGCCGCGGCCACCGCCCGGCAGGTGGGTGTCAGCTATTCCCCCTCCATGCTCGACGACCCCGACTACAACATGCGGCTCGGATCGAGCTATTTGGGCAGCCTGATCTCCACCTTCTCAGGGTCCTACGTCATGGCTGTCTCCGGCTACAACGCCGGCCCCGGACGCTCGACCCAGTGGGCCGCCTACTGCGGTGACCCCCGGTCGTCCCGCGTCGACCCGGTGGACTACATCGAGTGCATCTCCTTCTCGGAGACCCGCAACTACGTCATGCGGGTCCTGGAGGCTGTGGCCGTCTATCGCGCCAAGCTCCGCGGCGGGACCACGCCTCTGACCTTGACGGCGGACCTCCGCCGCGGCGTCTACACGCCCCCCGCTCCGCAGTTTCAGGCGCCGCCGCCCGTCGCCCCCGCGGGACAGGATTCAACCCAATGACCGACCGTCCCAGGGCCTCTCCGAGCCCCGGGGTCGACCCCGAACCGACCCTTCTGAGGACAGTCGGCTGGTCTGATTACGCCCTGGTGGACTCCGGCCTCGGCCGCAAGCTCGAACGCTATGGTCATCGCACCGTGGTACGGCCAGAGCCCCAGTGCCTCTGGGCCCGGGGACTGGATTCGCAGACCTGGGACTCGGCCGATGCGGTCTTCGATCCTATCGACGAGGAGGACTCCGGCCGCTGGCGCTTTCACGATGCGCCCATCGAGCCCTGGGTCTCCGGCTGGGGTGCCGTTCGCTTCAATGGTCGATTTACCCCCTTCCGCCACCTGGCCTTCTTCCCGGAGCAGGCGGCCAACTGGGAGTGGCTGGACCAGACGGTGCGGGACGCAGGAAGGCCGCTCAAGATCCTGAACCTCTTCGGCTACACGGGAGTGGCGAGCCTGGTCTGCGCCGCTGCCGGTGCCCAGGTCACCCATGTCGACGCTTCCCGCAAGGCGATCGGCTGGGCCCGGGACAACGCCGCCCTGTCGGAGCTCGAGGACCGCCCGATCCGCTGGATCTGCGAGGACGCCCGCAAGTACGTCCAGCGCGAGCTGCGCCGGGGCGTGAAATACGACGGCATCATCCTCGACCCTCCCAAGTATGGCCGGGGACCGGACGGCGAGGTCTGGCGCCTGTTCGAGGACCTCCCCAACCTGGTCGATACCTGCGCCGCCCTCCTCAGCCCCGACCCTGCCTTCCTGCTGCTCAACGCCTATGCGGAGCGCATTTCGGGCGCCGCCCTGGCGGGGCTGCTGGCGGACAAGCTTGAAGGTCGCGGCGGCAAGGTCGCCTGGGGCGAGCTGGTCCTGGTGGAAAGCGCCCGCCAGCGCGAGATCGGCATGAGCTTCTACGCCCGCTGGACCGTATGAGCGCCCCGTCCCGCCAGGTCACCTCCCTGACCAACCCCCTGGTCAAGGCGGTTCGCGCCCTGCATCAGGGAAAGACCCGGGACGAGACCGGGCAGTTCGTCGCCGAAGGCCTGAAATTTATGATTGAGGCCATTGAATTCATTAAGTTTCCTGAGATCCTCCTACATGGCCCCGAGGCTGCGGGACACCCCCTGCTCGAGCGCGCCCGCAAGGCGACCCTGGAGGCCGGCGGGCAGGTGATCGAGGTCACCCGGGACATCCTCTCCAAGGTCTCCAGGCGCGATAATCCCCAGGCTGTGATCGGGGTTTTCCGCCAGGTCTTCGCCCGGCTGGACGACCTGGACCCCGCCGCCGCCAGGGGCTGGGTGGCCCTGCACCGGGTCCGCGATCCCGGCAACCTGGGCACGGTGATCCGCACTGCAGACGCTGCCGGATGCGGGGCGGTGATCCTCGTCGGCGAGTGCTGCGATCCCTACTCGGTGGAGGCGGTGCGGGCGACCATGGGCTCGATCTTCGCCCTGCCCCTGGTCCAGGTCGACGAGGCCGAATTTGCCGCTTGGCGAGCGGGCTGGCCCGGTTCGGTGGTCGGAACCCTGCTGTCCGCCGACGTCTCCCACGCCGAGGCAGACTATCGCCACCCGACCCTCATCCTGCTGGGCAATGAGCAGCAGGGCCTGCCGCCAGACATGGCCGCCCTGTGCGACGTCAACGTCAAGATCCCCATGCGCGGCCGGGCCGACAGCCTCAACCTGTCGGTGGCAGCTGGCGTCATGATCTATGCCGTAACGGCCTGATCTTATTTAGGTTCCCCGCGGCTTAGCCCGAGCGGTTGGTGTGGCAGTAGCGGGATCCTCCGGCCAGACATGGCGGGGATAGCGCCCCCGCATCTCAGCCCGCATCTCCCGCCAGGACCCTCGCCAGAAGCCGGGCAGGTCCCGGGTGGTCTGGATCGGCCGGTGGGCCGGCGAGGTCAGGGCCAGGGTCAGGGGCGCCCGCCCCTCCGCGACGGCGGGATGGACCCGCAGGCCGAACACCTCCTGGACCCGCACCTCCACCCGCGGCCCGCCGGGCGCCGCATAGTCGATGGCGAAGCTGTTGCCGGTGGGTGCGGTCCACCGGGCCGGAGCCAGGGCGTCCAGGCACCGGGCCTGGCCATAGTCCAGCCGACTGGCGAGGGCGGCGTCCAGGCGGGCGGGCGACAGGTCCTTCAGGCTACGCAGGCCCTCCAGGGCCGGCCCCAGCCAGGCGTCGAGGTCAGCGGCCAGTGCCGCGTCTCCCAGGTCGGGCAGGTCTGAAGGACCCAGTTCCCGCAGGAAGGCGATGCGGGCCCGCAGGCTGGTCCCCGCCTCCCCCCAGGCCAGGGCGGCGATTCCAGCCTCCCGCGCCTGGTCCAGCAGGGCGGCACGGATGAGGTCGGCCGACGGCGCTTCGTCTAGGGTCTCCTTCAGCACCAGCCGGCCCAGCCGCTCCAGGCGCACGGCCCGCAGCCGCCCCGAGGGCCCGGGCTCGATCCGCGCCTCGCGTACGATGTCGGCGGCGAAGTGGTGGGCGATCTCCGCCGGGTCCAGCGGCGCAGCGAGGAGGATCCGGTCGGCCCGGCCGCCGCCGCCCAACTCGCCCACAGCCAGCCAGGTCTCCCGCGCCAGGACGTCGGTCTCCTCGATCCAGACCCCCCGGCCGCTGGCCAGCTGGAAGTGTCCCGGCGCGCCCCGGGCCCGGGCGATCCGCTCTGGCAAGGCCAGGGCCAGGAGGATCCCGTCAGTGGGCTCCCCCTCATCCTGAGATCTTGCGGCCGCACCCGTCGCCCTGCGGGCCAGTTCCGCCCAGCGGGACGCCAGGGCCCGCGCCTCCTTGGCCCGGCCGCCCCGGTCCCGATCCAGTCCCTCCAGCCGACGCCTCAGGTCGGCATCGCGTCCGCCGAGGCCTATCTCGGACATCAGCACGGCGATCCGCGCCGCCCGCGCGCCGGCACCCGCCTCTGCGCCGCGCAGCACCATGTGGGCCAGGCGCGGCGGCAGGGGCAGCTCGGAAAGGGCCGCCCCGTGCGCGGTCAGACCGCCCCGGTCGTCCAGGGCCCCCAATCGGGCGAGCAGGCTGCGCGCCTCGGCCAGGGCCCCGGCCAGCGGCGGGTCCAGGAAGGCCAGGCCCGCCACGTCCTTCGCCCCCCACCGGGCGAGGTCCAGGGCCAGGCCCGACAGGTCGGCATTGAGGATCTCCGGCGGGGCGAAGGCCGGCAAGGACCGGGTCTCGGCCTCGTCCCAGAGGCGGTAGCAGGTTCCGGGGCCCGTCCGTCCGGCGCGCCCGCGCCTCTGGTCGGCAGCGGCCCGGCTGACCCTCAGGGTGACCAGTCGCGAAAGGCCCGAGGCGGGATCAAAGCGCGGCGTCCGGACAAGGCCGCTGTCGACCACCGCGCCCACCCCCTCGATGGTCAGGCTGGTCTCAGCGATAGAGGTGGCCAGCACCACCTTGCGTCGCCCGGGCGGCGCCGGCGCGATGGCCCGGTCCTGGGCCGCGGGGTCGAGGGCGCCATAGAGGGGCGCCAGGTCCACGTCCGGCGGCAGGACCCCAGAGGCCAGCCTCTCCTCGGTCCGACGGATCTCGGCCTGGCCGGGCAGGAAGACCAGCAGGCTGGAAGGCGTCTCGGACAGGGCCCGCCGAACCGCCCGCGCCGCCCGGTCTTCGACCGACGCCCCCGGGTCGCGGCCCAGATAGCGTGTCTCCACCGGCCAGGCGCGGCCCTCGCTGGACAGGACGGGTGCCCCGCCCAGCAGGCCCGCCACCGCCGCTCCGTCCAGTGTCGCCGACATGACCAGGATGCGCAGGTCGGGCCTCAGCACTGACTGGGCGTCCCGGGCCAGGGCCAGGCCGAGGTCCGCGTCGAGGCTGCGCTCGTGGAACTCATCGAAGATGACCAGGCCCACATCCTCCAGGCCCGGGTCGGACAGGATGCGGCGGGTGAAGACCCCTTCGGTCATCACCTCCAGGCGGGTAGCGGCGGAGACCCGGCTCTCCATCCGCACGCGGAAGCCCACGGTCGCTCCCACCGCCTCGCCCAGGTTGGCAGACAGCCGGGCCGCCACGGCCCGGGCGGCCAGCCTTCGGGGCTCCAGCATCAGGATCTTCCGGCCCGACAGCCAGGGGGCGTCGAGGAACCGCAAGGGCGCCACCGTACTCTTCCCCGCCCCCGGCGGTGCCACGAGCACGGCTGACGTCCCGGCCTCAAGGGCCTCTATCAGGGACGGCAGGACCTCCTCGACGGGCAGCATGGGATGGGTCTAGCTCGTCCGGCGAGGGTTGGCCAATGGGCGGAGGGCGTTGGCCCTCCCTTGCAAATCCCGCCCGGGCAATAAAGATAGGGCTATGAGCCAGCCGCCTATCCGCGCCATCATCGCGCCCGTCACCCCCCTCCAGCAGAACTGCACCATTGTGTGGTGCGCCAAGACCCTGAAGGCGGCGGTGATCGATCCCGGCGGCGAGGTCCAGCGCCTGATGGGGGGCCTGGCCCAGCATGGCCTGACCCTCGAGAAGATCTGGATCACCCATGGCCACCTGGACCACGCCGGGGCCACGGCCGAGCTGAAGGCCCTGACCGGTGCCATCATTGAGGGACCACACCGGGACGACGCCCCCCTGATCGCCAGCATTCCGGAGTCCGGCGCCCGCTACGGCATGCCTGACGCCCGGGCCTTCGAGCCCGACCGCTGGCTGGACGACGGCGACCGGGTGACCCTGGGTGAGACCGAGTTCGAGGTCTATCACTGCCCCGGCCACACCCCCGGGCACGTGGTCTTCTTCAACCGCGAGGCCCGCTTCGCCCAGGTCGGGGACGTCCTGTTCCAGGGCTCGATCGGGCGCACGGATTTTCCGGGCGGCAGCTATCCGGCCCTGATCGGCGCCATCACCGGCAAGCTCTGGCCCCTGGGCGACGACGTCGCCTTCGTGCCCGGCCACGGCCCCATGTCGACCTTTGGTCGCGAGCGCCAGACCAACCCCTTCGTCTCGGACGAGGCGCTGTCGGAGGGTTAGGCCGGCCGGTCTGACGAAGTCCCGGCGGGCGGCGCCTTGGCGGGCGGCTTCCTGTCGGGCCTGCCCCGGGCGAGGAAGGCTTCAAGGACCGGCTTCAGGGCGAGTTCCAAGGCGAATTCCTGGTGTCTAAGGTCGTCCCCGAACAGCATCCGCGCGTTCAATCTCTCGCGGGCGAAGACCCTGTCCGGGGCCAGAGCTGGCGAGATCGACGCCGGGATGGAACCATCAGGCAGCCGGAAGGTCTTGCGAAAGGACCGGTCGTAGCCAACCGCAAGCCGGTCCATCATCGCGCACCGCAGAAGGACATTGCGAGTCAGGGCTGGCCTGAGGGCGGCCCAGTCCGCATAGCAGTTCTCGACGAGACCCATGGCCTCGCTCATGCCGCCATTCCGGTAGGCCGAGACGAAGTCCACGACGGCGATCTCGACGATCGCCGGAGGTGGCGACGGATGGAGCTCCTCAAGGGTCGGCGCCCGGCGTGGCAGGGTTTGTTCAAGCCACTTCCAGAAGCCCGGGACAGGCTTCGGGACCTCCCGGGCCAACCGGTCGGGCAGGTTGGCGCCTGAAATCAGGCCTGCCCCGAAAACGACCAGGAAGACAGCGCCGGCGAGCGGGAAGCTGGCGGAAGGACGGGATTCCATGGAGGCGGCTCCGCCCGCAGGCCAAACGCCAGACGGGAAGTCTCACCCTGTCGGAGACCTGCGCCAGTTCCGGACGCCGGATGCCTAGACCGCCTGCCCCGCTGCCCAGCCGCTGGCCCAGGCCCACTGGAAGTTGTAGCCGCCCAGCCAGCCGGTGACGTCCACCGCCTCGCCGATGATGTGCAGGCCGGGGATGGTGCGGGCCTCGAAGGTGCGGCTGTCCAGTTCGCGGGTATCCACCCCGCCCAGCATGACCTCGGCGGTCCGATAGCCCTCGGTGCCGACGGGCCGGAAGGTCCAGGCGTTCACGGAGGCCGCCAGCCGGCCGAGGGCGGCGTCGTTGCAGTCGCCCAGCCGGGGCGGTGCCTCTGCGCCTTCGACGAGGGTCCGGGCGAGGCGCGCCGGCAGGACTTCCGACAGGAGGGTGGCAGGGGACTGGCGTCCGGCCCGGCTGCGCTCGGCCTTCAGCTGGGCCAGCAGGTCGACCCCGGGGGCCAGGTCCACCGCCACCGCCTCGCCCTCGCGCCAATAGGACGAGGCCTGGAGGACAGCGGGGCCCGACAGGCCCCGGTGGGTGAAGAGGAGGGATTCGTCAAAGGCGGTCCCGCCCGCGGTCACCCGGGCGGGCGCGGAGACCCCGGCCAGGGGCGACAGCCGCTCCAGCAGGTCCGGCGCCAGGGTGAAGGGTACGAGGCCGGCCCGGGGCTCCACTAGGGCCAGGCCCAGCCGGCGGGCGACATCGAGGGCATAGCCCGTGGCCCCCATCTTGGGGATCGACTTGCCGCCGGCGGCCAGGACCACCCGTTCGGCGGCGACCTCTCCGCTATCGAGGGACAGGCGGAAGCCCGGCGCAGTCGGCACCAGGTCGTGCACCGGCGTCGACAGGCGCAAGTCCGCCCCCGCCTCGGACATCCGGCGGACCAGGAGGTCGACCACCTGCCGCGCCGAGCCCTCGAGGAAGAGCTGGCCCAGCGTGCGCTCACGCCAGGCGATGCCGGCCTGGTCCAGAAGGGCGATGAAGTCCGCCGGCGTGTAGCGACTGAGGGCCGAGATGCAGAACCGGGGATTGTCCGACAGGAAGCGGGAGGGATGGACGGCAAGGTTGGTGAAGTTGCACCGCCCACCGCCGGAAATGCGGATCTTCTCGCCGGGCGCCCTGGCGTGGTCCAGCACCAGCACCCGCCGTCCCCGCAGGGCGGCCTCGGCGGCGCACATCATGCCGGCTGCACCGGCCCCGATCACGACGACGTCGAAACGTTCCATCCCGGGGCGGGCCGCAGGGTCCGGGTCAGTCCTTGGCGCGTTCCTGGTAGGAGCCGTCCTCGGTGAGGATGACCACCCGGGTGCCCGTCGCAATATAGGGGGGCACCATGATCCGCGCGCCATTGGTCAGGATGGCGGGCTTGTAGGACGACGAGGCAGTCTGGTTCTTCACCGCCGGCTCGGTCTCGGTGATCTCGAAGGTCACCGTGCGCGGCAGTTCCAGGGCGATGGGCACGCCATCGTAGGTGGACAAGGTCACGGTCATGCCGTCCTGCAGCCACTGGGAGGCGTCACCGACCACGTCTTGCGGGGCCACGACCTGCTCGTAGTTCTCGGGGTTCATGAAGTGGTAGCCCTCACCGTCCTGGTACAGGAAGGTGTGGGGGCGGTCGTCCACGAAGGCGCGCTCGACCTGCTCGGTGGTGCGCCAGCGTTCGGACACCTTCACGCCGTCGGCAATACGGCGCATGTTGAGCTGAGTAACCGGGGTGCCCTTGCCGGGATGGATGTTCTCGGCAGTCAGGACGACATAGAGCTTGCCGTCCATGTCAACGACGGCGCCCTTGCGAAGCGAACTTGCGGCGACCTTCACTTGATTATTCCTCGAGACTATATGGGCCGCCCAAAGCGCGGTGATGGCGCGGACCTAACCCATCAAGGCGCGCTTCGCCAGTCACCCGTGCGCAGCCGCCGCGCACAGCGCCTTTTCCGGAGCCGTCCTTGACCCCCGCAACCCCGCCCCCCTCGCCCTGGTGGAGCCCGGCCCGCCGGCCCGACCGGTGGCCGCGCCTGGAGGCCCGCGGACGCATCCGAAGGGCGATCCGCAGCTGGTTTGAGGATAATGGCTTCACCGAGGTCGAGGCCGCCGCCCTGCAGGTCTCGCCCGGTAACGAGGCCCACCTGCACGCCTTCGCCACCCAGGCCCTGACCCTTGAGGGCGGCACCGCGCCCCTCTACCTCCACACCTCCCCCGAATTCGCCTGCAAGAAACTCCTGGCCTCAGGCGAGACGAAGATCTTCGACTTCGCCCGGGTCTTCCGGAACCGCGAGCGGGGTCCCCTGCACCATCCGGAGTTCACAATGCTGGAATGGTACCGGGTGGGCGAGGACTGGGAGGTGCTCATGGCCGACTGCGCCGCCCTGCTGGGCCTGGCCGCCGAGGCGGCGGGGACGACGGCCCTGACCTGGCGGGGACGCACCTGCGATCCCTTCGCCACACCCCGCAGGCTGACCCTGGCCGAGGCCTTCCGGGACCTGGCGGACATCGACCTACTCGCCACCCTCGGGCCCGACGGGACCGGCGACGGACCCGCCCTGGCCGGCGCCGCCCGTGCGGCAGGCATCCGTGTCGCGCCGGACGATTCCTGGAGTGATGTCTTCAGCCGGGTCCTGGTCGAGCGGATCGAACCCACCCTGGGGGACGGCCGCCCCACCCTGCTGTGCGAATACCCCGCCCCGGAGGCGGCCCTGGCCCGGCGCTGCGCCCAGGACCCCAGGGTGTCCGAGCGCTTCGAGCTCTATGCCTGTGGGGTGGAGCTGGCCAACGCCTTCGGCGAGCTCACCGACCCCGTCGAACAGCGACGCCGGCTGGAGGCCGAGATGGACGAGAAGTCCCGGGTCTATGGCGAGCGCTATCCCCTTGACGAGGACTTCCTGGCAGCCCTGGCCATCATGCCCCAGGCCTCCGGCGCAGCCCTGGGCTTTGACCGGCTGGTCCTGCTGGCCACCGGCGCCCGGACGATAGAAGACGTCCTCTGGACTCCCGTGGCGGAGGTTCCGTGAGCCGGGCCCTGCACACGACGGCGGACCTTGCCAGGGCAGGTCTGGTGGCGGCCAATGCTGTCCAGGCCCTGGAGGCTGTAGCCGCCCGCTACGCCATCGCCATCACCCCGGCGGTCGCCGCCCTGATCGACCCCGCCGATTCGTTGGACCCCATCGGCCTGCAGTACCTGCCCTCGCCCGAGGAACTCATTTCCGCGCCCGGCGAGCAGGCCGATCCCATCGGCGACCAGATCCACTCGCCGGTGAAGGGGATCGTCCACCGCTATCCGGACCGGCTGCTCCTGACCGCCACCTATGCCTGCGCCGTCTACTGCCGGTTCTGCTTCCGCCGGGAGGTGGTGGGACCCGGCGGCGCCGGGGGCCTGACGGCGGCGGAGATGGACGGCGCCCTGGCCTACGTCGCCGGCCATCCGGAAGTGTGGGAGGTGATCCTGACCGGTGGCGACCCCCTCGTTCTGTCCCCGCGCCGGATCGCGGACCTGGTGCGGCGTATCAGTGACATCCCGCACGTGAAAATCCTGAGGGTCCACACCCGCCTGCCCGTCGCCGACCCCGAACAGGTGAGCCTGGCCCTGGTCGAGGCCCTGTCCCGCTCGCGCCTGACCCTGGCGGTGGGGGTTCACGTCAACCATGCCCGGGAACTGACCCCGGCGGCCGACGCAGCCCTGGCCCGCCTGGCCGGCGCAGGCGCCCTGCTGCTCAGCCAGACCGTCCTCTTGAGGGGCGTCAACGACCGGGTCGAGGTGCTGGGCGACCTCATGCGCGCCCTGGTGGAGCGGGGCGTGCGGCCTTACTACCTTCACCACCCCGATCCGGCGCCGGGCACGGCCCGGTTCCGGGTGTCCCTCGCCGAGGGCCAGGCCCTGGTACGGGGCCTGAGAGGGCGCTATTCGGGCCTCTGCCAGCCGACCTATGTCCTCGACATCCCGGGTGGCTTCGGCAAGGTTCCAGCGGGTCCGGCCTGGATCGAGTCTGACGGCGCGGGACTAACGGCTACCGATCCCTGGGGCGGACGCCACCCCGTCGAGGCAGAGGAACCCGAGGCATGAGCCAGCCGCCCCGAATTCGCCCGCTTTCCACCGGCTTCAGCTATCGGGTCGGCCCCCAGCCGGCGCCCGCCGCCCAGCCGAACGCCGCGCCTCCGGGACCGCGCCCTCCCCAGTCCGTGCTGGACGCCATCGGCGAGAGGATCGTCGCCAGAGATATGCCCGGTGCCTTCGCCGCCGCCGAGGCCGCCCTGGCAGAAGGCTACGAACACCCGACCCTGCTTAACCTCTCAGCCGGCCGGCTGGAGGCCGAGGGCAAGCCCGGGGAGGCCCTGATCCGGCTGCAGAGGGCCCGCCACCTGGCACCCGGGGACCCCGGCGTCGTCAACGCCCTGGGGCTGTGCCTCCTGGCCCTTGAGGCCCCAGCCGAGGCTGAGTCGGTGTTCCGGGACCTGCTCGCCCTCGTTCCCGACTTTGCCCCGGCCCACGCCAACCTGGGCCAGGCCCTCGCCGGTTCGGGGCGGCTCGACCGGGCCAGCGCCGCCTACCGCCGCGCCCTCGAAATCGATCCCGACCAGATCATCGCCCTTGCCGGGCTCGCGGTCATCGCCGCCCGTCGCGGTGCCTTCGCCGAGGCCGAGGGCCTGGCCGACCGGGTGCTGGCGCGGGCACCTGACGCCGCGGACGCCCTGATGGCCAAGGCCCGGGCCGAGGTCGATGAAGGCCGGCTTGGCGAGGCCGAAGCCCGGCTGAGGACGCTCATCGCCGACCCCCGCCTCCCGGGCGTCGGGACCGCCGACGCCCTCAACCTGCTGGGGGACGTCCTCGACCTGAGGGGAGAGCGCCTCGGCGCCTTCGGGGCCTGGTCGGGCGGCAATGACATCCTGCGCCGCCACTACGCCCACCGGTTCACCGGAACCGGCGCCGTGGAGCACACCCGCCGGATGGACGGCTGGCTGGCCCGCCATCCGGGTCGGCTGAGGTCTCCGGCCACCGACAGCCTGCCCCCAGGACCCGCCCGGTCCCATGTCTTCTTGGTGGGCTTCCCGCGGTCCGGGACCACCCTGCTCGAGGCCGCCCTCACGGGTTCGCCGGAGGTGATCGCCCTCGAAGAGCAGGAGGCCCTGGCCGACGGCGTCCGGCGCTATCTGCGCGACCCCACCGATCTCTCTGCCCTGGCCGACGCCGGACCTGCGGACCTGGCCGCCTTCCGAGACTCCTACTGGAAGCGGGTCCGCGAGGCGGGGCTCGCCCCGGAGGGAAAGGTCTTCCTCGACCGCTATCCCCTGAACAGCCTGAAGCTGCCCCTGATCCAGCGGCTCTTCCCGGAGGCGACCATCCTCTTCGCCCTGCGCGATCCGAGGGATGTGGTCTTTTCCTGCTGGCGACGCCGCTTCCAGATGAGCGCGCCCATGTTCCACCTCCTGGACCTCCGAAGTGCAGCGGGCTTCTACGATGCGGTGATGACCTTCTCCATGCGGCTGGAAGGCCAGTCAGCTTCGCCCTGGGTCTTTGTGCGGCACGAAGCCCTGCTGGAGGACTTCACGACCGTCATGCAGTCGATCTGCGAGACGGTGGGGGTGGAGTGGACCGAGGCCATGCGCGACGTGGGCGCGCGCAACGCCGACCGGGCCATCGCCACCCCGTCCGCGGCCCAGCTGGCCGGGGGACTCAGGACGGACGGCGGGGGGGCCTGGCGGGCCTATGCGGACCGCTTGGCAGAGCCCTTCGCCCCCCTGGCCCCCTGGCTCAGTCGATTCGGCTATCCAGGGTCCTGATGACCCGGCCCCGATTACCAGGCCCCGACATTGGGCATTGAGGCCCAGGGCTCGGCGGGCGCCAGGGCCGGGCCGGCCTGGAGCAGTTCGATGGAGATGCCGTCCGGCGAGCGGACGAAGGCCATCCGGCCATCGCGCGGCGGCCGGCTGATGGTGACGCCCCCGGCCTGCAGGCGTGTACAGGTGGCGTAGATATCGTCGACGGCATAGGCCAGATGCCCGAAGTTCCGGCCGCCCTGGTAGTCCTCGGTATCCCAGTTGTAGGTCAGCTCCACCGTGGGCGCGCGCTGCTCCCGGGCCAGATCCGTGTCGCCGGGCGCGCAGAGGAAGACCAGGGTGAATCGGCCCTGTGAGCTTTCGCTGCGTGAGACCTCTTCCAGACCCAAAAGTTCACAGTAGAAATTGAGTGAGGCGTCAAGGTCCTGGACCCGGACCATGGTGTGCAGGTAGCGCAAGTTCAGTCTCCACTTTTCCGAGGCCTCCGCGCCCCCGGAAGGGCGGCGCGGAAGACACGCCCGGACAGGATTTCCGCACTGCAGCAATCCTATCCACGAATTCATTTGTCTGGACTCCAAACTGGCATCATTAGCAGCGAGCGCCAACAGGCGTAGCGCCCGGGAACGTCGGCCTGAACACGGTCGATCGCTAACCCGAACAATTGCTCAGGGATGAGAATGCGTCTGACATCCGCCCACAAGTTCGCCATCGGCATTGCGGCCATCGTTGTGCTTCTATTCCTTGCGGGTACCTTGCTGGAAAGGGCCAAGAGGAAGCGTGAACCAGCTCCGAAGGCTCAGGCAACCGCCTCGGGCCCCGCCGCCCTGCCGGCTGTCCAGGTCGTCGAGACCCCGCAGAGCACCCATCCCTACTTCGTACGCGTCCGGGGGCGTACGGAGGCGGCGCGCACCGTGACCGTGCGGTCCGAGACCGCCGGCATCGTAGCCGCCACCCCCGCCGTGGAGGGCAGCTATGTGACCCGCGGAACCATACTCTGCCGCCTGAACGTCGACGCCCGCGAGGCCGGCCTGGCGCAGGCGCGCGCCGCGGTCCGCTCGCGCGAACTCACGCGTCAGGCCACCGTCGACCTCTCCGCCAAGGGCTATCGCTCCCAGACCCAGGTCCTCCAGGACCAGGCCAACCTGGACAGCGCCCGGGCGGGCCTGCGCCAGGCCGAGATCGCCCTGGAGCAGACCAACATCCGCGCGCCCTTCAACGGGGTTTTCGACCGCCGCGAGGCCGAGGTCGGTGCCTACCTTTCCCCCGGCCAGCCCTGCGGGACGGTGATCGAGCTCGATCCCCTGCTGATCGTCGCCGACCTTCCCGAAACCGAGGCCGGCAAGTTCCAGATCGGTTCGCCGGCCGCCGCTGAGCTGGTGTCCGGGGAGACGATCAACGGGACTGTCCGCTACATCTCGCGGGAGGCAGATCCGCAGACCCGCACCTACCGGGTGGAAGTTACCGCGCGAAATCAGAAGCTTAGCGCACGGTCGGGCCTGAGCGCCCAGGTCCGCGTCAACGCCGGCCAGGGTCCTGCGCACCTGATCCAGGTTTCCAGCCTGGTGCTGGACTCGGCCGGGCGCCAGGGCGTGCGGTATGTGGACAGCGGCAGCATCGTCCGCTTCGCCCCCCTGAACCTGATCGATGAAACATCGGAAGGCGTCTGGGTCAGCGGCTTGTCCGGCGCAGTCAAGATCATAACTGTCGGCCAGTCTTATGTCGCCGAGGGCCAGAAGGTCCTCGCGACCCCAGCGCGCTAAGGAGGAGCCCCCCATGATTGGAGCCCTGATCGCAGGCGCCATCAAGCGACGGAAAGTCGTTCTCGGCGTGACCCTGATCGCGACGATCTTTGGCCTGATCGCCTTCAACACCATGCCCCGTGAGGCGCAGCCCAACATCACCCTGCCCTTCGTGGCGGTGATCGTGCCCTATCCCGGCGTGAGCCCCGAGGACGCCGAGCGTCTCCTGGTCAAGCCACTGGAGACCAACCTGCAGTCCATCGAGGGCCTGAAGCAGATGAATGCCGTGGCCCGCCAGGGCTCAGCCTTCGTCTCCCTCGAGTTCGAACCTGACTTCGACAAGGACAAGGCGCTGCAGGACGTGCGCGCCAAGGTCGACCAAGCGGGCGGGCGGTTCCCGCCAGACGCATTGGAACCCATCATCGAGGAAGCGAACTTCAGTGACGAGCCGGTGATCGGCATCGTCCTGTCCGGCGCGGCCCCCGAACGGGAATTCGTCCGGATTTCAAACTCCCTCCGGGATCGTCTGGAAGCCCTCCCGGGCATCCTCCAGGCGCAAACCTCAGGCGCCCGCGAGGAATTCCTCGAGGTCACCGTCGATCCGGTGCGCATGGAGGCCTACAAGGTCACCTCCGGGGAAGTGGCCCAGGTCATCGGCCGCAACAACCAGCTGGTGCCGGCCGGCGACATGCTGACCGGCAAGGGCAAGTTCGCGGTCAAGGTCCCCGGGGTCATCGAGAAGCCCGAGGACATCCTCGCCCTGCCAATCAAGCGCAATGGCGACCGCCTGATCACCGTGGGCGACATCGGCGACGTCCGCCGGACCTTCAAGGACCCTACCTTCATCGCCCGCTACAACGGCGAGCCCGCCTATTCGATCTACGTCTCCAAGCGTCCCGGCGCCAATGTGCTCGACACCGTCAAGGTCGTCCGTGAGACGGTGGAGGCCGAGCGCAAGGCCTGGCCGGCGACGGTCAAGGTAGACTACACCTTCGACGAGTCCGAGTTTATCGAGCGGACCCTTCTGGTCCTCGAGGGCGGCCTTCTGTCGGCCACCCTCCTGGTCATGATCATCATCGTGGCGAGCCTGGGCGTGCGACAGGGGCTCATGGTCGGCCTGGCCATCCCGGTCTGCTTCGCCCTCGGCTTCCTGATGCTCAACGCCATCAATGTGACCCTGAATCAGATGGTCATGTTCGGCCTGGTGCTCGCCGTGGGTATCCTCGTCGATGGGGGGATCGTGGTCGTCGAGTACGCAGAGCGGAAGATGGCCGAGGGCTTGAACAAGGTCGACGCCTTCAAGGCGGCCGGGACGCGCATGTTCTGGCCGGTGCTCAACGGAACCCTGACGACCCTCTGCGCCTTTGTGCCGTTCTTCTTCTGGAACTCGATCGCCGGCAAGTTCATGAGCTACCTGCCGCTGACCCTGGTCTTCGTGCTGGGCGCCTCCATCTTCATCGCTCTGATCTTCACCCCCGCCCTGGGCTCGATCTTCGCCAAGGAGCGCAAGGCCGGCGCCGAGGAACTGGCCGACCTGGAGAAGGCCGAACGGGGCGATCCTACCCAGATGTCAGGCTTCATGGGCCGGTACGCCCGGACTCTGGACTTCCTGTCCCACCACCCCTTCCGGGTCCTGGCCACGACCTTCCTTGTGGTGATCTTGGTCTGCGTCTGGTTCAAGGAGACGGACCATCGGGTCGAGTTCTTCCTCGACGAGGATCCGGAGAGCGTGCAGGTCTATGTGAAAGCGCGGGGCAACCTGAACGCGACGGCCCAGGATGCCCTGGTTCAGCAGGTCGAGGCCCGCCTCAAGGACATGAAGGGGGTGAAGGCCCTCTTCGTGCGCACCGGCACCGGCGGCGGCGGCTTCGGCGGTCGATTCGGAGCCCCGAATGACACCATCGGGACCCTGGAGGTGGAGTTTGTAAAATACGAGGAACGGGTTCTCCTTGGCCTGAAGGGTCCTGAGCTTGCCGCAGAGGTTGAGCGCCGCATCGCCAATGTCCCCGGCATTGAGACCGAGGTGAGGGCACCCGAGCAGGGTCCGCCTACCGGAAAGTCCGTCCAGGTCGAGATGAGGAGCAACAATCCGGAAGCGCTGGATGCGGCTGCGAACCTGGTCAAGGCCAAGCTCGCGACCGACCGGGAGTTCATCGATATCGAGGACAACCGGACGTCGCCGGGCATCGAGTGGAACCTGGATGTCGACCGCGAGGCCGCGGGTCGCTATGGCGTTGACGTCCTCACGGTTGGCCAAGCCATCCAGTACACCACGACCGGTGTGCTGGTGGGCCGCTTCCGGCCCAATGATGCCGAGGACGAACTGGACATCCGGGTGCGCTTCACGCCGGAAGGCCGCAACCTCGACGCCCTGGACTCGCTCAAGATCGGCACACCGTTCGGGCCGGTGCCGGCGAGCTATTTCGTCAAGCGCCAGCCGGCCCAGCAGGTCACCCAGATCCAGCGGCGCGACGGGCAAAGGCTGGTCATCGTCCAGGCCAACGTGCCCAAGGGCGTCGCCTCCAACCAGAAGATCACCGAACTCCGACCCTGGCTGGAGAAGGCCCCAATCGATTCGTCAGTGAAGTGGAAGTTCACCGGAGCCGACGAGGAAGGCCGCGCCGCGGTTCTCTTCTTCGTCACCGCGATCTTTGCAGCCCTGTTCATGATGATGATAATCCTGCTCTGGCAGTTCAACAGCTTCTGGGGCGTGGCTGTGACCTTGTTCGCCGTGCTGTTATCCACCGTCGGGGTGCTGTTGGGCGTGTTGGTAAACTTCGCCAACACCTTCAACTACATATCCGTGATCATGCTGGGGACGGGCGTCGTCGCCCTGGCCGGGGTGGTGGTGGGCCACAACATCGTGCTGGTGGATTGCTTCTACCAACTGAAGCGCGAGGGCTACAACGCCCACGAGGCGGCTGTGCGGGCCGCCGCCCAGCGCTTCCGCCCGGTCATGCTGACGACCCTGGTGACCGTGGTCGGCCTGCTGCCGCTGATGTTCCAGCTGCATCCGAACTTCCGCAACCTGGTCCTGGAGTACCGGGCACCCGGATCGGGACAGTGGGTCCAGCTGTCGGCCGCAGTGGTGTGGGGCCTGTCCTTCGCAACCCTGCTGACCCTGGTGGTCACCCCGGTCATGCTGGCCATGCCGATGGTCCTCTCCGCTCGGTTCGGAACCGTGTTTAACGCCATCCGCCAGCGGGTGGGGATGAAGTCCCGCCAGCGCACCTTCCAGGGGGGTCGCATGCCCCAGGGCGGGCCCGAAGCCCCCTCGCCTTCGCCTGCGGAATAGCCAGGGCCAGGAGGGCTTCAGCCTTCCCGGGTCTGACGGCGCCAGAGGGCGGCGTATTCGCCGCCCCGGGCCAGGAGGGCGGCGTGATCGCCGCGCTCGACGATGCGGCCCTGCCTCAGGACCAGGATCTGGTCGGCGTCCACCACGGTCGACAGCCGGTGCGCGACCACGAGGGTGGTGCGGTTGCGCCGGACGCGCCTCAGGGTTTCCTGGATTGCGGCCTCGGTGGGACCATCCAGAGCCGACGTCGCCTCGTCGAGGATCAGGAGCCGGGGATCCGCCAGAAGCGCCCGGGCTATACCCACCCTTTGGCGCTCTCCCCCCGAAAGCTTCAGGCCCCGCTCGCCCACCCGGACCGAGAGGCCCCCCGGCGTCGCCTGGATGAAGGCGGCAAGTTCTGCCGCCTCAGCGGCGGCCTGGATCTCCGCCTCCGTCGCGCCAGGCCGGGCGAAGGCGATGTTGGCGCCCAGGGTGTCGTTGAACAGGGCGACATCCTGTGGAACCAGGGCCACGGCGCGCCTCAGATCGGTGCGGGCAAGATCCCTGAGGTCAATGCCATCGAGGGTCACGCTGCCGGACCCCGGATCGACGAGGCGCAGGGCCAGCCGGACGACGGTGGTCTTGCCGGCGCCTGAGGGCCCGACGATGGCGGTAGTGGTTCCAGGTGCCGCCTCGAAGGTGATGTCCTCGAGCCCTGTCGCGCGGGATCCATGCCGGAAGCCCACCGCCTCGAAGGCCAGACGGGCCCCCGATCCCGACGCTGGTGGAAGGGGACGGGCGGGAACAGGGTCTGCGATATCGGGAACAATCCGGCCGATCTCGACCATCTGCTCCATGTCGATGAAGGCCTGGCGGATCTCGCGGTAGTTGAAGCCCAGCATATTGAGCGGCTGGTAGAGGCCGATGACCAGAAGGACGGCGGTCGTCACGTCACCGACCCGCATCCGGCCTTGCAGCACCTCGAGGCCCGCCACCAGGACCATGGCGGCGAGGCCGACATTCAGGATCAGGGCCTGGAGAGCGTTGAGCAGGGACAGGGAGGTGTTGGCCCGGACGGCGGCCCGCACATAGTCCGCCAGGGCCGAGGCGTAGCCGGCCACCGTCCCCTGCTCCCGCCCGAAGGCCTTGACCGTCTCGAAGTTCATCAGGGCATCGACGGACAGGCCGGCGGCCTTTCCATCGGCGAGGATCAGTTCGCGTCGGTGGGACAGTCGCCAGTCGGTGATCCGGAAGGTCAGGCCGGCGTAGATGACGATGGTGACGAAGGTCGCCGCGGCGAACCGCCAGTCCAGCCGCACCGCCATGACCCCCATGGCCATCAGCAGCTCAAGGGCAGTCGGGCCGAGATTGAAGACCACGCTCCGGATCAGGAAGTCGGTTGAGCGCGAGCCCCTGTCTATGACCCGCGCCAAGGTTCCGGTCTGCTTGCCCTGGTGGTAGTCGAGCGAGAGGGTCAGGACATGAGCGAAGCTTTCCTCGGCTGCCCGGGCAATGGTCGCCTGGGAGACCGGCGTGAAAATGGCTTCCCGGGCGTTGGGCGCCACAGCGGCGACCATCCGCAGGCCGGCGAACCCGAGGGCGAGGAGGATGAAGGCTCCGCCCAGCGCCGTCGCCCCATGACCCAGCCCGGGCACCGCCAGTCGGTTGATCGCGTCGCCCAGCAGGACCGGGGCGGCGACGCCAGCGGCCTTCCCCACGAAGATCAGGACCAGGGCGAGCCCGATCCGCCAACCCAGGCCAGGGGCGCCGCAGCGGAGCACCAGTCTCCAAAGGTCGGCTATCGAGGACCAGAAGTCGAAACGGACGGCCCCCTGCGCAGTCTCGCCCCCCATCCTGCCGCCATGTTGAAATGCCACTGCGGCTGGCCTCAGGGAAGGATCTGGGTGGACTGGACCCCACCGCCCGGGGTCAACCAGTCGATGCGCAGGCCTGTGCCCTGTGGCGTCACGCGAAGGGGAACGCCGACCGGCGGGACGGTCGGCGAGAGGTTCAGGGTCCGCTCTGCGCTGATCCCGTCGCCAAAGATCCGCAGTCGGTTTGCGCCTGGGGGTGCCGGACCCTTCAGGCGGATCTCAAAGACCCCGGCATCATCGGCCCGGCCTTCGCCCATGCGGCTGCCGTTGAGCTGGACTCCGACCAGCCCCCGCTGCGCCGCCCGCCCCGAGACCACGGTGCCGCCGGCGCGGTCGGTATCCAGGACGATCGGCGCCGCCGCGCCCGGCGACACGGCTCGGGCACCCGCGCCCGCCCGAAGCAGCCAGGCACCGTGCTGGGGGGAGAGGAAGATGTAGCCTTCGGCCTGGACCGTGCGCCCGGCGAAGGTCTCGGACAGCCCATAGATCGCACCCGCGCCAGCAACAGGCACCGTCAGCCGCCAGCGGCCCTCGGCATCGGGACGGACGGTGACCCCGCCCCCCCCAGGGCTGGCGAGGCGCACCTCAGCGCCCTTGTCCGCCCGCCCCTCGAGAGAATAACCCCCAGCCCCAAAGTCGGCGCGATCGACCCGGGGCGCCGCAAGATAGGCCGCCTCCTCCTGGAGCCTCGCCGTTTCATCCGGGGAACGGGTGCCGCCGGGGCTGCAGGCTGCCAGGGCCAGCAGGCCCGCAAGCGGCACCAACCCGCCCAGGCGCCCACGACTCATCCGCCGTGGACCTGGTCGCGGAACCCGTTGACGATGGGATAGCGTCGGTCCCGCCCGAAGGCCTTCAGGCCGATCTTGACCCCGGGAGCGGCCTGTCGTCGCTTGTACTCCGAGCTATACAGCAGGCGCTGCACGCGCTCGACCGTTTCGCGCGGGAACCCCCGGGCGACGATCTCGTCGAGCGAGGCCTCTTCCTCCACCAGTCCATGCAGGATGGCGTCGAGATCCGCGTACTCGGGCAGGCTGTCCTGGTCCTTCTGGTCAGGGCGCAGTTCGGCCGAAGGCGGCTTGGTCAGGATTCGGTCGGGGATGGGGTCACTGGCGACGCCGAAGGGATCGTGGGCGTTCCGCCACCGGCACACCTCGTAGACCTCGGTCTTGTAGAGGTCCTTGAGCACATTGTAGCCGCCACACATGTCGCCGTAGAGGGTGGCGTACCCGACCGCCATCTCGCTCTTGTTGCCGGTCGTCAGGACCATGAACCCCAGCTTGTTCGAAAGCGCCATGAGGGACAGCCCCCGGATGCGCGCCTGGATGTTTTCCTCGGTGATGTCAGGCGGCCGGTTTTCGAACAGGGGGGTGAGCATGGCGGCAAAGGCGTCGATGGCAGGTGCAATGGGCACGTCGTCGAGACGGACGCCAAGTCGCCGGGCGCAGTCCTCGGCGTCCTCCAGGCTCTCCCGACTGGTGTAGCGGGAGGGGAGCATGAAGCAACGGACCCGGTCGGGCCCGAGGGCGTCGGCGGCCACCACTGCCGTGATTGCCGAGTCCACACCCCCGGAAAGGCCAAGCAGGACCCCTGGAAAGCCGGACTTGTTCACGTAATCCCGAAGCCCCAGAACCATGGCGTGGTAGATTTCGCCCGGCCCCTCCATCCACCCGGCGACGGGGGCGCCTGTGGCCGTCCAGCCTTCGGGTCCCTGGGTCCAGCGCATGACGCCGATCGCTTCCTCGAACATGGGCAGGCGCATGACTTCCCGCCCGCGTCCGTCGAGGGCGAAGGACGCCCCGTCAAACACGAGTTCATCCTGACCCCCCACCTCGTTCAGGTAGATCATCGGAAGGCCGGTCTCGGCCACGCGGGTCCGGACGATCTCCGTACGTTCCTGGTCCGCGGTCCGGCGGTAGGGCGAGCCGTTCGGCGAGACGAGGATCTCGGCGCCATCCGCCGCCAGGGCGGCGCAGACGCCGGAGGTCCAGATGTCCTCGCAGATCGGAACGCCAAGCCGCACACCCTTCCAGGTGAAGACCCTTGGACCCTCCCCCGGCTCGAAGATGCGTTTCTCGTCGAACACGCCGTAGTTGGGCAGGTCGCACTTGAAGGCCACGCCCTGGACCTTGCCACCCGCCAGGAAGGCGAGGCCGTTCCGGGGACGACGGCCTGGCGCCTCTGCAGGCCAGATCACGCCCACGAGGGCGGCGAAGTCTTCATCGGTATCCAGGGCCAGACGTTCGACGGCCTCCTGGCCTGCACGCCAGAAGGCTGGCTTGAGGGCCAGATCCTCGGGAGGATATCCATTGATGAAGAGCTCGGGAAACACGGCGAGGTCGGCTCCGGCCGCACGGGCCTCTGAGAACCTGCGACGCGCGAGGGCTTCGTTGGCGGCGATGGCACCTACAGTGGGATTGGCCTGGACGGCGGCAATGACAATGGACCGGGTCATGACC
>CAMAOY010000025.1 GCA_945859865.1 Phenylobacterium deserti
TGGAATCGTCGAGGATTACCGCCGCAGCTTCACGCTCTTGAAGACCCTGAAGGCCGACGTCTTCCTGGCGCCCCACGCCGAGCAGTTCGGCCTTGAGGCCAAGCGCGCACGCCTGAAGGCCGGGGGCGCCAACCCCTTCGTCGATCCGGGCGAACTGGCCCGAAGGGTGGCCGATAGCGAGGCGGATTTCCGCAAGGACCTGGCCCGCCAGGAGGCGAGCGCGAAATGACCCGGACAGACCGCATTGCCGCCCTGAAAGCCGCCTCCCGGGAGCGCATCCTGGTCCTCGACGGCTCCTGGGGCGTGATGATCCAGAAGCGAGGCCTGGACGAGACCGATTTTCGGGGCGAGCGCTTCGCTGGCCATCCGGGTCAGCTGAAGGGCAATAACGACCTCCTCTGCCTGACCCGGCCAGACATCATCACTGAACTGCACGACGCCTATTTCGGCGCAGGGGCGGACATCTCCGAGACCAACACCTTCTCGTCCACCACCATCGCCCAGGCGGACTACGGCCTGGAAGCGGCAGTGCGCGACATCAACCTGGAAGGCGCCCGCCTGGCGCGGGCCTCCGCCGACCGCTGGACCGCAGCCGAGCCGCACAAGCCGCGCTTCGTCGCAGGCTCCATTGGTCCCCTGAACAAGATGCTGTCCATGTCGCCCGACGTGAACGACCCCGGTGCCCGCTCGGTGACCTTCGAGGAGGTCTACCAGGCCTATCGCGAGCAGGTCATCGCCTTGAATGAGGGCGGGGTGGACCTCTACCTGGTCGAGACCATCACCGACACGCTGAACTGCAAGGCGGCCATTAAGGCCATCATGGACCTCGAGGACGAGGGCTTCGAGCCCCTGCCCATCTGGATCTCGGGTACCATCACGGACCGTTCGGGACGCACCCTGTCCGGCCAGACGGTCGAGGCCTTCTGGAACTCGGTCCGCCATGCCCGGCCCTTTGCCATTGGCCTGAACTGCGCCCTGGGCGCCGACCTGATGCGCCCCCACATCGCCGAGTTGTCCCGGGTGGCCGACACCCTGGTCAGCGCCTATCCCAATGCTGGCCTGCCCAACGCCATGGGCGAGTATGACGAGCAGCCCCACGAGACCGGGCACTCGCTGCACCAATGGGCCGAGGACGGCATCGTCAACATCGTCGGCGGCTGCTGCGGAACGACCCCGGACCACATCGCCCACGTGGCCCAGGCGGTGCAGGGCCTGGCCCCGCGAAAGCCGGCCGTGCGCCCGCGGGCCATGCGCCTGTCGGGGCTGGAGCCCATGGAGCTGTCATGAGGCCCACCTTCGTCAACATCGGCGAGCGGACCAACGTCACGGGCTCAGCCCGCTTCCGGAAGTTGGTGGCCGAGGGAAACTATCCCGAGGCCCTTTCGGTCGCCCGCCAGCAGGTGGAAGCCGGCGCCTCCATCATCGACGTCAACATGGACGAGGGCCTGCTCGACTCCGTTCGCGCCATGACGACCTTCCTCAACCTGATCGCCGCAGAGCCCGACATCGCCCGGGTACCGCTGATGATCGACTCCTCCAAGTGGGAGGTGATCGAGGCGGGCCTACGCTGCGTGCAGGGCAAGGCCATCGTCAACTCCATCTCCCTGAAGGAGGGCGAGGCGGCCTTCCTGAAACAGGCCCGGGCCTGCCTGCGCTATGGCGCCGCGGTGGTGGTCATGGCCTTCGACGAGAAGGGCCAGGCCGACACCCTGACGCGCAAGACCGAGATCTGCACCCGTGCCTACCGGACCCTGGTGGACGAGGTGGGCTTCCCCCCCGAAGACATCATCTTCGACCCCAACATCTTTGCGGTCGCCACCGGGATCGACGAGCACGACAACTATGCCGTCGACTTCATCGAGGCGACCCGCTGGATCAAGGCCAACCTGCCCAACGCCCGGGTCTCCGGCGGCGTCTCCAACGTCTCGTTCAGCTTCCGGGGCAACGAGCCCGTGCGCCGGGCGATCCACGGGGTCTTCCTCTACCACGCCATCGCCGCGGGCCTGGACATGGGCATTGTCAACGCCGGGGACCTGCCCGTCTACGACGACATTCCCTTTGAACTACGCGAGGCGGTGGAGGACGTCATCCTCAACCGGCCCCGGCGCCAACCGGCCCTGTCCAACACCGAGCGGCTGGTGGAGCTGGCGCCGATCTTCAAAGGCGGAAAGTCCGAAGTGAAGGGCCCGGACCTGGCCTGGCGCCAGGCGGCGGTGGCTGAGCGGTTGGCCCATGCCCTCGTTCACGGGGTCACCGACTACATCGAGACGGACGTGGAGGAGGCCAGGCTGGCGGCGGGGCGGCCCCTGGAGGTCATCGAAGGCCCCCTGATGGACGGCATGAACCGGGTCGGTGACCTGTTCGGCGCGGGAAAGATGTTCCTGCCGCAGGTGGTGAAATCCGCGCGGGTGATGAAGCAGGCCGTGGCCTGGCTCCTGCCCTTCATGGAGACCGAGAGCGCCGGCCAGGAGCGCAAGAGCGCCGGCCGGATCCTCATGGCTACCGTCAAGGGCGACGTCCACGACATCGGCAAGAACATCGTCGGCGTGGTCCTGCAGTGCAACAACTACGAGGTCTTCGACCTGGGGGTCATGGTCCCGGCCGACCGCATCCTTGACGAGGCCGTGCGCCTGAAGGTGGACATGGTCGGCCTGTCGGGCCTGATCACCCCCAGCCTGGACGAGATGGTCTTTGTCGCCTCGGAGATGCAGCGGCGGGGCTTCCTAATGCCCCTGCTGATCGGCGGCGCCACCACCTCCAAAACCCACACGGCGGTGAAGATCGCCCCGGCCTACCCCTCGGGCTCCACCACCTACGTCCTCGACGCCAGCCGGGCGGTGGGCGTGGTCTCGGCCCTGCTCTCGCCCACCGAGCACGACCGTTTCACCGCCGAGACCACGGCCGAATATGTCCGGGTCCGCGAGCAGTTCGAACGCAGCCAGGACAACCGAGGCCGGATGAGCCTGGCAGACGCCCGCCGGCGCGCCTTCGCCACCGACTGGAGCCGGAACACCCCGTCGAAGCCGTCCTTCACGGGCCTGCGGACCTTCGAGGACTGGGACCTGACGGATCTCGCCGAGCACACCGACTGGACGCCCTTCTTCGCCAGTTGGCAGCTCTTTGGACGGTTCCCGGCCATCCTGCAGGATGACATCGTCGGCCAGGCCGCCCGCGACCTCTATGCCGACGGCCGGCGGATGCTCGACCGGATGATCCAGGGCCGCTGGCTGACCGCAAAGGCGACGGTCGGCTTCTGGCCGGCGCAGGCCGATGGCGACGACATCCTCGTCTATGCCGACGAGACCCGCACCGAGGTCGCCGGGCGCTTCCACACCCTGCGCCAGCAGATGGTCCGCAGCGACGGCGACCGGGCGAACCTGGCCCTCTCCGACTTCATCGCCCCGGTCGGCGGCCCGCCGGACTGGCTGGGCGGCTTTGCCGTCACCGCCGGGCACGGCGAAATCGAGATGGCCGAGCGTTTCCGCCAGGACGGTGACGACTATTCCGCCATCCTCGCCACCTCCCTGGCCGACCGGCTGGCGGAGGCCCTGGCCGAGGCCCTGCACCGCAAGGTCCGCACCGAGCTCTGGGGCTATGCTTCGGACGAGGTCTTCGACCTGGAGTTCCTGATCGGCGAGAAGTACCGGGGAATCCGGCCCGCCGCCGGCTATCCGGCCCAGCCGGACCACACCGAGAAGGCCGAGCTCTTCCGGCTGCTGGAGGCGACGCCCCGGACGGGGATCACCCTGACCGAGAGCTTCGCCATGGACCCGCCGTCCAGCGTGTCCGGCCTCTACTTCAGCCATCCGGACAGCCACTACTTCGGCGTCGGCCGCATCGACCGCGACCAGGTGGAGGACTACGCCCGTCGCAAGGGTTGGGACCTCGCCACCGCCGAACGCTGGCTGGCACCGATCCTCAGCTACACGCCGGTGGGGTGAAGGTGGCGGCGGGCATACGCACAGCCCTTCTGGTCGCCGCCGTCCTCAGCCTCATCCAGCCCCTGCTCTGCGCCACCAGCCCGCTGGGACGGGCACGACTTCCTTCCCGCGGCTGAAGTCCCACGCTCGAAGGCCGCTGACCCCCTCCGTCGCGCTGCGCGCGCCACCTCCCCCTTGGGAGAGGAATTAGGGGGTCAACCCTCCCTCGACCCCTACCGTGAGAACTTCTGGAACTTGATCCGGTGGGGGATGAGGCTGTCCGCACCCAGGCGGCGCTTCTTGTCTTCTTCATAGGCCTCGAAATTGCCCTCGAACCATTCGATGTGGCTATCGCCTTCGAAGGCCAGGATATGGGTGGCCAGGCGGTCGAGGAACCAGCGGTCGTGGCTGATCACCACGGCGCAGCCGGCGAACTCCTCCAGGGCCTCCTCGAGGTTCTGCAAGGTCTCGATGTCCAGGTCGTTGGTGGGCTCGTCGAGGAGGATGACGTTGCCGCCGGTGGTCAGGGTCTTGGCCAGGTGGACGCGGTTACGCTCCCCGCCCGACAGCTGGCCGACCTTCTTCTGCTGGTCGCCACCCTTGAAGTTGAACGAGCCCACATAGGCCCGGGTGTTGATCTCGCGCTTGCCGACCGCAAGGATGTCGAGGCCGCCGGAGACCTCCTGCCAGACGGTCTTGTTGCCATCCAGGGCGTCCCGGCTCTGGTCCACATAGGCCAGCTTCACTGTCTCGCCGAGACGGAAGGTCCCCTCGTCGGGCTGCTCCTGGCCGGTGATGATCCGGAACAGGGTCGACTTGCCGGCGCCGTTGGGCCCGATCACGCCGACGATCCCGTTGGGCGGCAGCTTGAAGGACAGGTCCTTGAACAGGACCTTGTCGCCATAGGACTTCGTCAGATGCGAGGCCTCGAGCACGAGGTTACCCAGACGCGGTCCGGGCGGGATCTGGATGGCGGCAAAGCTCTGGGCGTGGCGGGAGCTCTCCTGCTCGGTGACCATGCGGTCATAGGCGGCAAGGCGGGCCTTGGACTTGGCCTGGCGGGCCTTGGCACCGGACCGGACCCACTCCAGCTCGCGGGTCATGGCGCGCTGTCGGGCATCGCTCTCGGACTGCTCCTGGACGATGCGCTTGGTCTTCTGCTCCAGCCAGCCGGTGTAGTTGCCTTCGTAGGGGATACCCTTGCCGCGATCGAGCTCCAGGGTCCACTTGGTCACCTGGTCCAGGAAATAGCGGTCGTGGGTTACCAGGATGACGCAGCCCGGGAAGGCTTCCAGGTGATGCTGCAGCCAGGCGACGCTCTCGGCGTCGAGGTGGTTGGTGGGCTCGTCCAGCAGCAGCATGTCGGGCTTCGAAAGCAGCAGCCGCGCCAGGGCGATCCGGCGCTTCTCTCCCCCCGAGAGGTTCTCCACGCTCCAGTCGTCCGGCGGGCAGCGCAGGGCGTCCATAGCCATCTCGACCTTGGAGTCGATGTCCCACATGTCGCCCGCATCGATCTGCTCCTGGAGGGTGGTCATCTCCTCCATGAGCTCGTCGGTATAGTCCTCGCCCAGCTGGCCGGCGACCTCGTTGAATCGGGCGAGAAGGCGCTTCTCCTCGCACCAGGACTCCACGTTCTGGCGGACGTTGAGGGCTGTATCGAGATGGGGTTCCTGCTCGAGGTAGCCCATCTTCACGCCATCGGCCGCCTTGGCCTCGCCGTTGAACTCCTTGTCCTGGCCCGCAAGGATCTTGAGCAGGGTCGACTTGCCGGACCCGTTGACACCGACCACGCCGATCTTCGCGTCGGCATAGAAGGACAGCCAGATGTTCTCGAACACCTTCTTGCCGCCGGGATAGACCTTGGTCAGGCCCTGCATCTGGAAAATGTATTGCTGCGCCATGGGGCTTGCGGGCTCGCGGATCGAGGAATGGGAAGGCCCGCCAGATAGCCCTCCGGCCGGGCCGGCGCAATGGGTGGGGACTGTCAGGAGACTGTCACGCAAGGGTCGCGGATGTGTCGCGGGCACTCCCTAGCCTGTACCCGACTCAGCCGACAGAACGGCTGGCACCGGGGATCATCATGAAATCAACTCTCATCACGGGCGTATCCGCCCTCGCCCTCCTTCTGGCCGCGACCGCTGCAAGCGCTGCGGACGATGTGACCGGGGTCGAGGAACTCATCGTCTATGGCAAGGGCGAAAGCCGCCAGGTCCAGACCCTGACCGTCGAAGAGATCGCGCGGGCGGCGCCGGGCTCCAGCCCGATCAAGATGGTCGGGAAGCTACCAGGCGTGAACTTCCAGTCCGCCGACGCCTTCGGCGCCTATGAGTGGTCGACGCGCATCTCCATCCGGGCCTTCAACCAGAACCAGCTGGGCTTCACCCTCGACGGGGTCCCGCTCGGCGACATGAGCTATGGCAACCATAACGGCCTGCATATCAGCCGCGCCATCGCCACCGAGGACCTGGCCGGCGTGGAACTGGCCCAGGGCTCCGGCGCGCTCAGCGTCGCCTCGACCTCCAACCTCGGTGGCGCGCTGAAGTTCACCAGCCGTACACCCTCGGCCGACATGGGCGCCGATGTGGGGGTGACCGCGGGGTCAAGCTCCATGCTCCGCATCTTCCTGCGCGCTGACACCGGCGAACTGCCCGGCGGCGGGCGGGGCTCCATCAGCTATGCCGACCAGAAGGCCGACAAGTGGAAAGGCCAAGGCGAGCAGAACCAGAAGCAGATCGACCTGAAGTTCGTCCAGCCGATCGGCGATTTCACGGTCACCGCCTTCTACAATTATTCCGAGCGCCGCGAGAACGACTACCAGGACCTGTCCCTGGACATGATCTCGCGTCTGGGCTCCGACTGGGACAACAATACCGGCCGCTGGGCCGAGGCCGTCCAGATCGCCCGCGCCTACCAGACCGGCTCCAACTACACCGGGTCGAACCCCATCCTTGACGGGAACGGCTGCTACACAGGCTCCGGTGCCAACCCCTATCCGGGCAAGGTGAAGTGCGTCGACGACACCTACTATGACGCCTCCGGCCTGCGCGACGACAACATCTGGGCCCTCACCGCCGCGGGTCCGGTAGCCGGGATCGACCTGACCGCCACCGTCTATGGCCACACCAATGACGGCCAGGGCATTTGGTACACGCCCTATGTGGCTTCCCCGAACAACAACGTCCCCGGCGCGACCAGCCAGAACGCTCCGATCTCCACCCGGACTACCGAATACTCCATCGACCGGATGGGTCTGATCCTTGGTGCCGGGTTCGACTTCGGCACCCACCGCATCTCGGTCGGGGGATGGCTGGAGTCCAATGAATTCAGCCAGTCGCGTCGCTTCTACGGCCAGAACCTGGCCTCGCCCTCGTCTTCGCTCAGCTTCTTCTCCGGGCCCTTCTTCACCCAATGGTCGGGCGACTTCGAGACCGACACCCGGACCTTCTACCTTGAGGACACCTGGACCGTTTCCGACCAGCTGAAGGTCAACTTCGGCTTCAAGTCGGTCAGCGTGGAAAGCAGCACGGTAACGGTGGTGGGTTCGCCAGTGATCAATGGATCGATCACTTCCGAGGAGACCTTCCTTCCCCAGGCCGGCTTCACCTGGGCCCTTTCCGACGACAGCGAACTGTTCGCGAGCTATGCGAAGAACATGCGGGCCTTCGCGGCGGCAAGAACCGGCCTGTCGCCCTTCGCCACGACCCAGCCCGGCTTCGACGCCATCCGAGGCAAGCTCCAGCCGGAGACGTCGCAGACCCTAGAGGGTGGCTGGCGCTACCGCTCCGGCGGGTTCCAGGGCGTTGCAGCGATTTACTACGTCATGTTCGATAACCGACTGATCGGCACCTCCGCCGGTGCCGGAATCGTGGGCAGCCCGACCATCCTCTCCAACGCCGGCAGCGTGACGGCCATGGGTTTTGAGGCGGCAGGAACCTTCGAGCTGAACGACGACTGGAGCCTCTTCGGTTCCTACGCCTTCAACGACAGCACCTACGACGACGACATCCGTAACGCCGCCGGCGTCGTGACCCAGACGATCAGTGGCAAGACCACGGTGGACTCTCCGCAGCATCTTCTGAACGGTGAGGTCAGCTTCGACCGTGACGGCTGGTTCGCCGCCCTGAACGTCCACTACGTGTCGGAGCGGTACTTCACCTACACCAACGACAAGTCCGTCCCGTCCACCACGACGGCCGACCTGTCCTTTGGCTACCGCTTCCAGGGCGAGGGCCTGATCGAGGGCCTGGAGATCCAGGCCAACGTGACGAACCTGACTGACGAGGACTACGTCTCGACCATGGGCTCTAACGGCTTTGGGTATTCCGGTGACAACCAGACCCTGCTGTCGGCTGCCCCGCGTCAGGCCTTCATCACCCTGCGCAAGCGTTTCTGATCCTCTTTCCGAGGCAACCCCGACTGGCCCCGCTGGCGACAGCGGGGCCTCTTTTTTCCGCCGGGACTTTTGGAGGGAACCTTCGGCTTGCGCAGTCGGGTGAGCCCTGTACGTCTTGGGGGCGAGTTTCGGCAGGAGCTACCCGATGCCCTCCCCCAGAATGATCCGAGCCTTAGCTGTCCTCGCATTCGGGCTGGTCCTGCAGGCCTGCGCGGGCAACGCGCCGCCGGCCCTCGCCCTCATGCCTGCGCCAGACGCCTTTGACAGCGGGGCCTTCGACCGGGCGGCGGATGATCGCCCGGTGGGCGACCTCCCTGACGGGGGCATCCTCTACGCTACTGGTCGGCAGAAGAGCGCAGGCAATGCGCCGGGCGACTTCTACACCACCGAGCGCAGCCTTGTGGTGCACCTGGGTGAAGCGCAGGTCAGGGTCAGCAATCCCGCCATCACCTGGCGGCAGGCGCGGGAATTGGCTCTACTCAAGAACCAGTCCAAGGACTATCCGATTGTGGTCTCCGGGGTCACGGAGTACGGCCTCCTCAACCGGTCCGTGACGCCCTACGTGGACCCGGGCCAGCAGGCTGCCCCGCCAGCCTGGGCGACGGCCAGGTTCGCCGCCGAGGTCAACCGCAGGCTGGAGCGCACCCGCCAGAAGGACGTCTACATCTATGTCCATGGCTACAAGGTGGCCTTCGACAACCCCGTCCTGGTGGCGGCCGAGATGTGGCACTTCATGGGCTATGAGGGGGTCTTCGTCGCCTATTCCTGGCCGTCGACCCCCGAGGCGACAGCCTATGTGGGTGATGTCGACACCGCCATGGGCATGGCCCGCAATCTTCGGGAACTTGTCCACATGCTGGAGACTGACACGGCCGCCGAGCGGATCCACATCATCGGCTACAGCGCCGGCACCCGCCTGGTGGCGCGCACCCTGGAGCAGATGGCCCTCCTGAACCGCGGGCAGAGGACCGCCGGGGAAACCTATGGCTCCAAGCTGGAGAACGTCTTCCTGATCTCGAGCGACATCGACCAGTCGGTCTTCGGCGCCTACCTGGCCGACGGCGCCTTGGACGTCTCGCGGCACCTGATCATCTACGCCTCGAAACAAGACCAGGCCCTGCAGATCTCCGAGAAGATCACGGGGCACGCGCGACTTGGGGAAGCCCTGCCCCCCGACAAGGTCCCGGCGCCCTTCGCCAACCTTCTCAAGAGCCGCCCAGACCGGATTTCCTACATTGACGTCTCCGCAGCCCCGGCCATTTCAGCCGGGAGCGGACACGGATATTTCCGCGGTAGTCCCTGGGTGTCCAGCGACCTCATGATCAGGCTGATGTACCGCCTGCCTCCGGAGGTCCGGGGCCTGGTGCGGGACCCGAACACCGGCGTCCTTTCATTCCCCGCGGACTACGACCAGAGAATGAAACGCGCACTCCAGGACCTGAAGCCGGGGCGTCCGTCGGGCCCCTGACAGATTTCAGGGCGTGATGCAGTTCTGGGTGACGGCGAGGATGTCGAGAAGCCTGGCGTTGGCCGCGAGGGTGACCGTCGCAAGCGCCATGTGGTCTCTCCCGCCAACGCCTCAATGTCACCGGCGAGGAACCCCTTCAAGTCTGATGGAGTGCGCACTGTCGGCTCAGTTGGTGAGGATGGACCTGCCCCCGACGGGATAGGGCATCGCCGCCTTTCGGCTCACCCATCGTCCTGATCCGCGTGGGCGCTGCCGCCACCGCCCGCCGGGCCGGTATAGCCCTGGGCGCCATCCGGGCCTTCCCACCAATAGGCCGGACGCTTGCGGGTGCCGGTCAGCTCTTCATTAAGGGTCGCGGCATCGAGCAGGCGGCCACCGATTATGACCTTGCTGATCTTGTCGGAGTTGCGGATGTCCTGGGTCGGATCGGCGTCGAGTACGACCAGGTCGGCCAGCTTGCCGGGCTCCAGGCTGCCAACATCCGCATCGTAGCCAAGGCTGCGCGCGGCCTCGATGGTGCCAGTGCGAAGCGCCTCGACCGGGCTCATTCCCCCCCGGGCAAAGGACCAGAGTTCCCAGTGCGCGGCGATACCCGGTTCCTGGCCATGCGCACCGATCGAGACCGGTACGCCCCGCCGCGCCAGCTTGGCGGCTTCGCGGGCATTGTCATCATCCTTGTAGTCACCGTCCGGCGCGATTTCGCGGCGGGCGTTGTTGGCGGTCAAAATCGCGGCGGGCTCGTGCTTCTGAAGCAGGGGATGCTTCCAGACCTCCGTGCGCGAGCGCCAGTAAGGGTCGCCCGCCGGGCCGCCATAGGTCACCACCAGGGTCGGGGTGTAGCCAGTCCCGGACTCGCTGAAGAACTGCAGCACGTCCTCGTAGAACACGCCAAGCGGCAGGTTGTGCTCGATCGTGGTGTTGCCATCGGCGATCAGGGTCATGTCGAGGCCGAAGAGCGATCCGCCCTCGGCCACCGACCGCATCCCCTCGGCCAGGGCTGCCGCCGTGACCTGCTGGCGCTGTTCACGGCGCGGCTGGTTGTAGTTCTTGAGGCTGTGCGCACCCTGGGCCTTGAGGCGGCGGACATGGGCCAGGGCGTCTTCATAACTTTCGATCTGGGCATAGACGTCAGACGCCCTCGCACCATAGACGATCTCGCCGGTCGAGAAGGTGCGCGGGCCCAGGGTCTTGCCGGCGCGGACCATCTCCAACGCCGGGAACACCGTCCGGGCACTGCTGGAGGGATCGTGCCGGGTGGTCACGCCCAGGGCCAGGTTGACCATCTCCGCCCAGTTGGCCTGGGGGGTGATCTCGTCAATCCCGTAGGGTCCGTGGGCATGGGCGTCGATCAGGCCCGGGATCAGGGTCTTGCCCCGGGCGTCGAGTGTCGGCGTACCGGCCGGGATCGCCACCTCGCCGCGCTTGCCCACGGCCTTGATCCGGTCGCCCTCGATCAGCACCACGCCATCGTCGATGATGCCGCCATCCCTGCCCTTCATGGTGACCACCCGCGCGCCGACGATCGCGAGGCTGCCCTTGGGCTTGTCTGCGGTCATCCGCATCGAGAGCGAAACCCCACTCCTGGGCGGCTCGAAGGTCGGGGGCTTGGCTCCCTTGGCCAGTGGGGCGTCGGCGAACATGACAGTCCGGTCGGCGCTGAACACCGTGGGGCCAAGCGACCAGTTCAGCCGCTTGCCGCCCTCGCTCCAGTGGATCCAGTCGGCCCCGTCGCCGCTGACCTTGACGACCGGCAGGGCGCCGCCCTTGGCAGAGAGCGAGACCTCCTGGCCACCGGGGACCATGGGGGTGACGAAGGCCTGGTAATTCTGGCGGAAGGCCAGGAACTTGCCATCGGGTGAGACGCGGTAGTCGTTGACGAGTTCACCCTTGGCATGCACGCGGCGCGCCTCGCCATTGAGGTCGAGGCTGACCAGGCGGCTTTCCTTGGCATCGCCTTCAACCACGAAGATGCGGTCATTGGCGGTGCCGAACTGGGGATTGCCGCCAGTGTCTGTGATGCGGGTCGCCTGGCCGCCGGTTGCCGCAACACGGTACACACCGGGTTCGGCCGAGCCGCGCGGGCTGGAGAGATAACCGCCGCGGCCCTTCTCGAAGACCACGACCCTGCCATCGGGCGAGAAGCGCGGACGGGCATAGTGGCCGGCCGGGGTGATGGCTGAGGACTTGCCGCCGCTGGCGGCAAGGGTGCGCACTTCGCCCAGGCCCGCGTCGGTCCAGCGGACATAAACCAGAGTCTTGCCGTCAGCCGACCAGGACGGATAGGCCTCCATCGCGGCCTCATCTCGGGTCAGGCGACGCGGTTCGCCGCCCGCCATCGGCTTGATCCACAGCTTGCCGAGGGTCTCGAACACCACCGACCGGCCATCGGGCGAGACGCTGGCCCCCCGCGGCATCCGGGTCTCGAAGCTGTCTGGCGCCACCGCGACCGGTGGGCGCGGGGGATCGATCAGGCCGCGCGTATCGGCGATCCTGAAGGGAATGACCGTGCCCTTGCCCGCGGCCAGATCGACCCGGTTGAGCTTGCCCCCCGCCCAGATCACGACACTGCCCGAATCCGGGGTCCAGGCCATGTTGGGATAGACGCCGGTCACGGCCCAGGTTTCCTGCATGTCCATGTCGAGGGCGTCATAGAGCTTGCGATCCTCGCCCGTGGTCAGGTCGCGGACATAGAGCCGCGGCTGGGTCGCCTCGCGGCGGACATAGGCGATCTTCTTGCCATCGGGTGAAGGCGTGGGGCGCACCGCGCCGCCCTCGCCGCCGATCACGATCTCGGTCTTGCCGGTCTCGAGGTCATAGCGATCGATCCCGAAAAGCGCGTTGTTGCTGTCCTGTGCGTACTGGAAGGATGGACCCGGCGTGGTGTTGCGCGTGAAATAGATGTGGCGACCGTCGGGCGCGAAGATCGGCTCACCCAGTTCCTTCTGGTGCTGTTCGCTCGGGCGCTTGACCAGCAGCACCCCATCCCCGCCGGAGACGTGGTACATCCAGACCTCGCCCGTTCCGAGCGAGCGCTGGGTGGTGAAGTGCTTCTTGGCCACGATGTACTGGCCGTCAGGGCTCCAGCTTGGCTGGTTGAGCAGGCGGAAGCTCTCATTGGTGAGCTGGCGCTTGTCGCTGCCGTCACGGTTCATGATCCAGATGTTGTCGCCGCCGCCGCGGTCGGAGGTGAAGGCGATCCGCCGGCCATCGGGGGAGAACCGCGGCTGGGTTTCGTAAGGCAGGCCTTCGGAGATCCGCGTCGGCGTGCCCCCGCCGATCGGCAGTGTGTAGATGTCGCCCAGCAGGTCGAAGACCAGGGTCCGCCCGTCGGGGCTGACATCCAGGTTCATCCAGGTGCCTTCGTCGACCGCGATCGGCACCTGGCGCACCTTCATCCCCGGAGGCGCCGCGACATCCCACTTGGGCGCCTCCTTGGCGTCCTCGGCGTACCCGGCAGCGGGCAGGGCAGCGGCGAGGCAAAGCGCCAGGGCGATCTGCGAGGCGGTACGGGCAAAGGTCTTCATCAGTGGAATCTCCCCCAGGCTCGCCGAGCACTCTCGGCCAGGGGCTGGAACTGTCAATCAAGGCATTGGCGAGCACCCTCGCCGCCAAGCGAGGTTGAGCAGTATCGCTCAGAACCAAACGCGCGTGTCCACCGCCCGGGTGGACCGCCGGCGGGGTGCCTAAGCCAGCCCGCCGGCCTCATGGCCTACCGCCCGGTTGGCACGTCCTTGAAGGCCACGTCCTTGTCCAGGCGGATGTCGCCGGGCAGGCCCAGGACGCGCTCGGCGATGATGTTGCGCAGGATCTCGTCCGTACCGCCGGCGATTCGAAGGCCCGGGGCCATCATCAGGGAGCCGTGGAAACCACCCGACAGGGGGGCGAGGTCCGGGTCGTTGATGATGCCGTACTGGTCCAGCATCTCCACAGCCTCATTGGCCAGGTCCTGCATGAGGGTGGCCGCCACGACCTTGCCGATGGAGCTCTCGGGGCCGGGGGTCTGGCCCTTGGACAGGGCGGTCATGGTCCGGTTGCGGGCATGGCGCAGGCCCTCAGCCTGGACATACCAGTCGGCCAGCTTCTCGCGGACAGCGCTCTCCTGGAGAAGCGGCGCGCCGTCCGAGCCGGTGGTATCGCGGGCAGCCTCGAGGAACTGGGACCAGCCCGTTCCCGTGGCGCCGCCGACGGCGAGGCGCTCGTTCATCAGGGTCACCAGCGAGACCTTCCAGCCTTCGCCTACGCCGCCGAGGCGCTGGCTGTCCTTGACCCGGACGTCGGTGAAGAAGACCTCGTTGAAACCGGATCCCCCCGACATCTGGTGGATGGGCCGGACATCGACTCCCGGGTCCTTCATGTCGACCCAGAACATGGTCAGGCCCTTGTGCTTGGGCAGGTTCGGGTCCGTGCGGACGATGACGATGCCGAAGTCCGAGAACTGGGCACCGGTGGTCCAGACCTTCTGGCCGTTGATGATCCAGTCGCCGGAGCCGTCAGCCGTCTTCTCGGCCCGGGTCCGCGCCGCCGCCACGTCGGAGCCGCTGCTGGGCTCGGAAAAGAGCTGGCACCAGATTTCCTCGCCACGGATCGCGGGGGGCCCAAACCGGTCCTTGGTGGCGGGGTCGGCGAAGTTCATGACGGTCGGCACGCACATGCCAAGGCCGATCTGGAACGGATTGGAGGGGATCGGGTAGCGCGCCTCTTCCTCGCCAAAAATGACGCTGTCGATGGGCGTGCCGCTCTGGCCGCCCCACTCCTTGGGCCAGGTGATGCAGGCAAAGCCTGCAGCGGCCTTCCTGGCCTGCCAGGACCGGGCGGCGGCGAGGTCGCCCCCGCCCTCCCCGTCATCGTTCGCGTCGCGGGAGCGGGGCGCATTGGCCTCAAGCCAGGTCCGGACCTTCTGGCGATAGGCGGCTTCCAGGGGTGTGTCGTTGAAATCCATGATCGGTTTCCTTCTCAGGCGGCCGCGTTGCGGCGTTCGAGGTGGCTGACGAGGCGGTCCTTCCAGACCCGGGGGGCACCGGCGACCAGGGACAGCTGGCGCGAGCGGCGGTAGTGCAGGTGGCAGTCCACGGCCCAGGTGAAGCCGATGCCGCCGTGGGTCTGGATGTTCTCCTTGGATCCGAACCAGTAGGCCTCAGAGGCCGCGATCCGGGCGGCGCTGGCGGCCACCGGCAGTTCGGGGGCATTGGTATTGAGCGCCCAGGCTCCGTAGTAGGCGTTGGAGCGAGCCAGCTCGTTCTTCACATACATGTCGGCCAGCTTGTGCTTGATCGCCTGGTAGTTGGCGATGGCGCGGCCGAAGGCAAACCGCTCGAGGGCGTAGTCCTTGGCCATCTCCAGCGCGCGGTCGGCGCCGCCGGTCTGCTCAAAGGCCAGGAGGACGGCGGCCCGGTCCAGGACCTGCTCGACGAGGGCCAGGCCCTCGCCGGCACCGCCCAGGCGCTCGGCCGGGACCTTGTCGAAGACCAGCTTGGCCGCATCCCGGGAGGGATCCAGGGTCGAGAGAGTCTGCCGGGTCACCCCGGCGGCCGACAGGTCGACGAGGAAGAGCCCCAGCTGGCCACCCTCGCGCGCCAGGACCAGGACGTGGGTGGCGATGCCGCCGTCGGTAACCGGGATCTTGGTCCCCGAAAGGCGACCGCCCTCGACGGTGGCGCGGATCGAGGTAGCGGACAGGGCGCCAGGCCCCTCCGAAGTCGCCAGGGCGCCGATGACCTCGCCGGCGGCGACGCCAGGCAGGACAGCGGCCTTCTGGGCCTCGGAACCGGCCAGCATGACCGCCTCGGCCAGGACATAGACGGTGGAGGCGAAGGGTATGGGGGCCACGGCCCGGCCCAGTTCCTCTGCGATGACGCAGAGTTCAAGCCGACCCAGGCCCAGCCCGCCGTATTCCTCCGGAATGGCCGCGCCCAGCCAGCCCTGGCCAGCCACGGCCTTCCAGAGCTCGGCGTCCCAGGTGGCCGCGGGATCGTCGAGGACCTTGCGCACCCGGCTCGTGGGGCAGTTGGCCTCGAGGAAGCGCCTGGCCTCGGTCTTGAGGAATTTCTGGTCCTCGGAGAAATCGAAATTCATGGCTTGCACGCCTCCCTGCGCCGGTTCGGCATCCTGTTGCAAAGGACCATAGTCTTCGTCCACAGAAGGCGGAAGACTGACCTCGCGTCAGGACTGGGGGACGGCAGTCAGGAAAGGCGCGCCAGGGCCGCCTGCAGGCGTTCGCGGGCCGCCTCGGCCTCAGCCAGGCGCTCACGGTTCTCCTCCACCACCTCTTCCGGCGCCCGGGCGACGAAGTCGGGGTTGTCGAGCTTGCGGCGGGTCTGCTCGGCGGTGGCGGCGAGGCCGGCGATCTCCTTGGCGAGGCGAGCCTTCTCGGCGGCGAGGTCGATGAACTCGGCCACCGGCAGGGCCAGGGTCGCGCCCTGGACCACAAAGGGAATGGCGCCCGTCGGGGCCGAAGCCTCAACCCGGACCTCTGAGACCCGAAGCATCTGGCCGATCACCGGAGCATAGGCCGCCAGGACGGCCGACTGGGCGGCGTCGGCCTCGACCACCAGCAGGGGCGGCCGGGCGCCGAGAGGCACGTTGAGCTCCGAACGGACCGAACGGCCCTCGGCGATGGCAGCAATGACCAGGCCCACCTCGGCGGCGGCGGCGGGATCGGGTGCCAGGGCCGAAAGGTCCGGCCAACGGGCGGAGATCAGCAGGGGCTCCGCGCGCGCGGTGCCGAGGTCGGCAGTCTGGTCCCAGAGCTCCTCGGTCAGGAAGGGCATGACCGGGTGAAGCAGCTTGAGGATCACGTCCAGGACCCAGGCGGCGGTAGCCCGGCTCTCGGCCTGGGCGGCCAGGTCGGCACCATTCAGGACCGGCTTGGACAGCTCGACATACCAGTCGCAGAAGGTGTTCCAGATGAAGCGATAGAGAAGATTGGCCGCCTCGTCGAAGCTGCAGCTGGCGATGGCCTCGGTCACCGCCGCGGCGGTGCGGGCCGTCTCGCCGATGATCCAGCGGTTGACCGCCCCCTTGGCGGACGACGGGTCAAAGCCCTCGACGCGGACGCAGCCATTGACCTGGCAGAACCGCGCTGCATTCCACAGCTTGGTGCCAAAATTCCGATAGCCTTCAATGCGCTGGGTCGAAAGCTTTATGTCCCTTCCCTGCCCGGACATGGCCGTCAGGGTGAACCTCAGGGCGTCGGCACCGTAGCTGTCGATGAGGTCCAGGGGGTCCATGACATTGCCCTTGGACTTGGACATCTTCTTGCCGGAGGCGTCCCGGACCAGGGCGTTGAAAAACACCCGGCGGAAGGGGACCTCTCCGGTGAAGTGCAGCCCCAGCATCATCATCCGGGCGACCCAGTAGAAGATGATGTCAAAGCCGGTGACCAGGGTGTGGGTCGGATAGAACCGCTTCAGGTCGGCGGTCGCCTCCGGCCATCCCAGGGTCGAGAAGGGCCAGAGCCCCGAGGAGAACCAGGTGTCGAGGACGTCGTCGTCCTGTCGCAGGGGCGTCTCGGCGCCGTAGTGGGCGGCGGCGGCAGCTTGGGCCTCGGCCTCGGTCTCCTCGACGAAGACGGCGCCGTCGGGGCCATACCAGGCCGGGATCCGATGGCCCCACCAGAGCTGGCGCGAGACGCACCAGGGCTCGATGTTCCGCATCCACTCGAAGTAGGTCTTCGACCAGGCGGCGGGTTCCAGAACGGTACGGCCGTCTTCGACCGCGGCAATGGCGGGCTTGGCCAAGGTGGCGGCGTCGACGAACCACTGGTCGGTCAGGTAGGGCTCGACGACGACGCCGGAGCGGTCGCCGTGCGGCACCACATGGCGGGTCGGGTCGATGCCACGCAGCAGTTCCAGGGCCTCGAACTCGGCGACCACCTGCTTGCGGGCGACGAAGCGGTCCAGGCCCCGATAGGCCTCGGGCGCGGCATCGTTGATGCAGCCGAAGTCGTCGAGGATATTGATGATCTCCAGGCCGTGACGCTTGCCAACCTGGAAGTCGTTGAAGTCGTGCGCCGGGGTGATTTTCACCGCCCCGGACCCCTTCTCGGGATCGGCATAGTCGTCGGCGACGATGGGGATCAGGCGGCCGACGATGGGCAGGCGGACCTGCTTGCCCACCAGGTGGGCGTAGCGCTCGTCCTTGGGGTTCACCGCCACGGCGGTGTCACCCAGCATGGTCTCGGGCCGGGTCGTGGCCACGACGATCTCGCCCGAGCCATCCTCCAGCGGGTAGGCGAAGCGCCAGAACTGGCCGTCGACCTCGCGCTGCTCGACCTCCAGGTCAGAGATGGCGGTCTGGAGGTGGGGGTCCCAGTTCACCAGCCGCTTGTCGCGGTAGAGCAGGCCCTGCTTGTGGAGGGTGACGAAGACCTTGCGGACGGCGGCGCTGAGCCCCTCGTCCAGGGTGAAGCGCTCGCGGCTCCAGTCGCAGGAGGCGCCCAGCCGGCGCAGCTGGCGGGTGATGGTCCCGCCGCTCTCGGCCTTCCAGGCCCAGACCCGCTCAAGGAAGGCCTCGCGCCCCATGTCGCGCCGGCCAAGATTGCCCTCGGCGGCCAGCTGGCGCTCGACCACCATCTGGGTGGCGATGCCGGCGTGATCCGTACCGGGCAGCCAGAGGGCCGCCTTGCCCCGCATGCGCTCGAACCGGATCAGCACGTCCTGAAGGGTGTTGTTCAGGGCGTGGCCGATGTGCAGCGAGCCCGTCACATTGGGCGGCGGTATGACCACGGAGAAGGGCTCGGCCGACGGATCCTCTGTCGGCGAGAAGGCACCTGAGGCCTCCCATCGGTCATAGAGCCGGGGCTCAGCGGTCTTGGGATCGAAAGTCTTGTCAAGCATGGCGGTTTCCGGAGCGGACCCGTAACGGAAGGGCCGTCCGCGTCAAGTGAAGTCATGGAAACAGGCGGGCCACCCGGCCTGCAGGCCTATCTCAAGCCCCGCCAGGAGGGTTGCAGGCCTTCAGGAACCGGGCGGACTCCGTGAGCATCCGAACGCGGGTTTCGCCATTGGAGAGCCAGTGGTCCTCCCCCTTCAGCGTGATCATCTCAACCGGCTTGCCCGCCTTACGGAGCGCTTCCTCCATCTTCGTGCTCTGGGCGATCTTGACCACGGTGTCATCGGCGCCATGGATCAACAGGATGGGCGCAGTGGCCCGGGAGGCTTGGAGTCGCGGTGAGATACCCGTCAGCTTGGGGTCCTTCTCGTCAGCGATCCGGAGGATCTGGCGCCAGTAACGGACCGATCGTGTTCGCGTGGAGCCGCCGGCGGCGATCGCGGAGTCGCGTACGGCCTGAGCCCAGTCGCTGACCCCCGCCACCGAAACTGCGCACCGGTAGAGACCAGACTGCAGGGTCACGCCGGCAAGGGCGGCATAGCCGCCGTAGGAAGATCCGACGATCGCGACCCGCGCAGGATCTGCAACGCCGGTCCGGACCAGGTCGGCCACGCCGTCGGACATGTCCGTCTGCATGCGCCCGCCCACTTCGCCGTCGCCCGCACTCTGGTGGGCCGCCCCGAACCCCTTCGAGCCGCGGAACTGCGGTTGAAGCACGGCGTATCCCATTGCGGCGTAGGCCTGTGACCACCAGTCAAAGCCGATATCGTCCCGGGCTGCAGGCCCGCCGTGGGGCAGGACGATCAGGGGAAGGCCCTTTGCTGGTCGCCCGGTGGGAAGTGTGAGGTAGGCTGGGATCTCGAGGCCGTCTCCCGCCTTGTAGCGGATATACCGGCGCTCATTGATCGCCTCGGGTCCAATGCCCGCGTAGACATCAGAAAGGAAGGATGCGCGCCCCGACTTGCGGTCCAGCAGGTAGTAGCCGTAGCCATATCCGCCGCCCTCGGCCAGGAGAATGAGCCGATCGCGGGCTGCGGACATGGAGACGACCTGGATCCGCGCGCCTTTGAAGCCCTTCGTCACCGCCGCCCAGAGCTCCCGATCCTGGGGATTAGACCAGTCGTAGGTCAGGTCGTCCCCGATGCTGCGGGCGACCGCCACCACCACCAGGGTCCCATCCTCGTAGACGAAGGCCTCACCTTGGTCAGACGGGATCTCCGTCATCTGGCCAGAGGCCACATCGACCCTGAAGAGGGTGTAGTCGTCATCCACCGGGATCGAGAGATAGACGGCAGATCCGTCTGACGAGACTCCGCGCAACGCTGGCGCGCGCGTCAGGTGTGAGCCCTCCCGGACCGCCTTCAAGCTTTTGATGCCCGGCCCGAGCAGCACCTTCCAGTTCCCGGTGGTTCGGGACTGGCGGACCTCGCCCAGGACGGTTCCATCAGGACCGACAATCCAGTCGACCGTATCCTGCTGCCCCTGGGCGACGACCTTCGGGCGACCCGAAGCACCCTGTTCGAAGAGGGTGTAAACCCCGATAGATTGGGGGAAGTTCATACCCCCCAGGATGAGACTGGCCGGGCGTGCACCGGATCGGACCCGCACCACATCGCCCACCACGGTATTCAGGGCCCTGTCACCCTCCATGAGAAGCGGACGGCCGCGACGCGTACGGAAATTATGCTCCAGGGCTACGAACTGTTCGCCCTTGACCGCTATCACGCCCTCGATCGTCGAGGTGATTGAGCGGATGATCACCAGGCGGTCGTCATCTATCCACAACATACTCCGGAACTTGTCGTTTCCGAGGGCCAGGATATCGATTGGCTTGGCGGTTGCTACATCGAAGACCGCGACAAACGCGCCTTCGCTGTTGCGGACAACCGCAGCAAAAACCTGCCCGCCCGGAGCCAGGCTGACAGACCCAAACTGCGGGAGCCGCCCGAAGGACTCAAGGGGCGGAGGTTCCGCCGCCAAGGTCGTGCAAGGCCTGGCGAGGACAAGTCCGAGTGCGACCAGGGCGGTGACCCACCCCCGGTTTGCGCGAAGCCAGGTCCCTTGCCGGTTCAGAAAAGCCTGGAACATAGAGCGAGCCCCTCGTGCCGCCGTTTCGGACATTCACCGCCTCTTCACCAGAGACGTCAAGCCGATCCAGCGCGGGCTCAGTGGCAGCCTACCGCATCCTGCCGCCGCGGGAGATGCGTTCGATCTCGGCCTGGACTTGGACCTCGACGATGTCGGGCAGGTGATCGTCGAGCCACTGCTTGAGCAGGGGCCGGAGGAGTTCGCGGACCACGTCCTCGAGGGTCCTCAGGTCGTGCGGCATCAGAAGCGACGCCGACAGGTGCCCAAAGGCGGCGGCCGCAGCCGCTGCGGTCGGATCCGAAACCAGGCGCGGTTCCGGCCTACGGGGCTCTAGGTCATCGCGGCGGTCGATGCGGTCCGTGAGAACAAGGACATCCTCGGGCTCTTCGTCCGGTACGAGATCATCATCGGGTACGAGATCTTCATCCGAACCGAGATCTTCATCCGGAAGGCGTGCCTCGACGCGAGGTCTCTCGGGCTCTTCCTCGAGCTCAGGTTCGGGGGCGGCGGACGGCGCAAACGCACCGCCCTCCTCGGCCTCATCCGCGGGGTCGACATCATCTTCGGAAATAATGCGGCGAATGGAGGCTAGGATTTCCTCCATTGTCGGTTCTGATTTTGAGTCGTCAGACATCCGCCACCGCGATTCGGACCAGGGACAGCCCCATACGCAAGGCTAGGCGCAGACGCATTAACAGGCAATTCCCGACGGTCACCCAGGATCAGCCCCCCTAATAAATAACCGATTCCCGGCCCTCGCGCCGCCGCAGGCTGGGGGACGGGACGATATCCCCCTAGGTGGAGGGAGCCGTCTTCAAACTTACCGGACTTACCGGACTTACCGGAGCGACCGGAATCGGCCGGTCGGGGATCGCCACCGGCTTCGGCGTCAGAATCCCGTCCACCCCCGAGATGGGCACCTCCCAGGGCACCCAGCCCCAGGTCACCCGCAGGCTGTTGAAGTTGGCTGCCGGATCGTACCTGGAGACTTCCGGCACAAGGTATCCGGCCTGCAGACGCCCAACCTGGCTGAGCACGCCCGCCGCCGCGACATATTCGTCGCGACGGGCGCTGATCTGGGACAGCTCTGCGGCGCGCAGTTCCTGCTCGGCGTTGAGTACGTCGATCGTGGTGCGCAGCCCCACCCTCTGTTCCTGGAGGACGCCCTCCGCAGCGATCCGTGCGGCGCGGACCTGCTGGTCCGTGGCCTCGATATTGCTCCGGGCGGCCTGCAGTCCGCTCCAGGACTGGGTGATGGTCTGTCGGACGGACCGGCGGGCGGCCTCGACTCCAAGCCGATCCACATTGTTCCGCTCGACTGCGGCGCGCACCCGGGACAGGGTCTGCCCACCCGTGAAGAGGGGCACGGTCACGACCGCAGATCCCGAAAGGGCGCGGGAATAGGCGTCTGTATGCAGCGGGCTGGCCAGGCCATTGTAGCCAAGCTGGCCCTGCAGGGCGACGGAGGGCATCTGCTCGGCCCGGGCGCCAGCGATCCGGGCCCGGCTCGCCTGCTCGGCATATTCCGCGCCGCGAATGATCGGGCTTCCGTTCTCGGCCAGGTCCCAGGCCTGCTCTATGGAGCCGGGCATTAGGCTACCGATCGGCGGCTCCGGCGCGAGGTCGCCGGGCGCCTGACCGACGACCGCCTCGTAGTTGGCGCGGGAGGTGGCGAGGATGGCCTGCGCGGAGTTGAGCAAGGCGACGGCACCCGCAAGCCGGGCCTCGGACTGGGCAACGTCGGTCCGGGTAATCTCGCCCACCTCGAACCGCGCCCGGGACTCGTCGAGCTGGCGCTGGAGGACGGCGACATTCGTCTGGCGAATGCGGAGGGCTTCCTGGTCGCGGCGGACATCCACGTAGAACTGGATGACCTGGCCCAGGATCTGGGCCTCGGTACGCCGGAGGGATTCACGTCCGGACAGGATGTCGGCTTCCGAGGCCGACACCGCCGCGGCCACACGCCCGCCCGTATAGATCGGCTGGTTCAGGGAAAGGATGGCGGAACCCGAGTTGCTCTCAATATCCACCAGGGGATTGGTTCGGGGAATGGTCGTCTCGGCCCAGGTCGCACGGCCCGATACGGAAAGGGTGGGCCGGTAGCCGGAACGGGCCTGGTACCAGTTCTCGTCCAGGGCCCGCAGTTGGGCGCGCTGGGCCTGGAGAGTCGGATTGGAATCGTAGGCCATGGCGATTGCCTCAGCCATGGTTTCCGCGGAGGCCGCGGAGGCTGCAAGGGCGAATCCCGCCAGAGAGACCGCAGCCAGCCAGCGGCTGCGACGTCGCATGATCATCTCGAATCCCCAAAAACCGGACGCGCGGAACACCCGCCTATATGACCGTCGTTTCCTCCGGAGGCCAGTGGACCTGACCTTAAGCTTTTTTCACCCGGATCTTACGATCCGGTTTCCGGCGAAGACGCCGAACTCAGAATGCAAAGCCCGCCTGAGGCTCGAACCCGGGCAGATAAGGCGGTGCGGAGTCAAATCCGGTACGCCGACCGATCGCTTCGGGTGCCCGGACATGGACGATTGCGCGGCCCGCATGGCCGTTGCGCTCGATCACCACCGCCCGGCCACCCGGCCCAAGCAAGGCCAGCCAGGCCTCTGGTGCCCGGACGACGGCCCCCTCGCAGACCAGGATATCGAAGGGACCCGCCGGAAGCGCCCCCGCCGGATCCCCGTCGTGACGGACCACCGTAACGTCGCAGGCCTCCAACAGGGCGGCGGCATAGGGTGCGGCTATGGCGAGGGCCGACTCGCCGGCGACCGGCGCCGCGAGTTGCACGAGCTTGGCGACATCCCGGGGCCGGAGCAGACGCCGCCCCGGCGCATACTCGGGCTCCACGTCGGCATAGGCCAGGAAGGCCCTGTCCGCAGGCAGAAAGGACTCCCGCGGGATCCGGCGCATGGCGTCCTGAATCCGCAGGTCAGTCACGTCCGCCGTCCGGACCTGGCTTTCCACCATATTCAGGCGGGCTTCGGCAGTGTCGCCCATGATGTCTCCGGTCGTGAAGCTAAGGATAACTTCGAGGCTCTGGGGCTTATAGTGCGACGCACAACGGCAAGGCAATGCAGTGCGGCTTCCCTGATTGCCCCCGCACCCGCCTTCTGTTAGCGATCCGCGAGCCCGGTGCGGACCGGTGCGGCCTGATGGCGGAGTGGTTACGCAGCGGACTGCAAATCCGTGCACCCGAGTTCGATTCTCGGTCAGGCCTCCAGTCCTTCCTGACAAAAGACCCAGGCTACGCCGGAATCACGAGGGCTAAGAGCCTTCGTAAGGAAAAGTGGCGCAGAAATTGCTTGCTGGTAAGCGAAATCATGAGGATCCGGTCAAGCCGCCGGATCCGCGCCAGGCGAGCGGCGGGAATTTGTTAACCCGCCGCGGGGACCCTAGTCACTCAAGGGTCGGGGGAATTGGTGTCCGGGATGCGCAAGTCCAACAATGTCGACCGCACCGTCCGCGACCTCGCCCTGCTTGAGAGGTCGTCGTCCACCTCCCGGGTCCTGAACCTTCTGTCCGTCGCGGCCCTGTACCGGAATGAGACGGACTATATCGAAAGACCGTTCTTCACCTCGCCAAGGCTCAACGAGAGTCTCATCCTGAAACACCGTATCCGTTCCGACGAGGTCGGATTGCTGCCCACGGATAGGGTTACCGGGACGAAGGTGATCCTTCCCTTCGAGCGGACCGACCTGAAGATCGGCGGACGATCTTTTATGGTCGAGCAGAAGGGATGGCGGGACGTCGTCGACGACATCGCCGGCGCCTATCGAAATCCGGAGCGGGACCTCCATGTCCTCCAGTCCCTGAACGAACTGCCCTCGCTGGATCCCTTTCTGGTCCGGGAGCAGATGCGGCGGCGCGGGGTGGATATAGCCACGTGTTACTTCAATATCTCCGAGTCCGACATTTCGCAGATGTACAGTTTCGTCGGCAAGCAGATCGAAACCCTGCTGGATATCTCGCACAGGCACAGGGTAGATGGGTCGAGTTGGTCAAACCGGATGATCAGGATGCTGCTCTCCCCAGTGCAGGGGGAGTCCATCCAGCCCATCAGGGCGGCCCTGCGCCTCGACCCCGATGATTTTGAGGAAGGCATCTTCGCCTGGAAGGGGTTTCTCTATTACCAGTGGCTGCTGAGCACCCTCAGACCGCAGTTGGCGCCCTTCCTCCGGGAAATCCTTACGATCAAGGTCAGTGGTTTCAGGGATCGGGAGATGGAGCGGATGCTGGACGCGGCGCGGAGACGTCTGGCAGACCGCGTCAATATTGTTCTGGAAGAGGTTGTCGGGGCGATTCGCGTCTACGAGGCGGCCTTCAACGACCTGACCCGAAATGGCAAACCCCTGGCCTTCTCGAATTTTCTGAAGCGCACCCCGGAAATGTTCGTCCTCCTCGGCGAGCGGATCGGTGCCCTCTCGCATGTGGCCAGCTATTGGCGCTTCCGGTTTCCGCAGGGTGTCGTGGAAAAGGTCTCGGCAGAGGAACTGTTAGAAATTGTTAGGGATTTCGACTA
>CAMAOY010000026.1 GCA_945859865.1 Phenylobacterium deserti
CGAACAAGACCTGGGCCGGATTCCTCGGGGGTCTTGCCGCGGCCATGCTTGCGGCGGTGGCGCTGGCCGCCTTTCCGGTCTTCCGGCTCAATCCCTGGGCTGCGGCGCTTGCCGGCCTCTGCGGGGGACTGGCGGGCATGGCCGGCGACCTTTGCGAGTCCATGCTCAAGCGCCGCTTCGGCGTGAAGGACTCCGGCGGCCTGATCCCCGGTCATGGCGGACTGCTCGACAGGGTGGATGGGCTGATGTTCGTGGTGGTCGTCCTGTCCCTGTTCCGCCTGGTCAACCACCTGGGTTGGGGGCATTGAGCCTGGTCCGTACAGTCTCCATCCTCGGATCGACGGGATCGGTCGGTGTCTCCACCCTGGACCTCCTGGAGTCCCTCGGACGACCCGTGCGCGTCCGGGCGCTGACGGGTGGACGCAATGTCGCCCGGCTCGCAGACCAGGCCCTGGCCTGGCGTCCGGAAGTCGCGGTCATCGCGGATGCGACCCTCGCCGGAGAGCTTGCCACCCGTCTTCGGGGCTCTGGCATCGCGGTCGAGGCCGGAGCGGCTGCCGTCGCCGCAGCGGCGGGTCTTCCAGCGGACTGGGTGATGTCGGCCATCGTCGGTTTTGCGGGCCTTGCACCAACCCTGGCCGCCGTCGATGCGGGTGCCATAGTGGCCCTTGCCAACAAGGAGAGCCTGGTCTGCGCCGGCCCCGCCCTCCTGAGGCGCGCGCGGCTGGCTGGTGGTGTGGTTATCCCTGTGGATTCCGAGCATTCGGCTATCTTCCAGGCCCTCGATCCCCGGCATGCAGCTCAGGTCTCGCGCCTGATCCTGACAGCCTCCGGTGGCCCCTTCCGGACCTGGTCCGTGGAGCGGATGGCCTCGGCGACGCCGGACGAGGCCGTGGCCCACCCGAACTGGGTCATGGGCCGCAAAATCTCGGTGGATTCCGCCACAATGATGAACAAGGGCCTCGAGATGATCGAAGCGGCCTACCTGTTCGGGGTCGATGCGGATCGCATCGAGGTGGTCGTGCACCCTGAGTCGATCGTCCACAGCCTGGTCGAGTATGCCGATGGCTCGAGCCTGGCCCAGCTGGGCGCTCCTGATATGCGCACACCCATCGCCGTCGCCTTTGCCTGGCCGGACAGGGTCGCCGGGCCGGCGCCCCGCCTGGACCTGGGAGCCATCGGACGTCTCACCTTCGAGGCCCCTGATATGCTACGTTTTCCATCCCTCGACCTGGCCCGGCAGGCCCTTCGGGAGGGCGGGTCGGCACCTGGAATTCTCAACGCCGCCAATGAGGTTGCGGTGGAGGCCTTCCTTGACCGTCGGATCGGCTATCTTGATATTGCCGCAATCGTGTCGGAAGCCCTGTCCCTGGCAAGTTCGGAACATCTGGGAGACGGCATGGCCGACAACATCCTCGAGCAGACGCAACAGGTCGACCGTGTGGGTCGTCGCCTGGCCGGCCTGGCCCTGGACGCCCGGTCGCGGGGCGCGGCCTGACCATGCTCGCCCTTGCCATCGATTTCCTCTGGCATCTCGCCCCCTTCGTCCTGGTCCTGTCCCTGGTGGTGACGGTCCATGAGCTGGGCCACTTTTTTGCGGCCAGGGCCTGCGGGATTGACATCGAGCGGTTCTCCATCGGCTTCGGTCGTCCGATCTGGTCGCACCGGGACCGCTCCGGGGTTGAATGGAGGGTCGGCTGGGTACCGCTGGGCGGATACGTCATGTTCGCGGGAGACCACAACGCCGCCAGCGTCCCTGACGCCGCCGGACTGAAGGCCATGCGCGCGGAGATCCTGGCCCGGGAGGGGCCGGAGGCCCTGGCGCGCAGCTATCACTTCAAACCCGTATGGCAGAGGGCCCTGGTGGCCGCCGCAGGACCTGCCGCCAACTTCCTGCTGGCCATTTGCCTGTTCACCCTTCTCTTCATGAGCCTCGGCGAGCGGACCCTCTCGCCCCGAATCGGGGCTGTCCAACCCGGCAGTGCAGCCGCGTCGGCGGGCTTCCAGGCCGGAGATATCGTACTCGAGGCGGCGGGGCGGCGGATTTCGTCCTTCCAGGACCTCAGCGAAGTCGTTCAGGTCCGGGGCGGGGCTTCGACAGACTTCGTCGTCGAACGTGGCGGTCGCAGCCTTAGCCTGACTGCGACCCCGGAATGGAAGCGCCTCGATGCTGAACCGGGCTCACCTCGGGTGGGACGTCTGGGCATTGGCCCCACCGGTGAGGTTGTGAGGCGGACCTTTGGACCCGTGGAGGCGCTTTCGAAGGGCGTCGACCGCACCTGGAGTGTGCTCACCACCAGCGTCTACGCCATCGGCAGGATGGTGACCGGCCAGATGTCGGCCGAGCAGCTCAACGGCCCTCTCGGCATCGCCCAGATGTCTGGCCAGATCGCCAAGGCTGGCGCGGAAGCCGCCCCGGACCTCCAGCACAAGATTCTCTACGTCGGAGCCAACCTGCTCGCCCTGGCCGCCGTCCTCTCGGTCGGGATCGGTTTCATGAATCTGCTTCCGATTCCGGTTCTCGACGGGGGGCATCTCGTCTTCTACGCCTACGAAGCGGTGGCCCGCCGGCCACTTGCCGCCAGCGTCCAGGCCTTTGGCTACAGGGTGGGCCTTGCGCTGGTGCTGGCTTTGATGTTGTTCGCCACCTGGAATGATCTGCAGCGGCTGCAGGTCTTCCAGTTCGTCGGCGGATTGTTTTCCTGATCATGCGCTTCCATTGGTGATGGCCCTGACCATGCAAGTTCGACGCGCCCGCAGCGCTGGCCTCGTTTCGGGACTGGCGATTCTCCTGGGTGCTACCGCGCTGACCGCGCCCGGGACAGCGCACGCCCAGGTGGCTGCCCAGCAGCAGGGCGTCGTCCAGCGGATCAGTGTCAGCGGAAACGAGCGGATCGAGCAGTCCACCATCTTGTCCTACCTACCGATCGCCCTGGGCGACACAGTGGACCCGGCACGGATCGACCTGGCCCTGAAGGCCCTGTTCCGTACCGACCTCTTCTCGGATGTGAAGGTAGGCCTGACCGGGGGCAACCTGACCATTCAGGTGGTCGAAAACCCGATCATCAATAGGGTCGTCTTCGAGGGCAATGCCGGCCTGAAGGAAGACAAGCTGCGTGACGAGATCACGGTTCGGCCACGGGGCATCTTCACACGGGCCAAGGTGCAGGCCGACATCCAGAGGATCATCGAGCTCTACAGGCGCTCGGGGCGAATTTCCGCCGTTGTCACCCCCAAGATCATCGAGCTGCCCCAGAAGCGCGTCGACCTGATCTTCGAGATCGACGAGGGCAAGAAGAGCGGCGTCCTTGGCGTCAACTTCCTCGGCAATTCCGAGTTCTCCGACAGTGACCTGCGCGATGTCGTCGTCACCCAGGAGTCCGCCTGGTATCGCTTCTTCTCGAGCAATACGAACTATGATCCGGACCGCTTGGAATACGACAAGGAACAGCTCCGCAAGCACTACAGGAACCGCGGCTTCTACGATTTCCGAGTGGTCTCCGGGGTGGCGGAGCTTTCACCCTCGCAGAACGGTTTTGCCGTCACCTACACGGTGGAGGAGGGCCCCGAATACAAGTTCGGCAAGATCTCAGTAGAGACCGAACTCAAGAAACTCGACACCGCCCTGCTGACCCAGCTCGTCCCGATCCAGTCCGGCGAGATCTACGAGGACCAGCGCATCGAGACGGCAACTGACGCCCTGACCTTCGCCGCAGGTGCCGCTGGCTTTGCCTCGGTGGATGTGCGTCCCCGCTATGTGGCGGATCCCAAGACCCGCCTGGTGGACGTAGTCTTCCAGGTCAACGAAGGCCCGCGGGTCTATGTCAACCGGGTCGACATCGTGGGCAACAACCAGACCCTCGACCAAGTCATCCGTCGGGAACTCAACCTTGTCGAGGGCGACGCCTACAATCGCGCCCTGGTGGACCGTTCAGAGAACAATCTGAGGGCCCTCGGCTTCTTTAAGGACGTCAATATCGAGGAGACGCCCACCGGCAATCCTGATCGCACGGACCTGCTGGTCAAGGTCGAGGAACAGGCGACAGGTGAACTCACCTTCAGCGCCGGTTATTCCTCGGTCGATCAGTTGATGATCGACATTGGTATTACCGAGAGAAACTTCCGAGGCCGCGGCCAAGATGCCCGGGCTCGGGTATCCTGGGGCTCTTACCGCAAGCAGGTGGACATCTCCTTCACGGAGCCCCGGTTCCTGGGCCGTAACCTGCGCGCTGGCTTCGACGTCTACTATTTCGTCTACGACCTGTCGGAATATTCCTCCTACAAGACCACCACCCTCGGCACGAACTTCCGCGTCGGCTTCCCACTGACGGCCGACTCCTTCATGACCATGCGCTATGTCCTGCGCGATGACGACGTCCAGGTTCCAGACTACTACTGCGACCCGTCCCAACAGCAGGTTTCCCAGACCCTTTGCGACCAGAGGGGACGCTACACGACCTCGCTCATTGGCTATCAGGTCACCCTGGACCGGCGGAACAGTCCGGTCCGCCCGAGCCGCGGCTTCTTCATCAGTGCGTCGCAGGACTTCGCCGGCCTGGGCGGCGACGTTAAGTACATCCGGAACGAACTGGAAGGCGGCTGGTACCACGGCTTCAACAAGGACTTCGTTCTCAGCCTCTCCGGCAGCGGCGGCTATATCTCCGGTTGGGGCGACGATGCTGTCCGGATCAATGACCGCTTCTACAAGGGGGGCAATTCCTTCCGTGGCTTCAAGGTGGCGGGTATTGGCCCTCGGGACACAACTTACGGCCGGTCCGACGCCCTCGGCGGCGAGATCTTTGCCATCGGCTCAGCGGAGCTGACGGTGCCGACCTTCATTCCTCAGCAGTATGGGATCCGGGCCTCTGTCTTCACTGACTTCGGGACCCTCGGGAAGCTCGATGACTCCGTGAAGCTCGATATCGATGGTAACGTCATTCCAGGTATCTACGACGACTTGTCCCTGCGCGCCTCCGCAGGTTTGTCGATTTTCTGGCGCTCACCCATGGGACCGATCCGTTTCGACTTCAGTCATATCCTCCAGCAGGAGGATTACGACCGGGATGAAACCTTCCGCTTCTCGCAAACCACGAAATTCTGAGATCATGCACATGAACAAAACCGCCCTTCTCATGGCCGCCTCGGCGGCGGTCCTGCTCGCCGCTCCGGCCCAGGCCCAGACGCCGCCTGCAGCGCCGCCGGTCAACCACGGCCCGCCGCTTACCGGGGTCTGCATCCTGTCCCTCGACGGTGCCATCGGCTCCTCGACCGTGGGCAAGTACGTCCAGACCCGCCTCCAGCAGATCACCCAGCAGGTCCAGACGGAGCTGTCCGCCGAGCAGACCGCCCTGCAGAACGAGGCCAAGGCCCTGGACGCCCAGAAGGCCACCCTCGATCAGGGAAGCTTCGACCAGAAGAACGCTTCCCTCCAGGTCCGCGCCAACGCCCTCCAGCGCAAGGCGCAGATTCGGGAGCGTGAGCTCCAGGCGACCCAGCAGAAGGCCCTGGGGCGTATCGGCCAGGAGCTTGAGCCGGTCATCCGCGGGTCCTACCAGCAGGCCAGGTGCGGCCTGCTCATCCAGCGGGATGCTGTCATCCTCGCCAATCCGGCCATGGACATTACCCCGTCGGTCATCACGGGCCTGAACGCCAAGATCACCCAGTTTGCCTTCGACCGGGAACGCCTGGATCAGGCAGCGCCGGCCGCCCCGGCCCAGCCTGCCCGGAAGCCCTAAAGCCTGCTCTCTTCAGACGGAACGTCTGAAGGGGCAAGACAAGCTCGACTTCACGGCCTGCAACGGCCTTACGGCCACAAAAGCCGGGACCACGCCCGTGGAACGCGCTCGAGGGGTCTGGCGTCGGCGTCGCGGGTCAGGAAAGATGCATCATCATGCCGGATTCGCGTTTCTTTGAGTCGACGCCCCCCCTTACCCTGGAGGCTATTGGCCAGCTGACCGGTGCCCTCGTCCCTGATGGTGCCACAGCGATCCGGGTCGACCGCGTGGCCATCGCCTCCAGGGGCGGGCCAGGCGCCCTGGTCTTCGTGACGGCTCCAGCCTTCCTGCAGGCCATGGCCGAGGCGCCTCCGACCGCGTGTTTCGTTCCCGAAGCCCTGGCGACAAGTCTGCCGCCGGGCTGCACGCCGCTTGTCCATCGCAACCCCCAAGGTGCCTACGCGGTCGTGGCCGTGGGCCTGCATCCGCCGAGGCGGCATGTGGGCGTGGCTGCCATCTCTCCGGACGCGCGTCTGGAGTCGGGGGCCGTCCTGGGGCCGGGCGTGGCGGTGGGGCAGGGCGCCTCCATCGGATCAGGCACGGTGATCGGACCCAACGCCGTCATTGGACCGGGCGTCACCATCGGGCGCGACTGCCGGATCGGGGCCAATGTCTCGATCGGCTTCGCCCTCATCGGCGACCGCGTGAAGATCCTGTCCGGAGCCGTGATCGGCGAGTCCGGCTTTGGGGCCACGGCGGGATCCGCCGGCATCATGGACATTCCCCAGCTGGGCCGGGTGATCCTTCAGGATGGCGTGACCATCGGAGCCTGCACTGCCGTCGACCGGGGCGCCTACGAGGACACCGTCATCGGCGAGAATACCAAGGTCGATAACCTGGTGCACATCGCCCACAATGTCCGCATCGGCCGGAACTGCGTCATCGCGGGCCAGGTTGGCGTCTCCGGCAGTGTGACGATCGGGGATGGCTGCCAGTTTGGCGGCCAGGCCGGCATCGCCGATCATGTCACCATCGGGGATGGCGCGCGTATTGGCGCTTCGGGGGGCGTCCTTCGCGACGTTCCCGCAGCCGAGACCTGGGGCGGCTTCCCGGCCCAGCCTGTCCGGAAATGGCTGCGCGAGGTGGCCTGGCTTTCCCGGTCCGCCGGTCAGAGCAGGAAGGGAGCGGAGTCATGACTGACGAGACTGCCAGCGATGCCATCGATATCAACGAGATCCTGGCGCGCATTCCGCACCGCTATCCCTTCCTCCTGGTCGACCGGGCGGAGGACTATGTCTCGGGCCAGTCCATTGTGGGGATCAAGGCGGTCAGCATCAACGAGGGCTTCTTCCAGGGGCACTTCCCGGACTATCCGGTCATGCCCGGCGTTCTGATCGTTGAGGCCCTGGCCCAGACCGGCGCGGTCCTGATGTCCAAGACCCTCGACGTCGATCCGCGCGGCAAGACCATCCTCTTCGCCTCGCTGGACAACTGCCGCTTCCGGCACCCTGTCCGGCCAGGCGACCTCCTGAAACTCAACGTGCGGGTCGCCAGGGCCCGGGGCGGGCTCTTCAAGTTCGAGGGCCGCGCCATGGTTGGCGACAAGGTCGCCGCAGAGGCGGAATTCGCCGCCATGCTGGTGGAGACGCCTCAATGACCGTGGACATTCACCCGACCGCCATTGTCGCGCCCGGCGCCCAGCTGGACGAGGGGGTCAGCGTTGGGCCGTTCAGCCTGATCGGCGAGCACGTTCGCCTCGGTGCCCGGACCCGGGTTCTCGCCCATGTGGTCATCGAGAACCATACGACCATCGGTGCCGACTGCCTGGTGCGGAACTTTTCGAACCTGGGCGGCCCGCCCCACCACACGGGTTACCGGGGCGAGCCGACCGAGCTGGTGATCGGCGACCGGAACCAGATGTGGGAGCACGTGACCATGCACATTGGCACGGCCAATGGTGGTGGGGTCACCCGGGTCGGTAATGACGGCATGTTCATGGCGACCAGCCATGTGGGGCATGATTGTAAGGTCGGCGACAATGTTATCCTGGCCCACTCCGCCACCCTGGGAGGGCATGTGGAGATCGGCGACCACGTCATGGTGTCGGGTCTCGCCGCCGTCCACCAGCACTGCCGGGTGGGCCGCTTCGCCTTCATCGGCGGCCTCGCGGCCGTGACCAAGGACGTCATCCCCTATGGCCTGGTCTGGGGTAACCACGCCCACCTCGAGGGCCTCAACCTGGTCGGGCTGAGGCGCCGGGACTTCAGCCGCGAGACCATAGGTCACCTGCGGGCCGCCTACCGCCTCCTCTTCGCCCGGGAAGGCAGCTTCCAGGAGCGGATCGAGGATGCCCTCACCCTCTACGGACACAGCGCGCCCGTGATGGAGGTGATCGACTTCATCCGAGCCGATGAGGCCAATCGTCCCATCTGCCTTCCCGCCCGGGAGGACTAGTCGAGGTGTTGGGACGCCTGGGCCTCATCGCAGGCGGGGGTGACCTGCCCCTGCAGATCGCCCGTCACTGCCAGGACGCAGGCCGGCCCCTCTTTGTGGTGCGCCTCCGAGGCTTCGCCGACGCCGCCATGGAGGCCTTCCCCGGGGCCGAGGTGGGACTGGCAGAGATTGGGCGCTGTATCCGGGTCCTCAAGCAGGCCGAATGCGACTCTGTCTGCTTGGCCGGGAATGTCGCCCGCCCCGACTTTTCCGCCCTTAAGCCCGATCTGCGGGGTGTGGCCATGCTGCCGCGCCTGATCCTCGAGGCCCGGAAGGGCGATGACGCCCTCTTGAGAGCCATCCTGGAGGCGTTCCGCAAGGAAGGTTTCGCCATCGAGGGTGCCCATGAGGCCCGTAGCGACCTGCTCCTCGGCGCGGGTCCCCTGGGTCGCTGGCGTCCTGACGCCGCCCATCAGGCTGACCTTCAGCGGGCCTTTGAGATTGCCCGGCGGATCGGGGAGCTCGACATTGGGCAGGGGGCGGTGGTCTGCGACGGCCTGGTCCTCGCCGTCGAGGCCCAGGAAGGCACAGACGCCATGCTGCGGCGGGTCGCGGACGAGGTGGCGCCGGCCCTCCGGGGCCGGGAGGGTGCCCGCAGGGGCGTTCTCGCCAAGGCGCCTAAGCCGATCCAGGACACCCGGGTTGATCTCCCGGCCCTGGGGCCCGCTACGGTCCGGGGTGCCGCGCGCGCGGGCCTGGCGGGCATTGGCGGGGAGGCGGGCCGGACCCTGGTGCTCGAACGCGAGGCGGTCATCGCCCTGGCGGACGAGCTTGGCCTCTTCGTGGTTGGAGTTGAGGTATCGTGACCGCCCCGCCAGCCACCGTCATGCTCGTCGCAGGCGAGCCCTCCGGGGATGACCGGGGCGCGGGCCTGGCCCTTGCGCTCCGGGCCCGGCTCGGCTCCAGCCTCCGCCTCGTGGGCGTGGGTGGGCCCCGCATGGCTGAGGCGGGGATCCCCAGCCTGTTCGATATGTCTGAGATCTCGGTCTTCGGCCTGCTCGAGGGTCTCCTGGCCATGCCCCGGGTGCGCCGCCGTGCGCAGGACGTAGCCGAGGCGGTGGTCCGGGAGCGGGCCGACCTGGTGGTCCTGATCGACTCCTGGGGCTTCAGCTGGCTGGCCGCCCGGGCCATTCGCAAACAGGCCCCCCAGGCCAGGCTGGTAAAGTACGTGGCCCCCCAGGTCTGGGCGACCCGGCCCGGACGCGCCAAGTCCCTTGCGGGCCTCGTCGACCACCTCCTGGTGATCAACAGCTTTGAGCCACCCTATTTCGAAGCCTGGGGTCTGCCCACGACCTTCGTCGGTAATCCTGCGCTCCACATGGATTTTTCGACCTGCGATCCTTCGGCCTTCCGGGCCCGGCATGGCATTGCCCCGACCGCGCCTGTCCTCCTTGTCCTGCCAGGTAGCCGGCCTGGGGAGGTCCAGAGACTCCTGCCGCCCTTCGAGGACGCGATCCGGAGGCTTAAGGTCGACCATCCCACCCTGCAGGTGGTCCTGCCGGTCGCTGAGGCGGTCTCAGGCACCGTACGCGCCGCCGTGGCGGGCTGGCCCTTCCGGGTCCATGTCATTGAGGGCGAACCGGAAAAGCTCGAGGCCATGAAGGCGGCGGACCTGGCCCTGGCCTGTTCGGGAACCGTCACCCTGGAGGTCGCCCAGGCCGGGGTTCCCATGGTGGTGGCCTATCGCCTGGGGGCCGTCACCCACTTCCTCGCCCGGTTCATCATCCGCACGCCCTGGGTGGTCCTGTTCAACGTCGCCGCCCGCCGCTTCGTGGCACCGGAGCTTATCCAGGGCGATTGTACAGGCCCGAGGCTCGCCGCGGAGCTAGATCGTCGCCTGCGGGACCCCGGGTTCACACGCGCCCAGGCGGCGGCGCAGGACGAGGCCCTCGACACAATGGGACGCGGCGGCCCCGATCCCTCGGAGGCCGCCGCGCAGGTCGTCTCGGAAGTGCTGTTAGGGGATCAGCCGCGCTTGTCGACGGGGACGTAATCCCGGGCCGGGGCGCCGGTATAGATCTGGCGAGGCCGGCCGATCTTCTGCGACGGATCCTCGATCATTTCCTTCCACTGGGAGATCCAGCCCACCGTGCGCGCCAGGGCGAACAGGACGGTGAACATTTCCGGCGGGAATCCGAGGGCCCGCAGGGTGATGCCCGAGTAGAAGTCGACGTTCGGGTAGAGCTTGCGCTCCACGAAGTAGGGGTCGTTGAGCGCGATCTTCTCGAGCTCCATCGCCACCTTAAGCAGGGGGTCGTCCTGGTGGCCAACCTCGGCAAGGACCTCGTGGCAGGTCTGCTGCATGACCCTCGCGCGGGGGTCGTAGTTCTTGTAGACCCGGTGGCCGAAGCCCATCAGCCGGTACTTCCGGTCCTTGACGCCCTGGACGTATTCCGGGATGCGGTCGACCGTCCCGATCTCCGCCAGCATGTTCAGGGCTTCCTCGTTGGCCCCGCCGTGGCTGGGGCCCCAAAGGCAGGCGATACCGGCCGCGATGCAGGCGAAGGGATTGGCACCCGACGAACCGGCAAGGCGCACGGTGGAGGTCGAGGCGTTCTGCTCGTGGTCCGCGTGCAGGATGAAGATGCGATCCATGGCCTTGGTCAGGACCGGGTTCGGCTTCCAGTCCTCGGCGGGCACCGAGAAGCACATACGCAGGAAGTTCTCCGAGTAGGAGAGATCATTGCGCGGATAGACGAAGGGCTGGCCCCGGAAGTACTTGAATGCCCGGGCCGCGATGGTCGGCATCTTGGCGATCAGCCGGTGCGACGAGATGATGCGCTGCTGCGGATCGTCGATATTGGCGCTGTCATAATAGAAGGCCGACAGGGCGCCGACGGCACCGACCATGATGGCCATCGGATGAGCATCCCGACGGAAGCCCTGGAAGAAACGATCAAACTGCTCATGAACCATGGTGTGGTTCGTGATCGTGTTCTGGAAGGTCTCGAATTCCTTGGCGTTGGGCAGGTCGCCATTCAGCAGGAGGTAGCAGACCTCCAGGAAGGTCGAGTTCTCGGCCAGCTGGTCGATCGGGTAGCCGCGGTGAAGCAGGATCCCCTTGTCGCCGTCGATGAAGGTGATCTTGCTTTCGCAGGACGCGGTCGACGTGAAGCCGGGGTCGTAGGTGAAGACATCTGCTTCCGCATAAAGCTTGCGGATATCCACCACAGCCGGGCCGTCGGTTCCCCGCAGGACAGGAAGCTCGACGGTCTTGCCCTCGACGCTGATTTTTGCCGTATCCCCCATCACATCCCCTCGTTCCGGAAGAAGTTAAACCAAGATTTTAAAGCCTTATATCCACTAACGCTTAGTTAGGAAGCGCATCGTGAATCCGGGCGAGACTTTCGGCCTTGCCGATGGAAATCAGGGTGCCTGCCAGGTCCGGAGCCGGCGATCCGCCAGACAGAACGGCCCGAAGGGCGGGTCCGAACTTGCCGATCCCGACGCCTTCGGTCTCAGCAAAGCCCCGGATCGTCGCCTCCAGGGCGGGGATGGTCCACTCCGATCCCTCCAGGCTCATCGACAGGCGTCCAAGCCGGGCCCGGGTCTCGTCCGTCAACAGGGCGCGCGCCTTCTCCGGCAGGTCCAGGGGGCGTCGCCGCAGGGCGAAGATCACCGCGTCCGCCAGGTCCAGCACGGTTGGGGCGCCCTCCCGGACCAGGGGCAGGGCGCGCAGGAGGGTCTCGGTGTCGCCGTCATGGACCGGCCAGTCGCGACTTTTCAGGACCTTCTCGACCAGGCCGGCCAATCGCTCAGGTTCGGCCTTCCGCAGGTAATGATTGTTCAGGTGATTGAGCTTGTCCCAGTCCAGGCGGGCCGGGGCCCCGACCACGTCGCGGATATCGAACCAGGCCGCAGCCTGGGCGTCCGAGAAGATCTCGTCGTCGCCATGCCCCCAGCCCAGCTTGGCCAGGTAGTTGCGCAGGGCCTCGGGCAGGTAGCCCATGTCGTCAAATTCGCCGACCGCCTGGGCGCCGTGGCGTTTGGACAATTTCTTGCCGTCTGGACCGTGGATCATGGGCAGATGAGCCCAGACCGGCGTTTCCCATCCCATGGCCTGATAGATATGCGTCTGTCGGGCGGCGTTATTCAGGTGGTCGTCGCCCCGGATGACATGGGTCACGCCCATGTCGTGGTCATCGACCACGACGGCCAGGTTGTAGGTGGGCGTCCCGTCGGTCCGCAGCAGGATCAGGTCGTCCAGGTCAACGTTCTGGAAGACCACCTCGCCCTTGACCTGGTCGTCGATGCGCGTCGCTCCCTCCTGGCGCGCGCGCAGGCGGATCACGTGTGGCCGCCCGGCGTCGACAGGCCCCTCGGCATCGCGCCAGGGAGAGCGGACCACCCGGCCCTCAGCCCGGGCGAGCTCGCGCTCCTCGGTCAGTTCGTCGGGGGACATGTAGTCCCGGTAGGCGCTGCCCCGGGCCAGCAGGTCCAGCGCCACTTCGCGGTGACGCTCGGCCCGGGTGAACTGGAAGACCGGCGCCTCGTCCGGCTCAAGGCCCAGCCAGGAAAGGCCGTCGAGGATCACCTTCACCGCCCCCTCCGTGGACCGCTCCCGGTCGGTGTCCTCGATCCGCAGCAGATATTTTCCACCTGTCCGTCGGGCGTAGAGCCAGTTGAACAGGGCGGTACGGGCCGTTCCGATGTGCATGGACCCGGTGGGCGAGGGCGCGATGCGCGTGACGACCTGACGTTCGCTCATGGGAGTTCCGGAACCGATGACTGAAGCCTCTGTGCGGGGCGACGGGCCGCCTCTTAGCATGTACGCCTCCCGGGGTCCTAGGGGGCTGCGGCTTGGGGCCTGGCTTGGCGCCCAGGTGGGTCGGCAGGCCGGCCGCCTTGGCCTCTGGATCCCGATCGCCCTGGGCCTAGGATCTGCCCTGAACTTCGCCCTTCCTTTGGAGCCTTCCTGGATCTCTGCCGCTCTCGCCCTCCTGGCGGCGAGTGTCCTCATTGCGGCCAGCCTGGGTGTGGCGACACATCACCGGGGCGGCGGGGCGCTCCTTCTGCTGGCCTGTGGCCTCGTAGGCTTCGCCGCGGCCTGCATCCGGACCGAGGTGGTGCGGGCACCGATCGCGCCAGTGTCAGCCGGCGTTCGCCGGGTGGAGGCCGTTGTGGTCGATGTCGCCAGCCCGGGGCAGGGCGGCCCCCGAATCCTGCTGGCGCCGGTCTCGATCTCGGGCCTATCGCCGGAGGCGACCCCGGTCCGGGTGCGTTTGACCCTTCGGGGGACGATGCTGCCTCCAGCCCCTGGCGAGCGCATTTCTGTCAGCGCCCTGCTCAATCCGCCGCCTCCGCCCTCTGCACCGGGTGCCTATGACTTCGCCCGGGACGCCTACTTCAGGGGTGTCGGCGGCGTCGGCCTGGCCCTTGGTGAACCTGAACGGCTGCAGCGGCGGGATGCAGACCTGCCCTCCGGCCTCAGGCTCCAGATCGGCATCAACGCCTTCCGGTGGTCGCTCACCCGTCGCCTTGTGGACCAGTTGGGACCCGACCGCGGGGGGCTGGCGGCGGCCATGACCACCGGTCACGAAGCCTTCGTGCCCCCCGCCCAGGTCGAAGCCCTGCGGGCGTCGGGGCTGGCCCACATCATCTCCATCTCCGGGCTGCACATGGCCATTGTCGGAGGCTTCGTCTTCGCCCTGGTGCGCCTGGCCGTCGCCCTTGCTCCCGCCTTGGCCCTCAGGCTGTCTGGCCGCAAGCTGGCAGCCGCAGCCGGGGGCCTGGCCGTACTCGGCTACCTGGTCCTCTCTGGTGCACCGGACCCGGCGGTGAGGTCGGCGGTGACCGCCTTCGCCGCCTTTGCCGCCATCCTGGCCGACCGCCGGGCCATCAGCCTGCGGACCCTTGCCCTCGCCGCGACCCTGCTGCTCCTGATCCGCCCGGAAGCCGTCACCCAGCCAGGCTTCCAGATGTCCTTTGCCGCCACCGCCGCTCTCGTCGCCCTGGCCGAGGCGATCCCAAGGCCGGTCCGGGAAATCTCGACGCCCTGGCTGGTGCGCTGGCTCCAGGGGGCCCGCTCCGCCTTCGCGGCCGGGGTGATGATCTCCCTGGTGGCGGGGCTGGCGACCGCCCCCTTTGCCCTGCAGCACTTTAATCGCGTGGCCGTTTACGGGCTTCCCGCGAACCTGCTCAGCGAGCCGGTCTCCACCCTGCTGCTCATGCCGGCCCTCGCCGTGGGGGTGGTGCTGACGCCTCTAGGCCTGGGGGATCTCCCGCTCGCCGTCGCCGGGTTCGGCATCGACGCCCTGAACGCCGTGGCATCGACCTTCGCCAGCCTTCCGGGCGCCGAGCGCATTGTCGCGAGCGCTCCGCCCTGGACCCTTCCCGCAGCCTTCCTGGGGATCCTAATTGTCTGTCTCGTGAGCGGCCCCCTGCGCTGGCTGGGCCTCCCCCTGGCCCTGGCTGTCCACCTGGCGCCTCGGCTTCCGCCACCCGACCTTTGGATCGCCCAGGATGCCTCCGCCGCAGCCATTCGGATGGGAGATTCGGCCCGGGCACTTCGGCCAGAGGTCCGTCGCTTCGGTGCTGAAGTCTGGTCCCGGCGGCGGGGGCTCGCCCTGGAGGCGGACACGCCTAAGGCGCCCGAGGGTTTCATCTGCAGCCCATACGGCTGCAGGTCTGAAAGCGGCGACCTTCCGATTGCGGTCATCTGGAGCCGGCGGCCGGCGCAGGTCGAGAAGGAGTTTTCTGCAGCCTGTGCCACAGTCGAGATGGTGATCCTGCGGGCGCCGAGGCCCGAGGGTCCCTGTGCGGCCCCCTATGTGCTCGACGAGGACGACTTCAGGCGCGGCGGTTCCGCCGAACTCTGGCGGAACCCCGCAGGGGACTGGCGGGTGCTGTGGGCCCAGCCGCTGAGGGGGCAACGGCCCTGGTCAACGGCTCAGTGATAGGCGCGGATGAGGCCCACGAGCTTACCCTGCACCGCCACTTGGTCGGGCCCGAAGATACGGGTCTCATAGGCGGGGTTTGCGGCTTCCAGGGCGATGGAGGCTCCCTTGCGGCGCAGGCGCTTCAGGGTGGCCTCTTCGCCCATGACCAGGGCCACGACGATGTCGCCCGAGTTGGCGGAGTCCGTCCGGCGGATGACGACCTTGTCGCCATCCAGTATGCCGGCGTTGATCATGGAGTCGCCCTGGACCTCCAGCACGAAGTGCTCGCCAGCGCCGAGGAGGGCCTCGGGCACGTGCATGCGGTCACGTTCCTGCTGGATAGCTTCGATGGGCGTGCCGGCGGCGATGCGGCCGAGGACCGAGAGTTCCCGGGTGTCGTTGGCGGCCAGGGGCGCCAGGGCTGGCGGCTCCCCGGGGTCGACCACGGAAAGCCGGGCCGGGCCGCGGCCCTTGGGCGGCGCAGAGGCGGTGGCCTGCTGGGGAAGCTTGATGACCTCCAGGGCCCGGGCGCGATGGGGCAGGCGGCGCAGGAAGCCCCGCTCCTCCAGAGCCGTGATCAGCCTGTGGATCCCAGACTTCGACGCCAGATCGAGGGCGTCCTTCATCTCGTCAAAGGACGGGGAGACGCCCGTCTCCTTGATACGCTCGTGGATGAACATCAGCAGTTCGTGCTGTTTGCGGGTCAGCATGTCCGGAGCCCCCTCCAGGGAACAAAGCAACAACTTCTGCGGATGTTCTTCAGGTGTTCTCGAAGCTTGTCAAGCGGGGCCTTAGGGACAGACAGGCTAGGCCCCGAGCAGATCCCGGGTGGCAGCGGTCACATCGGCCTGTCGCATGAGGCTCTCACCCACCAGCATGGCGATGGCTCCCGAGCGGGCGAGCCGTTCGGCATCGGCCCGGACCGTAATGCCACTTTCGGTGACAAGCTGAGCATTTTCAGGGACCTGGGAGGAAAGCTTTTCCGTGACCGCAAGGTCGGTCACGAAGCTGCGGAGGTCGCGGTTGTTCACCCCGACCAGCCGGGCACCCAGGACGCCGGCCCGGCGCATCTCTGCCGCGTCGTGCACCTCGACCAGGGCGTCCATGCCCAGCCGTGCGGCTTCCGCCATGAGCTCGCCGGCCAGGCCATCATCCACCATGGCAAGAATCACGAGGATGGCGTCCGCGCCGAGGGCCCTCGATTCGGCGACCTGCCAGGGGTCGACGAGGAAGTCCTTGCGCAGGCAGGGCAGGGAGGTCGCCGTGCGGGCAGCCACAAGATAGGCGTCATCGCCCTGGAAGCTGGGACCATCCGTCAGCACCGACAGGCAGGCGGCACCGCCCGCGGCATAGGCCCGGGCGAGGGTCGGGGGATGGAAGTCCTCCCGGATCAGGCCCTTGGAGGGTGAAGCCTTCTTGATCTCGGCGATCAGGGCCAGGCGGCCGGGGCGGGCGGCGGCGGTGAGGGCGGTGGCAAAGCCGCGCGGTGCCGTGGCGGCGGCGGCGGCAGCCTCCACCTCCGACTGCGCACGCCGGGCCTTGCGTCCGGCGACGTCGGCACGTTTGTACTCGGCGATCTGGGCGAGGATGTCGGTCATTGGCCGTTGGAAATCCGCACCAGGGCGTCCAGGGCCGCAAGGGCCCGGCCGTCGTCGATCACCTGGCCGGCGAGGCTGACGCCTTCGGCCAGGGACCGGACCCGGTCGGCCACCAGGAAGGCAGCGGCAGCGTTCAGCAGGACGATGTGGCGGTAGGGTCCCGGCGCCCCGGACAGCACCGCACGCAGGGCCTGGGCATTGTGCTCTGGGTCCCCGCCAACCAGGTCCTCCAGGCGACCCTCCGGGATCCCGGCCTCCGAGGGGCGGACGGTGAAGCGCCGCAGGGCCCCATCCCGCAACTCGACCACGTCGGTGTCCCCGGTGGTAGTCAGTTCGTCCATACCCTGGCCATGCACCACCCAGGCGCGCTCGGAGCCAAGGTCGCGCAGGACCTCCGCCACGGGCTCCAGCCACTTCGGGTCAAAGACCCCCAGCACCTGCCGGGAGGCGCCGGCGGGATTGGTCAGGGGCCCCAGCAGGTTGAACAGGGTCCGGAAACCGAGCTCTGCGCGGATGGGAGAGACGTGCCGCATGGCGCCATGGTGGGCCTGGGCGAACAGAAAGCAGACGCCGGCGGTCTCGAGCGCCCGGAGCTGGCGCTCGGCATGGGCCTCGATATTGACCCCAAGGGCAGCCAGCACGTCGGCGGTCCCCGACTTTGAGGACAGGGCGCGGTTGCCGTGCTTGGCCACCTTCAAACCGCCGCCGGCAGCCACGAAGGCCACCGCCGTGGAGACGTTCAGGGTATGCAGGCCGTCGCCGCCGGTCCCGCAGACGTCGAGGGTGGGAAAGGGGACTTCCAGCCGGACGGCGGCGGACCGCATGGCCCGGGCACCGGCCATGATTTCCCCGGGGGTCTCGCCGCGCATGCGCAGGGCGGTCAGGGCCGCGCCGACCTGGGCTGGGCTGGGTTCCCCGCGCAGGCAGGCAGAAAAGAAGGCCTCGGCCTCCGCAGCGTCCATGACCTCGCCGGCTGCAAGTCGGCCCAGCAGGGGGCGGAAGGCTTCAGACACGGGCCCGCGCAGCCAGTTCAAGGAAGTTCCCGAGCAGCTTGTGCCCACCCTCCGTGGCGATGGACTCAGGATGGAACTGCACCCCGTGGATCGGCCGCGAGCGGTGCTGCAGGCCCATGATCTCACCGTCATCGGTCCAGGCGGTGATCTCCAGGACGTCAGGCAGGCTGCCCCCGTCGACGGCCAGGCTATGGTAGCGCGTGGCGGTGAAGGGGTCGGGCAGGTCGCGGAAGAGGCCCTTGCCCGAGTGGTGAATGGCGCTGGTCTTGCCGTGCATCAGGGCCTTGGCGCGGACGACGCGCCCGCCGAAGGCCTGGCCGATGGACTGGTGGCCCAGGCAGACCCCCAATATAGGCAGGGCCTCCGGGGCCTGGCGCAGGAGATCGAGGCAGATGCCGGCGTCGTCTGGCGTACACGGTCCGGGCGACAGGAGCACTGCGTCCGGCTTCAGGGCGATCGCAGCGGCGGCGGACAGGTCATCATTGCGATAGACGCGCGTCTCCGCCCCCAGCTCGTTCAGGTAGTGAACCAGGTTGTAGGTAAAGCTGTCGTAGTTATCGATCACCAGGATCATGGACCTGTCCCTAGTGAAACCCTTGCCCGAGGGAAAGCCTGATTGTCATGGCTGATTGTCAGGGACGCGCGCCCGGGACAGGCTCCATCCATGGATTCAGATGATTCCCCGAGAGGTGCCGTCAGCCCCGATGAGTTGGCCAGGGCCCGTGCCTTGCTCGAGACGCCCCGCCGGGACGACGGAACCTGGGCGGCCCTCGCCGCGGCCGCCTTCGCCGCCGCCACCGCCCTGGCCCTCGCTGCCGCCGTCATCCTCGCCCCCATGCCCTGAGAGGCCCAGGGGCGAGGGACGGCAGATCGTTACGCCCTCAGCCCGTTACGCCCTCAGAAGGAATAGACTAGGGCGGCCCGGGTGGTCGTGTCGGTCTGCTCCCGACCGAGAGGCGGGTCCGACTCCGTCCGGATGTTGAATGAGGCCCGTGCGGCCAGGGCCCCGGACAGTCGTGTGGTCAGGGCCGTGGTCGACTCGATCGTGTTGCTTTGGCTGTCGAAGTAGGCGACGACGACCTGGGAAAGGGAGGTATTTTCGTTGATCTCCCAGCCAAGGCGGCCGCCCAGTCGGCCCCCGATGGTGGACTCGCTGAGGTCCTGACCGGGAAAATAGGCCAACGGCTGCACATACTCGACCTGACGAGCGGCCAGGCTGGCGTCGACGTCCAGGAACAGGTCCTTACGGTCAATGACCCGGTAGCCCAGGCCGAGAGACTCGCTGAAACGGCTATCGATGCCGGCGAACACGTCCTTCTCCCAGCTCACCGCGCCTATGGCGTAGAACCGGTCTGTGAACTTGTAGTTGCCCTCGTAGCCCAGAAAATAGCGCTCCTTGGTCGTGGTCCCGTCCGTGCTCCTGTAGTCGGCGATCGCATCGACCCGGTGCCGCCACTTGAGGGACTCCTTCTTCAGGCCCAGGCCGACGGCAAGGCCGGTCTCCTCGGCATTGCCGGTCGACATGAAGCCCCCGGCCTCGCCCTGACCGGTCCAGCCTTCCAGGAAGGTCTGGCTGGACAGCTTCTCCACCCGGGCGGCCTCGGCGGCGGCGGCGATCTCGCCCAGCCGGGCGTCGATCTCGGCGGCCGAGCCGGGGTTGGTCTGCTTGGCAATGTCGGCCACGACCTTGAGGTTCGCCGGGTCCTTGGAAGCGGCCTCGATCATCGCGGCTACGCCCGCCGGAATGGGTTCGGCGAGGGCCGCTGTCGGGGCACCAATGGCCAGGATGGCGGCGGCGGTCAGCAACTTCATAGGTAACTCCAGTCAAATCGGGCGTTCGCCCTTAGGCCGTTCAGGGTTGCCGCAAAGCGGCGTGGCGGGAAAGTGTTTATCACTTCTGATTTGAATTGCCGCGGTTTGTCACCGTCGGGTTGACCGGGTCAGACAAACCGCCAGGTCTCCTCGGCTGCCCTTCGCAGGGCCCGGGCCTTGTGCAGGGTCTCGTCATATTCAGCGTCCGCGTCGCTGTCCGCCACCACGCCGCCACCCGCCTGGATGTGCATGATCCCGTCCTTGAAACAGGCGGTGCGGAGCACGATGCAGGTGTCCACGGACCCATCAGCGCCGAAATATCCCACCGCCCCGGCGTAGGCGATGCCGCGCTTTTCAAGCTCGAGCTCGTCGATGATCTCCATGGCGCGCACCTTCGGGGCGCCCGAGAGGGTCCCGGCGGGCAGGGCGGCCATCAGGACGTCCACGGGGTCCAGGCCCTCGGGCGCATCCCCCTCCACATTGGAAACGAGGTGCATGACGTGGCTGTAGCGCTCGACGAAGAAGCTGTCGGTCACCCGCACGTGAGGACCCGGCGCGCGCTCGACGGGCGCATTGGCACCAGCCGCGTTCAGCATGGCCACCCGGCCCACGTCGTTGCGGCCGAGGTCCAGGAGCATGAGGTGCTCGGCCCGCTCCTTGGGGTCGGCGCGCAGTTCGGCCTCCAGGGCCTGGTCCTCCTCCGGCGTGGCGCCCCTTGGCCGGGTTCCGGCGATGGGGCGGATGGTGATCTTGCCATCCCTCAAGCGCACCAGGATCTCCGGTGAAGAGCCCGCCAGCTGGAAGTCGCCGAAGTTCAGGTAGAACAGGAAGGGCGAGGGATTGGTCCGGCGGAGCGACCGGTAGAGGGCAAAGGGATCGTGCGGGAAAGGGGCGCGGAACCTGTGGCTCGGCACCACCTGGAAGATGTCTCCAGCGGCGATGTAGGTCTTGGCCCGGTCGACTATTGTCCGATAGTCTTGGCGGCTGACCGGGGTGGTGAACCGGTCGGGCAAGGGGGCCGCGTCTCCTGTCGGCGACGGGGCGGCGGTCTTCAGGTCCAGGCGGATGGCCTCCAGACGGCCGCACGCGGCCTCCCAGGCGGCCTGGGCCGAGAGGCCGGACGGACGCACCGTGGTCGCCAGCAGGATTTCCTGGGCAATGCCGTCGAATACGGCCACCACGGAGGGGCGGATCATCACTGCGTCGGGTAGGCCCAGGGGGTCGGGATTGACGTTTGGCAGGCGCTCAACCAGCCGGATCATGTCGTAACCAATGGCCCCGAAGATCCCTGCGGTCATGGGCGGCAGGCCAGCGGGCAGGTCCAGCCGGGAGGCGGCGGCCAGTTCCCGCAGGGAGTCCAGGGCCCCGCCGGGCTGGAGGGTGAAACGGCCGGCGTCGAGGGCCTCGCCCTCGGCGATCTCGGCGACGTCGCCCCGGCACCGCCAGACCAGGTCCGGCTTGAGGGCAATGACGGAATAGCGCCCGCGCCAGGCGCCGCCCTCGACGCTCTCGAAGAGGAAGGCATAGGGTCGACCCTTCGCCAGCTTCAGGTAGGCGGACACCGGCGTCTCAAGGTCGTCGATCAGCCGGGTCCAGACCACCTGGGCGCGGCCGGTCGTGTAGATTTCCGAGAAGGACTCGACGCCGGGTTCCGGGTTCACTTGCCGGCGGCCCCCTTGCCGTCCTTGGCCCCCTTTGCCTTCGGCGCTTCGATGCCGAGGGTCTGGCGGGCGAGTTCGGGATCGGTGCGGGTCTTCATCACCGCCCGGGCGTAGCGGGGCATCTGTCCGCCGATCTCATTGAACAGGGTCATGCCCAGCTGGGGCCGCACCTGCTCCACGGCGCGCGCGTTGTCCGCCGCTGCCGGCGGCCTGATGGCGTCGACCCGGCCAACGATGAAGACGAAGGGGCCGCCACCACTGGCCGCGAAGACTCCGCCCTTCGCCGCGCCGAAGGCCTGGGCGAAAGCTTCCTGGGGCAGGGGCCCCTGCTCGCCTGAGGCCTGCCGGGTCAGGCCCGGAAGCCGGGCAAGCTGGGTCCCGACGCTTTGCGCCGCCTTGGCCATGTCCTCGCCCTTGCGCACGCGCTCCGCGAGGGCCTCAGCCTTCTCCCGCAGGCGCTTGGACATCTCCTGGCCCATCCAGGCCCGGGTGAGGGGTTGGCGGACCTCGTCGAGCGGGGGCAGGGCCTTGGGGAGGATCTTGTCGACGCGAACGACGTAGGACTCCCCCTGGCCCTCCTCCTCGATCTGGCTTTCTCCCCCCTCGGCAAGGCGGAAGGCCGTCTGGATCAGCTTGGCCGAAATGCCGGAGACCGGCTTGCCGGAGGTATCGATGCCCTGGTCGGCGACGGGGCCCAGCTTGACCACCGCGACCCCGGCCTTGGCGGCGGCCTCGTCCAGGTTGGCTCCGCCCGCCTGGGCGTCATCGAAGACCTGGCTGATCTCGTAGACCCGTTCAGCCGCCAAAGTCTTGCGGGCCTCCGCCTCGAGCATGGGACGGATCGCGTCCAGGGTCACGCTCAGTCCGGGCTGGATTCCGGTGACCTTGACCACGGCAAGGCCCAGGTCGCCCTGGACGACGCGGACCTCTCCGGAGGCCATGGCGAAGGCGGTTTCCCCGGTCTTGCGGTCAACGACCGCTGTGAGGGGCTTGTCGGCATAGACCACCGGCTCCACGCCTGCGGCCTTGGCCGCCACAGCGGGATCCTCGCCCTTGCCCAGTCGGTCCGCGATCTGGCGTGCTGCGGCCGCGTCCCGGGCCGGGATCTGCACCAGCGACCGGGTCTCGGGCCTGTTCAGGGCGTCTTTCCGGAAATCAAACTGCTTGCGGATATCCGCCTCGCTCACCGTCACCGAGTCGGCGAACTTCGCGGCGCTGAAGCGCACCACGCTCAGGACGCGGAACTCTGGCCGCATGAGGCGATCGGCGTTTTCCTTCATGAAAGCCGTAAGCTGGGCCTCGGTGGGGGGCTCGGGAGGCTTAACGGCGGGCGGCCCGACCGCGAAGGCCGACACGTCCCGGGCCTCCTGGGCGAAGACCACGGCCAGGGCGCCATAGGCCCGGGGCGGCCTCAGTCCGTCCACCAGCCCGGCGGCCATGTGCGACTGGGCGATATCGTCCCGAACGTTCCGCTCGAAGGTGGGGGCGGTCAGGTTATTGCGGGCCAGGGCGTCCTCGTAGAGACGCTTGTCGAACCTGCCGGACACCTGGTCGAAGAAGGCGGGGATCCGCTGGATCTCCCGGGTGATCAGGCTGTCCGCCGGCTTCAGCCCGATCTTGTCGACCAGGGCGGCCACGGACTCACGGTCGGCCAGCATTTCCAGGACCCGGGAATCAAACCGATTCTCAACCGCCAGCTCATTGCTGATCGGCTGCCCGGACTGGACCTCCAGATTTGCTTTCGCCCGGTCCCATTCCGTCCGGAACTCGGCCGGCGTGATGCCGCGGCCTCCTGCCTGCACCACTTCGTTGCTGGCTTGGGTCTTGAAGACGTCGCTGACGCCCCAGACCGCAAAGCTGAGGATCAGCAGCCCGATGAGGACGACGGCGACCCAGGATTTGGCGAAGACGCGGATGGCGGCGAGCATGAGACCCTTCCCGGCCCGGACAACGGGCGCTTTGCAAAGGCGGGTATAGAGCCTCGCCGCAAGGTGCGGCAAGCTTGGCCTCGGCTGGCGGGTGACAGCCGCCCTGCCTTATCGTATCGGCCCAACAATGGGCCGTGAGACCTGCGGACGGAGACGGCGACATGTACAAGCTGATTGTCGGCAACTGGAAGATGAACGGACTGGGGCCCGCCCTGGCCGAGGCGCAGGCCGTGGCGGCAGGCCTGGCCGGCTCGCTGGGCGGCTCTCTGGCTGGCTCTGGGGTCCGGATAGGGCTCTGTCCGCCGTCTACCCTCGTCGAGCGCATGGTCCGCTCCCTTGCGGGCGCCTCCGTCCTGGTCGGCGGCCAGGACTGCCGTGCCGAGGCGTCGGGTGCCTTCACCGGCGACATCTCCGCCGAAATGCTGTCAGAGGCCGGGGCGGTCCTGGTCATCCTCGGGCATTCCGAGCGCCGCTCAGGCTACGGCGAGACTGACGCCCTGGTCGCCGCCAAGGTCGAGGCGGCCCTGAGGGCAGGCCTGGAGCCCATTATCTGCGTCGGCGAGACCCTCGCCGAGCGCGAGGCGGGCAGGGCGGTCGCCGTCGTCTCCACCCAGGTCCGCGGCTCCCTGCCCCAGGTCCTGGCCGGGCGTGCATTTTCCGTGGCCTACGAGCCGGTCTGGGCCATCGGGACGGGCCTGACGCCGACCACGGCGCAGATCGAGGAGATCCACGCGGCGGTCCGGGCGGAAATGTCCGCGGTCCTCGGGGCCTCGGGCACCCGGGCACCCATCCTGTACGGCGGCTCGGTCAAGCCCGGCAATGCGGCCGAGATCCTGTCCGCAGATGAGGTCGGCGGCGCCCTCGTGGGCGGGGCCTCCCTCAAGTCTGCCGACTTCCTCGGGATCATCGCCGGGGCGGGGTGAAGTCCCCGGTCCCGGTTTCCGCATCGCGTGGACTGGAAACCCGGCCCGGCGGATGCTAGATGACCGAGCTTCCCGGCCGGTTTCCCGGCCAGATCCTGCGGTTCAGACATGCTCGGGCTTCTGCTCACCCTTCAAATCATCGTCAGCGTCTGCCTTGCCGTTGTGGTCCTCCTCCAGCGTTCCGAGGGCGGAGCCCTTGGCATGGGCGGCGGCAGCTCGAACTTCATGACCGCACGCGGGGCGGGGGATCTCCTGACCCGCACGACCTGGATCCTGGGCACCGCCTTCTTCGTTCTCAGCCTGGCCCTGACCGTGGTCACCGGCCGTGAGAAGGCCTCCAGCTCGGTCGTCGACCG
>CAMAOY010000027.1 GCA_945859865.1 Phenylobacterium deserti
GGGTGCCGTCGGTCAGCCAGTCGACCGGGCGTCGAGCCCGCCAGGCGTCGAGCAGACTCGCCAGGGCGGGGTCATCCGGGGGGATGCGTTCGAGCAGGATCTCGATCCTCGCCCCACAGAGGAGCCGGATGTCCGGCCAGGGGCTACCCTCTCCATAGACCAGGCGCCGGGGCGCGCCGTCCTCGAGGCAGGCATAGGCATGGTCGGCGATATCCGATTCCACGCAGCCGCCTGAGAAATAGCCGGCGACGAGGTCTGGGCCTTCATCGCCCGACGGCGAAAAGACCATCTGGGTCCCGACCGGGCGGGGGCCGCCACCCTCCACGGCCACCAGGGTGGCCAGCACGGCTGGCTGGCCCCGGCTGCGGACCTGGTCGAGGACCGGGCGGACATCATCGACGAATCCGAAGACCGGCCAGTCGGGAAGGGGAGTTCTCATGGGTGGAATTTAACGCCCTGTAAGCATTTCAGAAACCGCTTCTTTAGGCATTGGCGTCAAGATGGGTCCATCAGTCACTCAGGGCGTACCTGAAGAAATCATGTCTTCACCGGTTTCCAAGCTTGGCCTCGGTTCGGGGCAGTTCGCGCTCGACCGGGCTCCGGTCCGCGGCCGTCCGCCTCGCGCTGAGGTCCAGGATATACTTGAAGTCGCGGCCCGCTCGGGAATCCGCCTCATCGATGTCACTGGCCACTCGGCCCAGGCCGAGCGCGAGATCGGCGAGGTCCTGCCGTGCCCGGATCGCTTCAATGTCTGCATTTCCACCATCCGTCCGGACCGGGGTCCGGACATGATCGAGGCCGAAGCCCGCGCAAGCCTCAACCGGCTTGGCGTCTCCCAGGCCGAATGCATCGTCGTGCCCTCGGTCGCCGAGCTTCTCGGGCCCCACGGCGCTGCCCTCTGGGACCGCCTGAAGGCCCTCCGCGACTCGGGCCTGACCCGGAAGATCGGGGTCTCCGTCTTTGCGTCAGATGATCCGCTGGGCGTCGCCCGCAGGTTCCGACCCGACATTATCCAGGCGCCCGCAAGCCTTCTGGACCAGAGGCTCATAAATGATGGCACCCTGGCCGCCATTGCCGGCCTTGGCATGGAGGTCCACCTCAGGTCCATCTTCCTGAACGGCCTGATCCTGCTACCGCCCGACCGGGCGCCCAGCCACCTTCGGGAGGCTGCGGCCCGGATTTCCCGCGCCCGCCGCATGATCGCCGAGGGTCGGTCCGATCCCCTTCAGGCGTCCCTGGGCTTTGCCCTTTCGCGGCCCGAGGCCACCGCCGTCCTGGTCGGTGTGGCCTCCGCCGCCGAACTCAACGCTGTGGTCGCCGCCGCTGCCAGTCCGCCGCCGGATCTGGACTGGGACGACATGGCCATCGACGATCCTGACGCCCTCGATCCCGGCTCCTGGGCCGCCGCCTAGGGCCTTGCCCCGGACGGGAGCCTGGGGGGCTCAGGCCCAAACGCCGAAGGGATCGGCTGGTTCCTGTTCCAGCGCCTTCGCGACCGCAGGATGAGTGATCCGGCCCCGGTGGACGTTCAGCCCGCGCGCCAGGTGCGGATCGCTTGCGAGGGCCTCGAGACCATGATCCGCGAGCTTCAGGACAAAGGGTAGGGTGGCGTTCCCCAGGGCCTCGGAGGCTGTCCGGGGGACGGCTCCCGGCATGTTAGCCACGCAGTAGTGGACCACGCCGTCGACGACATAGGTCGGCTCATGGTGGGTGGTTGGCCGGCTGGTCTCGAAGCAGCCGCCCTGGTCGATGGCGACATCGACGATCACCGACCCGGGCGTCATGCGCGCCAGATGCTCCCGCCGCACCAGCCGGGGCGCCGCGGCCCCGGGCGCGAGTACCGCCCCGATCACCACGTCTGCTGCGAGGATCTCGGCCTCCACGACATCGAGGCTGGAATACCGGGTTCGGACCCGCCCGGCGAAGAGGTCGTCAAGCGCCCGGAGCCGGGGAATCGACCGCTCCACCACAGTGACCTGGGCCCCCAGGCCCACAGCCATCCGGGCGGCGTTGGTGCCGACCATGCCGCCGCCCAATATTGTCACCCGGGCCGGGGGTGAGCCCGCCACGCCTGGAAACAGGAGGCCCATACCGCCATTGTGCTTCTGCAGATGCTGGGCGGCCGCCAGGACTGACAGGCGCCCTGCGATCTCGGACATGGGTGCCAGCAAGGGCAGGCCGCCTTGTGCGTCGGTGACGGTCTCGTAGGCGATGGCGGCGCAGCCTGAAGCCTGCAGGCCCGCCGCCTGCGCCGGATCGGGTGCCAGGTGCAGGTAGGTGAAGAGGATATGGTCCGGAGTCAGGCGCGCCCATTCGACCGCCTGCGGCTCCTTGACCTTCACGATCAGCTGCGCACTCCGGAAGATGTCCTCGGCGTCCGCCGCCATCCGGGCCCCCGCCGCCGCATAGGCCGCGTCGGGAAAGCCCGACCCTTCCCCGGCACCCGCCTGCACCACCACCTCGTGGCCATGGGCGACCAGTTCACGGACGGCAGCAGGGCTCAGCCCCACGCGGTGCTCGTCCGGCTTGATTTCACGGGGAACCCCGATCCGCATGGCGCTCTCTCCTCCTGTCCGCCCGGCGTCAGCGCGGGCGAGGGTTAAGTATGCAGTCCGCCAGCCCGTCCCTTCGGACGGTCCCGGCCGCTGCACCGATCCTTCCGGACCGGCGCTGTACATATGGGCCCGGCTTCGCTGCGCGCCACTTCAGGGGGCTGGGAAGTATCGCCGCGAGGCGGGCGGCCTGGGCCGGGGAGAGGCGGTCAGCTCCGACGCCGAAGTGGCGAAGGGCAGCGGCCTGGGCGCCATAGACGCCAGGACCCCACTCGATGGTGTTGAGATAGACCTCGAGGATCCGGCGCTTGCCCCAGCCGATCTCGATCAGCACGGTGAACCCGGCCTCCAGTCCCTTGCGAAGGTAGGATCTCTGCGGCCAGAGGAAGACGTTCTTGGCGGTCTGCTGGCTGAGGGTCGACCCGCCACGGACCCGGTTCGAGGTCTCATTGTGGGCCCAGGCCGCCTGCATGGCCTCGAATTCGAAGCCATGATGGCTGCAGAACCCGGCGTCCTCGGCGGCGATGACGGAGCGGACCAGGGCCGGCGAGATCTGATCGATAGGGCGCCAGTCGCGGGCGAAACCCTTCCCCTCCAGCGACCTCTGGACCATCAGGATCGTAACTGGCGGTGGAACGAAACGGTAGACCGCGACAAGGGCGATGGGCAGGCCCACGAATAGCCAGAGGGCCACCACCAGGATCCGTGTCCACCATCGCCTCCGGGGGCGGCCGGTTCTGTCGCCTTGCGTCATGCTGCGAGGATAGGCCATGCCCGCGGCGAGGCAAACGCGCTGACAAGCTGGCGGCGCCGGTGTTAGTCATTCGAACGCAATCGCCGGAGCGACCGGCGCAGGGAGGTCCACATGAAGGTCAGCGAAGCGGTGGAACACAGGGTCTCGATTCGGGCCTTCCGTCCCGAGCGCCCCTCTGCAGACGTGGTGCGGGGGATCCTGGAGGCGGCAGCCCGGGCACCCTCGGGCGGCAACCTGCAACCCTGGAAGGTCTACGCCCTGACCGGCGCGCCCCTTGAGGACCTCAAGGCCCGGGCGGCGGCCAACCCGATGGGTGAGACCCCCGAGTACGAGGTCTATCCGCCGAACCTCTGGGACCCCTTCCGGACCCGTCGATTCCAGAACGGCGAGGACCTGTACGCCACCATTGGCATCCCGCGCGAGGACAAGCCCGCCCGCCTGCGCCAGCTGGCGCGCAACACAGAGCTCTTCGGCGCCCCCGTGGGCCTGTTCTTCTGCCTCGACCGCAAGCTTGGACCTCCGCAGTGGTCGGACCTGGGCATGTACATGCAGACGGTCATGCTGCTGGCGGTGGAGCAGGGGCTGGACACCTGCGCCCAGGAATACTGGGCCCGCTATCCGCAGACGGTGGCCGAGGTCCTCGGCCTTGCCGACGACCACATGCTGTTCGCAGGCATGGCGCTCGGCTGGCGGGACGAGGCCGCCCCCATCAACACCCTGCGCTCGGCCCGGGATCCCTTCGAGACCTGGGGAGAGCTGCGGGGCTTCTGAGGTTAGAGGTCGAAGACGCCTGCGCCGCCGGCCTCGTCGCCCCAGGCAAGCCGCCGGGCCTTCCGGCTGAAGGCGAGGGCCGAGATGGACTCACCCTTATCGGCCTTGTGCATGTCGATCCGCTGGCCAGTGAGGTCGCAGGTCCAGACCCGGCCGTCCTCCAGGCCCGCCGCGACCAGGCGGGAGTTTGGATCCGCCGCCACCCGGGCGACCAGGGCGCTTTCGTCATAGCCGATCTCGGCGGCTTCCTTGCCAAGGGGGCCGGCCGAACCGGAGAAGGGCCAGACAACCGCGCCGTTGGCGCCGGACGTGACCAGCATCTGGCCCTTGGAGAGGAAGGCCAGGCTCTTCACCTTCGCCGGATATCCACCCATCTTCAGATTCTTGTCGTCGGCGACGCGCCAGCCGTGCAGGGCGTTTTCCTGCATGGCGCTCATCAGGAACTTGCTATCCGGGCTCCAGGCCAGGGCGATGTGACTGCCGGCCCACTTCAGGAGCTCCGGCTTCTGCTCGGAGATGCGGGCATACCAGAGCCAGGCTCCCCCGTAGGTGGCCGCCGCCAGCCGCCGGCCGCGCGGATCAAAGGCCAGGTCGGTGACGGACCGCTCGTGGGCGAAGATGCGTCGGAAGTCCGGGGCGGCGGCGTCCCGGACCTGGACCTCGCGGCCCGAGGCCCAGGCGATCAGCCCCGATGGCTCACTCGCCGCCAGGGCGTCGATCCAGCGCCCCGGGGACCTTTCGAGCACCTGGCAACCGGAGGACCGGGTCCAGACCAGGGCGCCATCGTCACCCCCTGTCAGGAGCCCTTGTCCCGAGGGGTGGACCGCGGCGCAAAGGACCGCGCCACCGTGAGCCGCATGGACCTGTCCGTCCTCGCTGCGCACGGTTCCGTCGCCGAGGGCGAACCAGGCTCTGTCGTCGGCATCGAACAGGGCGGCGGTCACAAAAGCATCAAAGGCATGGGTCATTGCGCCTCCATACCCCCGGCGGGCGAGACTGGGGAAGGGGTACGTCCGGTTGGGGCTTTACAATCCCGGTCTGATTGGCGATGGGTTTTTCCACGCAGTTGGACGCCGCGGGCGTCCTGAAGGGAAGGATTACCTCATGGGTGCGAAGCTTGGCGGCGGTGGTGGCGGACGCTTCGATCTCGGTCAGAACAGCGAGATCAACGTTACGCCCTTCGTCGATGTGATGCTGGTGCTCCTCATCATCTTCATGGTGTCGATCCCTGCCGCCACGGTGTCCATCAAGCTTGACCTGCCGCCGGCCGTACCGCCGCCGCCCGGGACCAAGACCGAGGAGCCGACGGTCATCAATATCCAGAACGGCGGAATCTTCATCGGCGAAGCCGCCACGACGGTCGACACCCTCCCGGCGGACCTAGCACGCAAGCTGAACAAGCCCGACCCGACCCAGGAGCGCGTCTACATCCGCGCCAACCGCGACGTTCGCTACGGCGAATTCATGCGGGTGATGAACACCCTGCAGGGCAATGGCTACTTCCAGGTCGCGCTGATCAACGAAGAGCTCTGATCGCTCTCCCCAAGAGGGGAACAGGGGCCCGCCCGGGAAACCGGGCGGGCCCTTCTGCTTGACGGGTGGTGCCGCTGGCTAGGCGGCGCAGGCCTCAAACCCGGCCTTCAGGGCCTCCGGGTCCAGGTTGCGGCCGATGAAGACCAGCCGTGACGTCCGGGTCTCATCTTCACGCCAGGGGCGCTGCAGGTCGCCTTCGAGGATCATGTGGACGGCCTGGAAGACCAGTCTCCGGTCTTCGCCCGCGACGCTCACAATGCCCTTGGCCCTGAGGATGTCCGGGCCCTGGGCCTGCAGGACATCATTGATCCAGGCGCTCACCCGGGGTCCATTCATCGGCCTGTCGAAGATCAGGGAGACGCTGGAGATCCCGGCCTCCGCCGCATGGTCATGGGCATGGCCGTGATGAGGATCGTGCCCGTGCCCGTGCCCGTGCCCGTGATCGTGCCCGTGATCGTGATCGTGATCGTGCCCGTGATCGTCGCAGCTTTCGTCGTGGACGTGCCCGGGCTCGCCATGGGCGGGGTTCAGGAACTCGGGCTGGAGCTCGGTGATCCGCTCCAGGTCGAACCCGCCGCGTCCGAGGATCATGTCCAGGGGCACGTTCGAACGCTGGGCACGGTGGATGGGGGCGAGGGGGTTCAGCCTGCGGATCCGCGCCTCAATGTCCCGCAGCTGGGCCTCGCTCACCAGGTCGGTCTTGTTCAGGATGATCTGGTCGGCAAAGGCGATCTGTTCGACGGCCTCCCGGGAGTCCGCGAGGCGCAGGGGCAGGTGGAGGGCATCGACCACCGTCGTCACGCTGTCCAGTTCGGTACGAGCCCGGACATCGTCGTCGACGAAGAAGGTCTGGGCGACGGGCCCCGGGTCGGCGAGGCCGGTGGTCTCTATGATGATGGCGTCGAAGCCGCCCTTGCGCTTCATGAGGCCGGACAGCACCCGGATGAGGTCGCCGCGCACGGTGCAGCAGACGCATCCGTTGTTCATCTCGAAGACTTCCTCGTCGGCGCCGACGATGAGGTCGTTATCAATTCCCACTTCGCCGAACTCGTTGACGATGACCGCATAGCGCCGGCCATGGTCCTCCGAGAGTATGCGGTTCAGGAGCGTGGTCTTGCCGGCGCCGAGATAGCCGGTGAGGACGGTGACGGGGGTCTTCTGGATCATGGTCCTTCCTTTAATCCCTCGGGCCGTCCGGGGGAACAGGCCGCGCAACTTGGCCAAGCTGCCTTCATCATGTTACAAAGTTACACATAGGCCTCCCGGATGCGGGAGCGCGCCCGTCTTGCGAACCTTTCGACAGAGCCCCGTCATTCCCACCCTCCAGACCGACCTCGCGCGAAATGAACGTCGGACCTGGCTGGCGGCCCTGCTTGTCGCCGGTGCCTCCGGCCTCCAGGTGGCGGCGGGGTTCGCCTTTGGATCTGTCGCCCTGATCGCCAACGGGGCGCACTCCGGGGCCCACCTCGCCACCCTCGCCGTCGCGGGCGGCGCCTACAGGATCGCCCGCTGGAACGCAGACAATCCCCGTCTAGCCCATGGGCCAGGGCGGATCGGGGACCTCGCCGCCTTCGCCAATGCGGTGCTCCTGGCCCTGGCAGCCTTTGGCCTGGCCTTTGAGAGCCTCACCCGGCTGGTCCGGCCGGAGCCGACGGCCTATCCCGGGGCGCTCTACGCAGCGGCGGGCGGGCTGGCGCTGAACCTGCTCTGCATGGCCCTGCTGAGGCCGCCTGCCGCCGACCGCAACCCCGACGCGGACTACAATCTCTCGGCCGCGCGCCTTCATGTGTCCGCAGATGCGGCGGTATCCGCCCTGACCCTCGCAGGCCTCGCAGCCGCCTGGCGCTTCGGCTGGTCCTGGGCGGATCCCCTGGCGGCCCTCTGTGGCGCGGCCCTGATCGCCCACTTCGCCACCTCCATCCTGAAGCGCGCCAGCGCGGCCCTGCTGGACATTCGCCAGACCCCGGCCCTGGAGGCCGAGATCCTTGCTCGCCTGGAGGCGGCAGGACTTCAGCCTCTCGAGGTCCGGGCCTGGCGACTGGGACCGGGCCGGAACGCGGTCTCGGTCAAGCTCGGGGCGCCTGATCCAGAGGCGGGGGACCAAGTCCGTCGCGCCCTGGTTGACCTGCCCGGGGTCAGCCGTATCTCCCTCGACCTCTCCTGACCCGGGCGGCTTGACGCTGGGCCCCGGATTAGTCCTCAACACCCCAATGCCCGCGTCCCGAGCCGCCTTCCCGCTGCCCCCGCCGCCACCTGCGCCCGGTCTACGGGTCCGCAGCCTTGGGGTGTTCTGGGGGATCGCGGACGGCCTTTGGGCGGCGCCCGGTCTCGTCGCCCGGACCCTGGCCGACCCGCCGTCAGCCGCACGCCGCGTTCCGGAGGCCCTGCTCGACCTGGGGGTCTCCGCCCTCCTGCTAGGCTTCCGTAGGCCCGCCGCCACGCTTTCCGTCGTCTGCCTGGTCACGGCGGGCCCCATCGCCGCCGCCGCTGCCGCCCCCCTGTTCCGTGACCTCGAGGGAACGGCCTCCACCGGCTCCTGGCCGGAAGCCGTCCCGAAGCCGGCCCCGAACCGCGACCTTGCCAGGAGGCCCGCGCCACCTGCGCCACCCGAGGTCGCAACCCAGCTCGCCGCACTGGATCCTGGCTTTCCCCGGGCCGTGGGGATCGCGGTAATGGATGTCCAGACCGGCTGGATCGCCTCGGTACAGGGGGACCGGCCCTTTCCCCAGCAGAGCGTCTCCAAGCTCTGGGTCGCCCTGACCGTCATGGAGGCGGTGGATGCCGGCAGGCTGTCCCTCGACCAGGCGGTCACCCTGACGGACGCAGACCGCAGCGTCTTCAACCAGCCCATCACCCACCTGATCGAGAACGGCGTCTACCAGACCTCCGTTGGTGATCTGGTCCGCCGCGCCCTGGTCCAGTCGGACAATGCGGCCAATGACAAGCTGATGGCCCTCGCCGGAGGTCCCGCCGCGGTGCAGGCCTTCCTGGCCTCCCGGGGGATTTCCGGCATCCGGCTGACCGAGGACGAGCGGCGACTCCAGTCGAGGATCGCGGGTCTGGTCTGGAGCCCTGAACTTTCCACCTACGGCGCCTTCGAGGCCGCCCGCGCGCGACTGGACCCGGAGGCCCGGGCCGCCTCCCTCGCAGCCTATGTCGAAAATCCCTACGACGGTGCCACGCCTGCTGGCGTGGTGCGCGCCCTGGCTGCGCTCCAGCGGGGCGAACTCCTGTCGGAGGCCTCCACCCGGTTTGTCCTCGACACCCTTGGCCGGACGACCACGGGCCCCATGCGGCTCCGCGGCGGCCTGGCGCCAGGCTGGCATGCCGCCCACAAGACGGGAACCGGCCAGGACTTCCGGGGCGAGACCTTCGGATTGAACGATGTGGGCCTGGTGACGGCGCCGGACGGGCAGACCTATGCGGTGGCGGTCTTCGCGCCCCAGGTCCCCAAGGGCTCGCCAGACCGCCTCCAGGTCTTCCAGAGGGTGTCGTCAGCCATCGTCGAGCACTGGCGCGGCGGACAAGCCCCGGCCTTGGACTCCGCCTCCGCCTCCAGGGCCGACTGATCGGCCTGCGCGTTGACTCGGCGGAGTGCGTCTGTATAAGAGCGCGCTTCCGTCCGCGGGCTTCCCTGCGGGCGATTGTTTCATTTCTAATTCTTCGGGACGCCAATTATGTACGCGGTGATCAGGACCGGCGGCAAACAGTACCGGGTCGAACCCGGTGATGTGCTGGTGGTCGAAAAGCTGGGTGGCGAGCCCGGGGCCGACGTGGCCTTCTCGGACGTCCTCATGCTTGGCGACGGCGCGGCCGTCACCATCGGCGCGCCGGTGGTCGAGGGCGCTGCGGTCAACGCCACCCTGATCGAGACCCGCAAGGGTGAGAAGGTCCGGATCTTCAAGAAGACCCGCCGTAAGGGTTATCGCCGGACCCGCGGCCATCGCCAGCCCGAAACGGTCCTGCGCGTGACGTCCATCACGGGTGCCGGCCAGACTGCGGCCTGGGACGGCGTGGTTGACCTGACCCCCAAGGCGCTGCTGGACGCCAAGGCCCGCAACCTGAAGGGCGTTGTCGCCTTGCTGGAAGCTGCGGCTCCCGCCGCCGCCCCTGTGGAGGCTCCGGTGAAGGCCAAGGCTCCGGCCAAGGCCAAGGCCGCCCCGGTGGAGACTGCGGAAGCGGCACCTGCCGAGAAGCCTGCCGCCAAGAAGGCCGCGCCCAAGAAGGCCGCGCCCAAGAAGACCGACGCCGAATAAGCGTCGGAACCCAAGTTTCAGGAGGCCCCCATGGCTCACAAAAAATCCGGTGGTTCCTCGCGCAACGGGCGCGACTCGGCGGGCCGCCGCCTCGGCGTGAAGAAGTTCGGTGGTGAAGCGGTCCTGGCCGGCAACATCATCATCCGCCAGCGTGGCACCAAGTTCTACCCGGGCAATAATGTCGGCATGGGCAAGGACCATACCCTCTTCGCGACCGCCCACGGCGCCGTGAAGTTCGTCACCAAGCGTGACGACCGAACCTACGTCTGCGTGGAAAACGCAGTCGGCTGACGCGGACCCTCCCACGGTCCGCCTGCCTGGCGGACCGGAGCACCTCCCGAAGCGGGGAGCCCGGACGCCGGGCTCCCCGTTTTCGTATCAGGCCCCCGGCAGAGGGGCCGGGAGGTTCCCGAAATGCGCCCTGTCCAGTTCGACCCTGTCCAGTTCGACCCCATCCTCGAGACACCCCGCCTGCGCCTGCGCGCACCTCGCCGTTCGGATGCCGCGCGGATCGCCGCCCTGTGCGCCGACGTCGAGGTGGTGCGCAGTACCCGCAGCCTTCCGCACCCTTACACCCTGGGGGACGCCGAGGCCTTCCTGGCCTCTGGCGACGGTCTCGACCCCGCCCGAGAGGCGAGGTTCGTGCTGGATCACCCCGCCGAGGGCCTCGTCGGCATACTGTCCTTCTTCGGCGAGTCCGCCCCCGGGACCGAGATCGGCTACTGGCTGGGTCGTCCCTATTGGGGTGCCGGGCTGATGACCGAGGCCGTGAAGGCGGCCCTGGCCTGGGCCGCCCGGGACTGGGGCCGCACCTACGTCCGCGCCTGGCGGCTGGACGAGAATCCGGCCTCGGACGCGGTCCTGGTCAAGGCCGGATTCCTTTACACCGGCGAACGTCGCCAGACCCTCGTGACCTCTCGCGGCGAGGCCCTGCCTTCCCGTGGGATGATCTGGCTGGCCTGATTTTGCCAGCGGGACATGTTAGGGCGATACAATGAAGTTTCTCGACCAGTGCAAGATCTACATCCGCTCCGGCAATGGGGGCGGCGGTGCCGTGTCCTTCCGGCGCGAGAAGTACATCGAGTACGGTGGTCCGGACGGCGGCGACGGCGGCCGGGGCGGGGATGTCTGGATCGAGGCGGTGGAGGGGCTGAACACCCTGATCGACTTTCGCTATAGCCAGCATTTCAAGGCCGGCACCGGCATCCACGGCATGGGGCGCAACCGCCACGGCGCAGCGGGCGAGGACGTGGTCCTCAGGGTTCCCGTCGGCACGGAAGTGCTGGATGAGGAACGGGAAACCCTGATCGTCGACCTCGACCACCCCGGCCAGCGCGTCCTCCTGGCCAAGGGCGGCAATGGCGGCTGGGGCAATGACCGGTTCAAGGGCCCGATCAACCAGGCCCCCTACCACGCCAACCCTGGCCAGGACGGGGAAGAGCATGTGATCTGGCTGAGGCTGAAGCTGATCGCCGATGTCGGCCTCGCCGGCCTGCCCAACGCTGGCAAGTCCACCTTCCTGGCGGCGGCCAGCGCCGCGCGGCCCAAGATCGCCGACTACCCCTTCACCACCCTTGCGCCCAATCTCGGCATCGTCGACCTGTCGTCCGAAGAGCGCTTCGTCTTGGCCGACATCCCCGGCCTGATCGAGGGCGCCTCCGAGGGCGCCGGCCTGGGTACGCGTTTTCTGGGTCACGTGGAGCGTACTGCGGTCCTCGTCCACCTGGTGGACTGCACCCAGACTGACGTCGTCGAGGCCTGGCGCACGGTCCGTCGGGAGCTGGAGGCCTATGGCTCCGGCCTGGGTGACAAGTCCGAGATCCTCGCCCTGTCCAAGGTCGACGCCCTCGACCCCGATACCCTGCAGATGCAGAAAGAGGCGCTTGAGGCCGCCGCCGGCCGCCCCGTGAGCCTGGTCTCAGGGGTTTCAGGTCAGGGTGTCCGGGACCTCCTGCGCGAGGCCTGGCGTCAGGTCCTGGCGCGCCGCGCCGAGGCGAAGGCGGCCGGGGAAACTGCGGAAGACTGGCGGCCGTGAGCGGGCTCGCCTCCGCGCGCCGGGTGGTCGTTAAAATCGGCTCGGCCCTGGTTGTCGGGTCGGATGGCGCCCCGGATGCCGCCTGGCTCTCCGACTTTGCAGGGGACCTGGCCCGTCTCCGCAGCCGGGGCCAGCAGGTCCTGGTGGTGTCCTCCGGGGCGGTGGCCCTGGGCCGTCGGCGCCTTGGGCTTGGGCGCAAGACCCTGACCCTCCCTGAGAAGCAGGCCTCTGCGGCCGCCGGCCAGTCGGCCCTGGTGCGGGCCTGGGAGGCGGCGCTGGAGCCCTACGGCCTGCCGGTCGCCCAGGTCCTGCTGACCCGGGACGACACCGAGATCCGCCGCCGCTGGCTGAACGCCCGGGCCACCCTGGAGACCCTCCTCGACCTGGGCGTGGTTCCGGTGGTCAACGAGAACGACACCGTGGTCACCGAGGAGATCCGGTACGGCGACAATGATCGCCTCGCCGCCCGGGCCGCCCAGCTGATCGGTGCCGACCTCCTGGTCCTGCTTTCAGATGTCGACGGCCTCTATACGGCGGACCCGCGATTGGACCCGGCGGCGGCGCACCTTCCCCTGGTCACGGACCTGGATGCCGGGATCGAGGCCATGGCTGGCGGCGCCAACGCCGCGGCGGGGGTGGGCACCGGCGGGATGGCCACCAAGATCATGGCCGCCCGCATCGCCCGGCAGGCGGGCTGCGCCACCCTGATCACCCTCGGCCGGAGGGCTTCCCCCCTCGCCGCCGTGGAGGCCGGTGGCCGGGCCACACTGATCACCGCCGCCCTCACGCCCCATGCTGCGCGAAAGTCCTGGATCGGCGGCTCCCTGGCGCCCTCGGGGGTGGTCCGGATCGACGCCGGTGCCGCCCGCGCCCTGCGGCGGGGCAAGAGCCTGCTGGCGGCCGGCGTGACCGCCGTCGAGGGCCGCTTTGACAAGGGTGACGCCGTCGTGGTGCGCGACGAGGCCGACCGCGAGGTCGCCCGGGGCCTGAGCCGCTATGACGCCGTGGATGCGGTCCGCATCTGCGGCCTCACCTCCGCGGCCATCGAAGCGGAGCTGGGATATTCCGAGGGCCCCGTGATCCACGCCGATGACCTGGCGGTCTCGGAGTGATCAGGGAAGGGCGGTAACCTTCCGCGCCACAAGGTCGGCCAGGCGGCCGGCGTCGACGCCCAGGCTCTCCAGCACCTCCCGGGTATGCGCGCCCAGGGCCGGACCAGGCCAGCGCACGCTCCCCGGGGTTTCCGACAGCCTGGGAAAGGCGTTCTGCATCTTCACCTTGCCGAAGACCGGATGGTCCACCTCGACGATGGACTGGCGGGCGACGAACTGGGGGTCTTCGAGCATGTCCGGGGCCCGGAAGATCCGCCCGCAGGGCACGCCGTTGGTCTCCAGCAGGGCCAGGAGCTCGGGGAGCGGCCAGTTCCGCGTCCAGGCGGACACAATGGCGTCCAGCTCGGTCTGGTTCTCGCCCCGGGCGGCGTGGGTGGCGTAGCGCGGGTCAGAGGCCAGGTCCTCGCGGCCCATGGTGGCGGTCAGGCGGGCGAAGACGGCGTCGCCGTTTCCGCCGATGAGCAGGCTCTCCCCGTTGGCGCAGGGATAGACATTGGAAGGCGCGATCCCCGGCAGGACGGAGCCCGAGCGCTCGCGGACATAGCCCGTCAGGTCGTACTCGGTGACCAGGTTCTCCATGACCGAGAGCACGCTCTCGTAGAGGGCGGCATCGATCATCTGGCCCCGGCCGGTCCGTTCCCGGTGGTGAAGGGCCATCATGACGCCGATGACGGCGTGCAGGGCGGTCAGGCTGTCGCCGATGGAGATGCCAGCCCGGGCCGGCGGGCGGTCGGGCTCGCCGGTGACATGGCGCAGGCCGCCCATGGCCTCGCCGATGAGTCCATAGCCGGCCCGTTCCGAGTAGGGGCCGGTCTGGCCGAAGCCCGAGACCCTGGCCATGACCAGCCGGGGGTTGCGGGCGGCGAGGGCCTCGTAGCCCATGCCCCACTTTTCCAGGGCGCCGGGCCGGAAGTTCTCGATGAGGATGTCTGCCTGGTCGATGAGGGCGAGGGCCAGCTCCCGGCCTTCTGCCTGGCGCAGGTCGAGGGCCACCGAGCGCTTGTTACGCCCGATCACGGGCCACCAGGGCGACAGGCCCTTGGGCAGGGACCGGCCCCACTGGCGCATGGGATCGCCCTTGCCTGGGTCCTCGACCTTGATCACGTCCGCGCCGAAGTCGCCAAGGACCTGACCGCAGAAGGGTCCGGCGATGAGAGTTCCCATCTCCACGACCCTGAGGTCGGACAGGGGGCCTTTCACTGCGGGATCAGGCATGTCGCTCTCCGGTTCAGGGCCGCCGACCTAGATCCTGTTCCGATAAGTTGGAACCGGTTATCGGATCGAAACAGCATCTAACTTTATGGTCTTGGAGCCTGTTTTGTCCCTTCAGACGTTCCGTCTGAAGGGAACAGGCTCTAGGCCGCAGGCCGCTACCCCTGTCAATCGCCGGCCCCCTCGGGGTTTTCCTTCCGGCCCGACGGGGGTATGCCGCCTTCCATGACCCGCTTCGTCCATGCGCCGCCGCCGCCGGTCCTGGTCCCCGTCGAGGGATCGGACGCCCTCTTTCCGGTTCGCCGGGTGCTTTGCGTGGGCCGGAACTACGCCGCCCACCGCCGGGAAATGGGGGGCGACGACCGGGACCCGCCCTTCTTCTTTTCCAAGCCCTCGGACGCCATCGTCCCCCCCGGCGGCCCGGTTCCCTTCCCGTCGGCGACCGCCAACCTGCATCACGAGATCGAACTCGTCATTGCCCTGAAGTCCGGCGGCGCGGATATCCCGGTCGACCGGGCCCTTGAGTCCATCTTCGGTTACGCGGTCGGCGTGGACCTGACCCGCCGGGACCTGCAGGCCCTGGCCAAGGACAAGGGCCAGCCCTGGGAGGCGGCCAAAGGCTTCGATGCCTCGGGGCCGGTCTCTGCGATCCGGCCCTGGACGGGCGCGCCGCCCCAGGGGGCCATTCGGGTGTCGGTCAACGGCGAGGTGCGCCAGGACGCCGTCGTGGCGGACATGATCTGGAACGTGGCCGAGATCATTTCCGAAGCCTCCCGACTCTGGGCCCTGAAGGCCGGCGACCTGATTTTCACCGGGACGCCTGAAGGCGTTGGGCCCCTGCAGAAGGGCGACCGGGTCGAGGGCGGGGTCGAGGGCGTCGGCACCCTGGCCTTCCGGTTGGACTGACCTTCATGCCCCTGACCCTCTACAGCTTCTGGGCCGCGACCGCCCCCTACCGCGTCCGCATCGGCCTTGCCCTGAAGGGGCTGGACTTCGACGTCGTCCCTGTGGACCTGGGCGCTGGCGACCAACATGGCGAGGCCTACCGGGGCCGCAACCCTCAGGGCCTGGCACCCGCCCTGGAGACGGATGGCGGCGACCTCCTGACCCAGAGCCTGGCCATCCTGGAATGGCTGGAGGAGACCCATCCCGAGCCGTCCCTCCTGCCGGCGGACGCCCTGGGCCGGGCGCGGGTGCGCGCCATGGCCGCCATCGTCGCCTGCGATATCCATCCCCTGAACAATCTCCGCGTCCACAAGGCCCTGCAGGGACTGGGGGTCTCTCGCGAGGACGTCACAGCCTGGTCCGCCGGATGGGTGAGTGACGGCTTTGACGCCCTTGAGGCCCTGGTCGGACGGCACGGGGAGGGATTCGCCTATGGAGCGACCCCGACCCTCGCGGACTGCGTCCTGGTCCCGCAGGTCTACGCCGCCGCGCGGTACGACCTCGACATGTCCCGCTGGCCCACCCTGAAGGCGGTCGCCGGGCGTGCCGCCCAACATCCGGCCTTCGAGGCCGCCCATCCGCGAAACCAGCCGGGAGCGCCGAGACCCTGAATGCTTGATGACCTCAAGGCCAACAATCGTCGCTGGGCCGCGGCCAAGCTGTCCGTGGATCCCGGCTTCTTCCAGCGTCTCGCCAGCCAGCAAAGCCCGGAATACCTCTGGATCGGCTGCGCCGACAGCCGGGTGCCGGCCAATGAGATCGTGGGCCTCGATCCCGGGGAGCTCTTCGTACACCGGAATGTGGCCAACCTCGCGCCGCCCCAGGACGCCAACTACCTTTCGGTCCTGCAGTTCGCGGTGGATGTCCTGAAGGTCCGGCACATCATGGTGGTGGGCCATTACGGCTGCGGCGGCGTGGCGGCGGCGGTGGACGGCAAGCGCCGGGGCCTGGTCGACCACTGGCTCCATCCGATCCGTGAGATCTATGCGGAGAACCGGCCCGAACTGGAGAGCCTGGGAGACGGCCCGCGACTGGACCGGCTCTGCGAGCTGAACGTCATCCGCCAGGTGCGCAACGTCGCCTCCGACGTCTTCGTGCAGGACGCCTGGGCGCGGGGCCAGGCGATCAGCGTCCACGGATGGATCTATGCCATCCATGACGGCCTGCTGACCGATCTCGCCGTCACCGTGTCCGACCCCGCCGGGCTTGAGACCCTGCAGCCCGGCGTCAGGCCAGCTTGATCTCCCGCAGCCTCTGCTGGAGGAAGGCGTCGGCGGTGATCGGTTCGGGGAAGGCGTCCGGCCGCTCCGCCGTGATGCAACCGGGCAGGGTGAGGACCTCGAAGTCCGGCCGGAAGTGCAGGAAGAAGGGCGTCGAATAGCGCGCCACGCCCCGCCGCTCCGGCGCCGGGTTGACGACCCGGTGGATGGTCGAGGGCAGGACCTGGTTGCTTAGCCTCTCCAGCATGTCGCCGATGTTGCAGACGAGGGATCCGGCCGGCGGGTTCACCGGCAGCCAGCGGCCGTCGTGGTCCAGGACCTCCAGCCCGGCCTCCTCGGCACCAAGCAGCAGGGTGATGACGTTGATGTCCCCATGGGCGCCGGCCCGGATATTGGGCCCGTCCGGCGGGACCGGCGGATAGTGCAGGAGGCGCAGGACGGAGTTGCCGTCCTGGACCGGGTCATCGAACCAGTGCCGCGGCAGGCCCAGATAGACAGCCAGGGCCTGAAGCACCCGCAGGCCGAAGTCCTCCAGGGCGCTGAACAGCCAGGAGATCTCTTCGCGGAAGGCGGGGACCTCGGCCGGCCAGACATTTGGCGGCATGACCGGGGCGTAGGCGTGGCCCTCCGGCAGGTCCCGGCCCATGTGCCAGAACTCCTTGAGGTCGAAGTGCTGGGAGTCCCTAGCGGTCTCGACGCCGAAGGGGGTGTAGCCCCGCTGGCCGCCCGCGCCGGAAACGTAGTGGCGCTTGACGTCCTCGGGCAGGGCGAAGAAGGCCCGCCCGGCGGCCAGGGCCCGGTCGATCCGGGGCAGGTCCAGGTCGTGATGGGCGATCACGCAGAACCCGTAGCGGACGAAACTGTCGCCCAGGCGACGGGAGAAGCCCTCGAAGTCGGCGGCCCAGTCGTTGAAGTCCACCGGCGGCAGGCCGGAAGGGGAGGCGGTCTGGCTCATGTCCGCCTCCTACACCCCGGCGAGGCCCCGCGACAATCCGGAGGTGCAGCAAGGTGTCTTGGACATTTTCAAGTGCTGCAATGCAGCGTAGTATAAGGACATGGCGACCAAGATCCAATCCGACGCGGCCTCCGCCCTCGCTGGCCTGCTGTTTGACGGCATGACCGTGATGGCCGGGGGCTTTGGCCTCTGCGGCATCCCCGAGAACCTCATCCTGGCCATCCGGGAGTCCGGGGTAAAGGACCTGACCGTGGTCTCGAACAACTGCGGCGTTGACGGCTTCGGCCTCGGCCTGCTGCTCGAGAACGGCCAGATCCGCAAGATGATCAGCTCCTACGTGGGCGAGAACGAGCTCTTTGAGCGGCTCTACATCGAGGGCCAGCTGGAGGTGGAGTTCACGCCCCAGGGCACCCTGGCCGAGCGCATCCGGGCCGGCGGCGCCGGCATCCCAGCCTTCTTCACCCGCACGGGGGTGGGCACGGTGGTGGCCGAGGGCAAGGAGACCCGCGAGTTCGACGGGGAGACCTACCTTATGGAGCGGGCGCTGAAGGCGGACCTGTCCATCGTCAAGGCCTGGAAGGGCGACGCCTCAGGCAACCTGATCTACCGGAAGACAGCGCGGAACTTCAATCCGATGATGGCGACGGCGGGGCGCGTCTGCGTGGCCGAGGTCGAGGCCCTCGTCGAGACCGGGAGCCTGGACAAGGACCTGATCCACACGCCCGGCGTCTACGTCTACCGCATACTGAAGGGGCCCGCCTACGAGAAGCGCATTGAGCGCCTGACCACCCGTCCCCGCAGCGAAAAGGCGAGCGCCTGATGCCCTGGACCCGCGACGACATGACCGCCCGGGCGGCGCGCGAGCTGAAGGACGGCTTCTACGTCAACCTCGGCATCGGCATCCCGACCCTGGTCGCCAACCACATCCCGCCCGGCGTTGAAGTGACCCTGCAGTCCGAGAACGGCATGCTGGGCATGGGCCCCTATCCCTTCGCGGGGGAGGAGGACGCCGACCTGGTCAACGCCGGCAAGATGACCATCAGCGAGCTGGATGCCTCGTCCTATTTCAATAGTGCCGAGTCCTTCGCAATGATCCGGGGCGGGCACATCGACCTTTCGGTCCTGGGCGCCATGCAGGTGGCGGCCAATGGCGACCTGGCCAACTGGATGGTTCCCGGCAAGATGGTCAAGGGCATGGGCGGCGCCATGGACCTGGTGGCCGGCGTCAAGCGGGTCATCGTGGTCATGGAGCACAGCGAGAAGTCCGGCCGGTCCAAGCTGGTGCGCGAATGCACCCTGCCCCTGACCGGCAAGGGGGTGGTCGACCTGTTAATCACCGACCTCGGCGTCTTCGACATCGACCGCGGCCGCTCGGCCGTGCGGCTTGTGGAGCTTGCGCCAGGTGTTACGCTTGATCATGTCCGGGCGCACACCGAGGCGGACTTCGTCACCGATCTCGCCTGATCCCTCCGGAGTGTGGAGACGCCCCATGCGATCGATCCTGGTCTTGTTCCTTTTCCTCGCCCTCGGGGGTGCCGCCCCGGCGCCGACCCCTGGCCTGAAGACCTCGGTCTTCGCGGGCGGCTGCTTCTGGTCGGCCGAGCATGGCATGGAGAAGGTGCGGGGCGTGGTCGACGTGGTGGTCGGTTACTCGGGCGGGTCCCGGAGCAACCCCACCTACGAGAACCATGAGGGTCACCTCGAGGCGATCCGGGTGACCTGGGACCCGGCCCGTACCACCTACAGCGACGTGGTTTCGGCCTTTTTCCGGAACATTGATCCCACGGATCCCAATGGCCAGATCTGTGACATCGGCCCCAGCTACCGGACGGCGGTCTTCGTCGCGGACGACGCCGAGAAGCGCGTAGCCGAGCAGGTCAAGACCGACGTGGCCCGCCAGATCCGGCGCCCGGTCGCCACCCGGATCCTGCCGCGCTCCACCTTCTGGATGGGCGAGGGCTACCACCAGAACTATGCCACCAAGAATCCCGGCCACTACAATCGCTATCGGGTCGGATGCGGTCGCGACGCCCGGATCCAGGCTGTATGGGCGGGGCGGGGCTGAAGGGTGCCCGTAGCGCAGGCACGCCGGGTCTCAAGCGTGGCGTTTTTGCAGCAGTCCGCCGCGTGAATTTGACTGTCAAAAAACCGTCACGCCAAATGTCACATTCCGGGGTTATAAGCCCGCCAAACCGGTCGGGGCAGGCTGCAGGCCGGATTCATCCGATAGAGGGGTATCCATGATGTCCACGAGAACGCTCACCAACAGCGCGGCTGTAGCCGCCCTGATGTGCGCCATGGCCGTTCCGGCCTTTGCGCAGGAAACCACCAGCGCCGTCCGCGGGCGCATCACTGACGGTGCCGGCGCTGCCGTCGCGGGTGCCACCGTCAGCATCACCCACGTGCCCACCGGCACCACCGTGACCACCCTTTCCGGCCCCGACGGTTACTACACCGCCCGCGGCCTCCGCGTCGGCGGTCCGTACACGGTCCAGGCGACCGCTTCGGGCCGGTCTGAATCCTCGAGTGTCCAGTCCGTGGGCGTCGGCGCACCCGTCACCGTCAACATCGCCCTGAACGCTAATGAGGTCGAGGAGGTGGTGGTCACCGCCGCCCTTGCTAAGCGTGCAGAGAACGGCGGGCCGACCTCCAACTACGGCCTCGGCGACATCCAGGACCTGCCCAGCCTGAAGCGCGACCTCAAGGACATCGCCCGCCTCAACCCCTTTGTCACTCTGGATCCGTCCAACCTCGACGCCGTGATCGCCGGAGGTGTGTCCAACCGCTTCAACAGCCTCACCGTCGACGGCGTGAAGCAGAACGACGACTTCGGCCTGAACAACAACGGCTACCCCACCCAGCGCAGCCCGATCTCGCCTGACGCTGTACAGGCCTTGTCGGTCAACCTGGCACCCTACTCGGTGCTCTACAACGACTTCCAGGGCGCCAACATCAACGTGGTCACCAAGTCCGGGACCAACTCCTTCAAGGGCTCGTTCGTCTACGAGTATTCCGACGAGGACTTCATCGGTGACAAGGCCAACGGCCAGACCTTCACCAATATCTTCGAAGAGAAGTCCTGGGCCGCCACCCTCGGCGGGCCGATCATCAAGGACAAGCTCTTCTTCTTCCTGTCCTACGAGCAGTTCGACGCCGAGCGCGGAACGATCGCGGGTCCCGTTGGGTCAGGCAAGCCGGTCATCGCCGGCAACCCCACTGCCGCTATCCCCTTCATCACGCCGGCGCAGGTAACCCAGGTCCAGGACATCCTGAAGAGTGTCTATAGTTACGGTGTTGATACTGACAGCTCGATCCTCGACAATCTGGCCCTGCCGGAAGAAGATACCAAAAAACTTGTCAAGCTCGACTGGAATATCACGGACAACCACCGCGCGGCTTTTACTTGGCAGTCCACCGCAGGCACCCGCCTGATCGAGGGTAATCGCTCATCCTCAACCCAACTGGCCCTTTACTCAAACTACTATACCAAGGGTGATGACCTCACTGTCTATACCGCCCAGATCAACTCGGAGTGGACCGACAACCTCCGCACCGAGCTGACGGCCACCCAGAAGGAAGTTGCGACCCAGCAGATCCCGGTCGGCGGCGTCTCTGGCAACGCCTCGGGCAATGGCGATGAGGCGGCAGAGTATGGCCAGTTCTCCATCGGCGCTAACCCGGCGGTGCCCGGTACGGGCGCCCGGATCCTCGCGGGTCCGGACGTCTCGCGTCACGCCAACGAGCTTGAGAATACCGTCAAGACCTATCGCGCCCGGGTTTTCTATGACCTCGGCGACAACGAGTTCGCCGCTGGCGTCGAGATGGAGAACCTTGAGGTCTACAACCTCTTCGCCCAGCGCACCGAAGGCGAGTTCACCTTCAACAGCGTGGCGGACCTCCAGAGCAAGAACCTGAACCAGCTCGTCTACCAGAACGCCATTGTCGACGCGAACGGCGACGGCGTACGGAACGAGAAGGACCTGGCCGCCCAGTTCGACTACGACACCTGGAACTTCTACGCTCAGGACACCCTGCGGATCACGCCGAACCTCAGCGTGACGGCCGGCGTCCGCTACACCCAGCTGAGTCAGGATGACCAGCCGCGGGCCAACCCCTACTTCCTCGAGCGCTATGGATTCTCCAACTCGGAGAACCTGGACGGCAAGTCGGTCGTACTGCCGCGCCTCAGCTTCGACTGGCGGCCGGACTATGAGGCCACCTTCGGGGCCGTGGGCGTCAGCAGCTTGCGGGTGACCGGGGGCTTAGGCCTCTTCTCCGGCGGTGCTGCCACCGTCTGGGTGTCGAACAGCTTCTCCAACACCGGCGTCCTGGGCGCCAGCGTCTCCTGCCTGCGCAACGCCACCAGCTCGGCCTGCGGCCTCGCCGCTGGCACGACGGATAACGCGATCCTGGCCCAGGTCACCAGCTTTGCGGACCTGCCGACGGCGCTGGAGGCCCTGCTCGACCCAACCAAGCCCAACATCATCAACATCCAGCGTTCGGCCGGTACCAACGGCATCGACCCAGGCTTTCAGCCGATCCAGACTTGGAAGAGCAGCGTGACCTTCGCTGGAGACCTGAACCTGGGCTGGCTGGGCGACAACTACGAGTTCACCGTGGACTACCTGCGTGGCGACGTCGAAAAGGGAATCCTCTGGAAGGACTACCGCGGCGGCCTCTCCCCGGTCGCCTACGCCCCCGACGGCCGGCCGATCTATCGCCGGAACGCCGAGCGCGGCCTGTTCGTCACCGGCGTCGCCTCTTCCGATACCGGCAGCGACCTGGTCCTGACCAACTCGGACCAGGGCTTCCAGCAGGCCTGGGCCTTCAGCCTCTCCAAGTCCTGGGACTCCGGCTTTGACAGCAGTTTTAGCTACACCCTGACCGATGCCAAGGACGTGAACCCGGGCACCAGCTCGGTGGCCTTCTCGAACTGGGCCGGCGTGGCGACGGCGGACGTGAACAACCCGGGCCTTGCCACCTCGAACTACGAGATCAAGCACTCGTATAAGCTGCGCCTGTCCTGGACCCGGGAGCTTTGGGAAGACAACAAGTCCAACGTCTCGCTGTTCATGGAGCACCGTTCGGGCCTGCCCTACAGCTTCGTCTACAACATGTCGGGCTCGGCCTCGATGTCCACCTTCGGCGACGGTGCCTCGAACCGCCAACTGTTCTACGTCCCGCAGGTGGACAGCGCAGGTAATGTGACCCTGACCAGCGACCCCATTATCGCCTACGCGACGGGCTTCAACATGGCGGCCTTCAACGAGTACCTGAAGGGCGTCGGCCTGACCGACCACGCTGGCAAGATCTCGCCCCGGAACGGCTTCCGCTCGGATGACGTGACCCGCTTCGACCTGCGCCTGAGCCAGGAGCTACCAGCCTTCGTGCCGAACGGCGCCAAGCTCAAGCTGTTCGCCGACTTCATCAACTTCGGCAACATGCTCAACGATGAGTGGGGCGTCCTCGAGCAGGTGGACTTCCCCTATACAGCGCCCATCGTCGGGGTCGCCATCGCGGGCGGCAAGTATACCTATTCGAACTTCCAGCCGGCGGTGAAGACGCTGTCCAACTCGGACGCGCCGAACCGTTCGCTCTGGCAGGTCAAGTTCGGCCTGAGGTACGCGTTCTAGAATTGGCCCCGGCTGCGCCGGGGGCCTGACGGAGACGGGGGCGGTCCGGCGACGGGCCGCCCCTTTTTCATGCGCCGGCTTGACGCCGGGGCCCGCCTCGCCCATCTGCCCGCGTCCCTTGAGGGAGAACCGCGCCATGTCCCGTCCCGTCCCCGCTGAGTGGGCCCCGCACCGGGCCATGTGGTTGGGCTTTCCCAGCCATGAAGACCTTTGGGAGGACAATCTTGCGCCCGCCCAGGACGAGGTCGAGGCCCTGGCCCGGGCCCTGGCCGGCCCGGGCGGAGAGCGCGTGCGCCTGATGACCGGGTCCGACGCCGGCGCGGCCGAGGCCCGCCGGCGGCTGGACGGCGTCGCCGGCATCGAGATCGTCCCCGGCCGGTTCGGAGACGTCTGGCTGCGCGATACTGGGCCCATCTTCCTGGGCCCGGGGGCCTGCGTCGGGGTCCGGTTCAACGGCTGGGGCGGCAAGTACGACCTGCCGCACGACGATGAAGTGGCGGCCCAGGTCGCCGGGGCCGCCGGGGCGACCCTCCTGCAAAGCGAAGCGGTGCTGGAGGGCGGTGCCCTGGACCACG